>NZ_CP087203.1:1228326-1535408 GCF_026016325.1 Pseudomonas sp. B21-056
GCAAATCTCCACCGGCGACATGCTGCGTGCAGCGGTCAAGGCCGGCACCGAGCTGGGCATCAAGGCCAAGAGCATCATGGATGCCGGCGGCCTGGTGTCGGATGACCTGATCATTGCCCTGGTCAAGGATCGCATCGCTCAATCCGACTGCGCCAAGGGTTTCCTCTTCGACGGTTTCCCGCGCACCATTCCACAGGCCGAAGCCCTGGTGGAAGCCGGCGTGGAGCTGGATCACGTCGTTGAAATCGCCGTCGACGACGAAGAGATCGTCCAGCGCATCGCCGGGCGTCGTGTCCACGAGCCGTCGGGTCGCGTCTACCACACCGTCTATAACCCGCCGAAACTCGCCGGCAAGGACGACCTCACCGGTGAAGAGCTGGTGCAGCGCAAGGACGACACCGAAGAAACCGTGCGTCATCGCCTGTCGGTCTACCATTCCCAGACCAAGCCGCTGGTGGACTTCTACCAGAAGCTGTCCGCCAAGACCGGCGGCAAGCCCAAGTACAGCCACATCCCGGGCGTCGGCTCGGTCGATGCGATCACCGGCAAGGTGCTTGAAGCGCTGCGCTGAAAAGTCTGATCGGTTGCATCAACTACGGCCCGCTTGCGGGCCGTAGTTGTTTATACTGGCGCCCCTTTTTTCCACCTGATTTACGGACACATCGATGAGCACCTTGCTGGCCCTGGACACCGCGACTGAAGCTTGCTCCGTTGCCCTGCTGCACGACGGCAAGGTCACGAGCCATTACGAGGTGATTCCACGCCTGCACGCCCAGAAACTGTTGCCGATGATCCAGCAATTGCTCAGCGATGCCGGCACCACCTTGCAGGCCGTGGATGCGATTGCCTTTGGCCGTGGCCCGGGGGCCTTCACCGGTGTGCGCATTGCCATCGGCGTGGTGCAAGGGTTGGCATTCGCGCTGGAGCGCCCGGTGTTGCCGGTGTCGAACCTGGCCGTGCTGGCCCAGCGTGCCCTGCGTGAGCACGGCACCCAGCAGGTGGCCGCGGCCATCGATGCGCGCATGGACGAGGTGTACTGGGGCTGCTACCGCGAAACCGCTGGCGAGATGCGCCTGGTGGGTGCCGAAGCGGTGCTGCCGCCCGAGGTAGCGGCACTGCCGGCAGGTGCAGAGGGTGAGTGGTTCGGCGCCGGTACTGGTTGGGGCTACGGCGAGCGCATTGCCGTCAACCTCAGCGGCCAGGACGCCAGCCTGCTGCCCCACGCCGAAGACCTGCTGGCCCTGGCCCGTTTCGCCTGGGAACGCGGCGAAGCCATCCCGGCCGACGATGCCCAGCCGGTGTACCTGCGCGATAAGGTCGCCACGCCGAAGTCGGAGCGATAATCCCACTCTCAAGCGGGCAGCGTTGTGGCGAGGGGATTTATCCCCGCTCGAGTGCGCAGCGCTCGCTAGGTGATTGACCGGCACACTAATGTCGGGGGAGCTACGCGCCCAGCGGGGATAAATCCCCTCGCCACAAAGTCACCCTGCCACAAAGCCCTCGGTGGCTTGCAATCCCTTGGCACAAGTCATTCCATAGCCCCAAAGTCACACCCGATATTACCAGTCGTCACTTTTCCGACCTGTTTTTAAACCTTTTCGGCTTTATGTGTTCTAGTTATCACTTGCGCATTTGCGCGGCTGGGAAAGTGCCGCTAAATTGCCATCATTGATACTGAGCATTCTGTTATGCGTATAGACGGTTATTCATCCCAGTCCTATCCCATCAAGCGCCGGCCCAGGACGGGCAAGGTCGCTGATCAGGAGTCCTTCGACGACGTCGATGGCGAGCTGGAGTTTCCGTCTGAAGAGCAACTGGCCGCCCGCGCCGCCAAAGCCTCCGCACAGCGCCTGAGCAATCTTCCCGCCCGCCAGCAAGACATGCTTTATCACCGTTCCATGAGCCGCAGTGTCGCCACGGCCCTGGCCAGCTACCTGAGCACCGCCGGTTTCGTCGATTGGGATATGGAAGTGCTGGGGCTCGACCTCTACATCTGATGGCGTTGCCTTACTACCTCGGCTGCCCCTCCTGGAGCGAAAACGCCTGGCGTGATTATCTCTATCCCCAGGACGCCAGAAGCGCCGATTTCCTGAGTCTCTATTCCCAGGTATTCAACGCCGTGGAAGGCAACACGACCTTCTACGCGAGCCCTCCTGCGGCCATCGTGCAGCGCTGGGCCGACACCATGCCCACGCACTTTCGCTTCACCGCCAAGTTCCCCGGCGAGATCAGCCACAACGGCGATCTGCGCGAGCACCAGACGGCCGTCGACACCTTCCTGCAACTGCTCAGCCCTTTGGGTGAGCGGGTTTCGCCGTTCTGGCTGCAGCTGTCCAAAGCGTTCACACCGAATCGATTGCCGGAATTGGCGGGGTTCATCGATGCCTTGCAGCGCCCGTTGGCGGTGGAGGTCCGTCACGATGAGTTCTTTGCCAAGGGCGATGCCGAGCGGCGGCTCAATCGCTTGTTGCTCGATCGCGGTGTCGAGCGTATCTGCCTTGATCCCCGGGCGCTGTTCAGTTGCACCTCCACCGATCCTGCCGTGCTCCATGCACAATCGAAAAAGCCGCGAGTACCACCCCGGCCGGCGGCTTTTACCCAATGCCCGCAGGTGCGCTTCATCGGTCATCCGGTGCTGGAGGCCAACGAGCCGTTCCTGACGCCCTGGGTGGAGAAAATCGCCACCTGGATCGAGGAAGGGCGCACGCCCTACATCTTCCTGCACACCGCCGACAACCTGCTGGCGGCGAAGCTGGCGCTGCGTTTTCATCATCGCTTGATGCAGCGATTGCCTGGCTTGCCGGCCCTGCCTGAGTTATACAGAGAGCCCGCCGCCGAGCAACTGGGTTTGCTCTGAGGCCGGATCCTTCCCTGCTCAGGAGCGACTTACATGGATGCGCAAAACCGTCGGGCCCAGGTGTTCAAAGCCTTGCACGAACGCGAAGAGGCTTTTGTCATTCCCAACCCGTGGGACGCCGGTTCCGCGAAGATGTTGGCCAGCCTGGGGTTCGAGGCCTTGGCCACCACCAGCGCCGGTCACGCGTTTTCCCTGGGGCGCCCGGACGGCGCGCTGGGGCTGGAAGACACCCTGGCCAATGTCCGGGCGATCGTGGCCGCCACTGACCTGCCGGTAGCGGTCGACTTCGAAAACGGTTTCGCCGACGCACCCGAAGAGTGCGCCCGCAACCTGCTGCGCGCGGCAGAAGCCGGCGCGGTCGGCGGGTCCATCGAAGATGCCACGGGACGCGAAGACAGCCCGATCTATTGCTTCGAGCACGCCGTGGCACGGGTCAAGGCGGCGGCCGAAGCTGTGCGCAGTCTGCCTTACCCCTTCCTGCTGACCGCCCGGGCGGAAAACTTCCTGCACGGCAATCCCGATCTCGATGACACGATCCGTCGCCTGAAAGCGTTCGCCGACGCCGGTGCCGACGTGCTCTATGCCCCAGGGTTGAGTACCGCCGAGCAAGTGCTCGCGGTGGTGCAGGCCGTGGCGCCGAAACCGGTGAACGTGCTGATGTCCGGGGCGCTGGACCTGACACTCGCGCAGTTGAGCGAGTTGGGCGCCAGGCGCATCAGCGTCGGCTCGGCGCTGGCCTTGGCCGCATATGGCGAGTTCATGCGCGCCGCCGGGGAAATTCGCGAGCAGGGCACGTTCACCTTTACCCGTCGCTCGATGACGTTCAAGCAGGTCAACCAGTTGTTCAAGGGTTGAGGCTCGAGGCGTCGCCGTGAGGATTGCGAAAAAACTGACGTTGCTGGTGGTGCTGATCGTTGGCGCCTTGGTTCTGGGGGTGTGGCGGGGCTGGTTGCCGGTGCCGCCCGCATGGAATCCCTGGGCGCCCCTGGACGTCAATGCGCCGCCGAACCTGCTGACCCGCTACAAGCTCATGGCCCTGCGCAATGACCCGCAACTGTGTGAGCAGGCCCTTGCCACCTCGGGGCTGCGGGTTGCCCACCAGGCCGACAGCAACCCTGCTGCCAGTTGCCCGCTGACCAATGTGCTGCGGGTGCAGAGCGGCGAAGTGGCGCTGAGCAGCAGCTTCCTTGCCAGTTGCTCCCTGGCGGTGGCGTTCGCCCTGTTCGAGCGTCATGCGCTGCAACCAGCGGCACAAGCGGCCTACGGGCAGAAAGTGGCGCGGGTCGATCACCTCGGCAGTTTCGCCTGTCGCAACATGTACGGTCGTGAAAACGGTGCGCGCAGCCAGCACGCCACGGCCAATGCCCTGGACATCGCCGGGTTTCGCCTGGCCGATGGCCGCACGATCAGCGTCCTCCGGGACTGGCCGAAGGACAACGCCGATGCGGGTTTCCTGCGGCAGGTACGCGACGGTGCCTGTGACATGTTCAGTGTGGTCTTGAGCCCGGACTACAACGCGGCACACCGCAACCATTTCCATCTGGATGTGGGGCCATGGTGGGTCTGCCGGTGAGAATCAGGCGGCGATGCGCAGGTTCTGCAGTACGATCGGGCGTGCCCAGCGGGTGTCGAAGTCCAGGGCTTTCTGCTGGGCAACGATCTCTTCTTCCGGGAACGGCGGGAAAGGCTTGTCCAGCAGATCGAGTTCGAGCTCGGCAATCGGCAGGTGCAACGGGCGCGGTTGCGGCGCCGGGCCGGGCTCCGGCAGCGCTTGGCCGGCGGCGAGGACAATGGGGCGAACCCAGTTGCTCTCGAAGTTCTGTTGTTTTTGCTGGGCGCTGATTTCTTCCGGCGGGAAGGGTGGGAACGGCTTGTCCAGCAGGTCCAGTTCGAATTCGGCGATGGGCAGGAACAGCGGCTCAGGCGGTTTGACCTGGGTTTGCGTCACGTCGCAGGTGCGCTGGCTGACGATGTGGTCCAGCAGTTCGGCGCCGAGGGTCGGTTCAACGGCCTCATCGAGGGCGACGGGCTGGTAACTGCCAGGCGCTGGTGCGTTTTCACCCAGTTGATCGGCCAGGGCCCGGGCAAAAAAATCTTGCCACAGGTGACTGACGCCGCTCAGGGCCTGGGTGTTGCGCAGGCTGTAATCACCGTAACGGGAGATAACGCCTATCGATGTGGAATGAATGTCTGACATTTTTCTCGGTCGACGCTCAGCTCTGGCAAAATGCCGTTCACCGTTGTTATCGGCCGTTTTTGCCGATCCTTAATTTTTTGAGCATGTTTCCATGAATGAACAACTTCCATGAGTGAGCAACCCGCGGCCTGCCGCATCCACGTCGAGGCCCTGGCCCCGGCCTTCCAGCCTCAGGCCGAGCACTGGGCCCAGCGCCTTGGCCTGCCCTTGCAGGTGGACGAGGGCGAGTTTGCCTTGCAGGTCGGCGAACACGGGTTGCAACTGCAACAACTGGGGCCGGACGCGCCGGGGCCGGTGCGGGTGGATTTTGTCGAGGGTGGCGCGGCCCATCGCCGGTTGTACGGTGGCGGCAGCGGCCAGATGATCGCCAAGGCGGTCGGTATCGCCCAGGGCGTGCGTCCCCGTGTGCTGGATGCCACGGCCGGGTTGGGCAAGGATGCCTTCGTGCTGGCCAGCCTGGGCTGTGAGATGAGCCTGATCGAGCGCCAGCCGCTGATCGGCGCATTACTGGAGGATGGTCTGACCCGTGGCGCGGAGGATTTCGACGTGGCGCCCATCGTGGCCCGCATGCGCTTGCTCAAGGGCAACTCCATCGAGGTGATGCAGAACTGGGAAGGCGAGCCGCCCCAGGTGATCTACCTGGACCCGATGTTCCCACACCGTGAGAAAACCGCCCTGGTGAAGAAGGAGATGCGCCTGTTCCGGCCCTTGGTCGGCGACGACCCCGACGCCCCGGCGCTGCTGGCCGCAGCCCTGGCCCTGGCGACGCACCGGGTGGTGGTCAAGCGCCCGCGCAAGGCGCCATGCATCGAGGGGCCGAAGCCGAGCCATGGGCTCGATGGCAAGTCCAGTCGCTACGATATCTATCCGAAGAAAGCGCTCAAGGCTTGAGACCGAGTGGCTTTCATCGCGAGCAGGCTCGCTCCCACAGGGGCTTGTGAACGACACAAATCCCTTGTGGGAGCGAGCCTGCTCGCGATGGGGCCGGCCCGGGCACCGAAAATCTAAGGCCTGTAGGCCCGCATGAACAACCCCACCACCTCCTGCACATGTTCCTCGGCCGCCTCAGCCTCCAACGGCGCGCCGCAGCCATACAGCAAGCGGAAATTCGCCGCGCCCTTGATCAGGCAGAAGAAGTGCTCCGCCGCATGGCGGGGTTTGTCGATGCACAGGGCGCCGTTCTGGTTGACCTTGGCCAACAACCGCTCCATGCCTGAGAGCATCCGCTCGGGGCCGGCCTGGTAGAAAATCGTCGAAAGCATAGGGTCCTGGCTGCCCAGGGCCATGATCACCCGATGCAGGTTCACCGACTCTTCGCTGCTGACCAATTGCTGAAAGCCCCGGGCAATGTTCAACAGCACATGTTCAATCGACACGCCCTCAGGCCACTCGAAGAACAACGGCGGTACCTGCTCTTCGCATTTGGCGATCACCGCGGCGGAAAACAGCGTTTCCTTGTCGTTGAAATGGCTGTAGACCGTCAGCTTCGACACGCCCGCTTCGGTGGCGACGTTATCCATGCTGGTATTGGCATAACCCAAGTCCATGAACAGCCGTTTGGCGGCGTCGAGAATGGCCTGGCGTTTGACCAGATCCTTCGGACGGCCAGGTCCGCTGGGGGGTAAAAGATTGTTCGACATTCTTCGCTTTAATACTGGACTGGTGAGTTTGCTATTAATAACATACCCGCCAGTATAATTATTCCAAGCGCTATTAGCGAAAGGTCTGCCGCCATGTTCCGCTATGCATTGCCCCTCGCCGTGCCCGTCAGTCTGGCTTTTTTATTGTCTGCGTGTGGTCATGACGAACCGGTGCCGGTCGCTGTGCGCCCGGCCATGGTCGTGAAGCCAGAGCCTTCGGCCCAGGCGACGGACAGTTATCCCGGCGAAGTGCGGGCCCGTTTCGAGCCGGACCTGGCTTTTCGCATTGGCGGCAAAGTGAGCCGACGACTGGTCGAAGAGGGGCAACGGGTCAAGGCCAACCAGCCCCTGGCCGAACTCGATCCCCAGGACGTGCGCTTGCAACTGGAAGCGACCCGGGCCCAGGTGGCCGCCGCCGAGGCCAACCTGAACCTGGTGCGTGCCGAACGTGATCGCTACAAGACCTTGCTGGACCGGCAGATGGTCAGCCGCTCCCAGTACGACAATGCCGAGAACCTCTACCGCTCCGGCGCCGCGCGGCTCAAGCAGATCCAGGCCGAATTCGACGTCTCCAGCAATCAGGCCAGCTATTCGGTACTGCGGGCGCCCCAGGATGGCGTGGTCGCCCGGCGTTCGGTGGAAGTCGGGCAGGTGGTGCAGGCCGGGCAGACGGTCTTCACCCTCGCCACCGACGGCGAGCGTGAGGTGCTGATCAGTCTGCCGGAACAGAGTTTTGGTCGGTTCAAGATCGGCCAGCCGGTCTCGGTGGAACTGTGGAGCCAGCCTGGTCAGCGTTTCAGCGGGCATATTCGCGAACTCTCGCCGGCTGCCGACCCCAAGTCCCGTACCTTCGCTGCCCGTGTTGCATTTGCCGCGGGCAGCGTCCCGGCCGAGCTGGGCCAGAGCGCCCGGGTGTTTATCCAGACTGTCGACAAGGTGCCTTTGTCGGTGCCGCTATCGGCCCTGACCGCTGAAAACGGCGCGACGTATGTCTGGGTGGTCAACGCTAACAACACCTTGAAGAAAGTCCCGGTGCGGGTCGGCGCCTTCGGTGAAAAGACCGTTCCGGTGCTTGAGGGCCTCAGTGCCAATGACTGGGTGGTGGCGGCCGGCGTGCATGTGCTCCTCGACGGCCAGCAGGTACGGCCGGTGGATCGCTCCAACCGCGTGGTCAACCTGGCGGCCAAGGAGTAATCCCCGATGGGTTTCAATCTTTCCGAATGGGCGTTGCGTAACCGCCAGATCGTACTGTTCCTGATGCTGTTGCTGGCTATTGTCGGCGCGCTTTCCTACACCAAGCTGGGTCAGAGTGAAGACCCGCCGTTCACCTTCAAGGCCATGATCATCAGCACCAACTGGCCGGGGGCCACGGCCGAGGAAGTGTCGCGCCAGGTCACCGAACGCATCGAAAAGAAGCTGATGGAAACCGGCGACTACGAGAAAATCGTCTCGTTTTCCCGTCCGGGCGAGTCCCAGGTGACCTTCGCGGCCCGGGACTCCATGCATTCGGCGCAGATCCCCGAGCTGTGGTACCAGATCCGCAAGAAGATCAACGACATCCGCCATACCTTGCCCCAGGGTGTCCAGGGGCCGTTCTTCAACGATGAGTTCGGGACCACCTTCGGCAACATCTATGCCCTGACCGGCGACGGCTTCGACTACGGCGTGCTCAAGGATTACGCCGACCGTGTCCAGATCCAGCTGCAACGGGTCAAGGATGTGGGCAAGGTTGATTTGCTCGGTCTGCAGGACGAGAAAATCTGGATTGAGCTGTCGAACGTCAAGCTGGCGACCCTTGGCCTGCCCTTGTCGGCGGTCCAGCAGGCCCTGGAAAAGCAGAACGCAGTCTCGACCGCAGGCTTCTTCGAGACCGGCAGCGAGCGTTTGCAGCTACGGGTATCGGGGAATTTTCAGACGGTAGAAGAGATCCGTAATTTCCCGATCCGGGTCGCCGATCGCACCTTCCGTATCGACGATGTGGCAGACGTGCGTCGTGGGTTCAACGACCCACCCGCGCCACGCATGCGCTTCATGGGCGAGGATGCCATCGGCCTGGCCGTGGCGATGAAGGAGGGCGGTGACATCCTGATCCTGGGCAAGGCGCTGGAAACCGAGTTTGCCCGGATCCAGAACAACCTGCCGGCCGGCATGCAGTTGCGCAAGGTGTCGGACCAGCCTGCTGCGGTGAAGACCGGCGTCGGTGAGTTCGTTCAGGTGCTGGTGGAAGCGCTGACGATCGTCTTGCTGGTGAGCTTCTTTTCCCTGGGGCTGCGCACCGGGATGGTGGTCGCCCTGGCGATTCCGCTGGTGCTGGCGATGACTTTCGCGGCGATGTATTACCTGGGGATCGGCCTGCACAAGATTTCCCTCGGTGCGCTGGTGCTGGCGCTCGGGTTGCTGGTGGATGACGCGATCATTGCGGTGGAGATGATGGCGATCAAGATGGAGCAGGGCTTCGACCGGATCAAGGCCGCCAGCTATGCCTGGACCAGCACGGCGTTCCCGATGCTCACCGGTACGCTGATCACGGCGGCGGGGTTCCTGCCGATCGCCACGGCGCAATCGGGCACCGGCGAATATACCCGCTCGATTTTCCAGGTGGTGACCCTCGCGTTGCTGGCGTCCTGGGTGGCTGCGGTGGTGTTCGTGCCTTATCTGGGGGAAAAACTCCTGCCGGACCTGGCGAAAATTCATGCGGCCAAGCACGGCACCGGTGACGGTCAACCCGACCCTTACGGCACGCCGTTCTACCAGCGGGTCCGGCGATTGGTGGAGTGGTGCGTGCGGCGGCGCAAAACCGTTATCGCCTTGACCGTGCTGTTGTTCATCGGCTCGGTGATGCTGTTCCGTTTTGTCCCGCAGCAGTTCTTCCCGGCGTCGGGTCGGCTGGAGTTGATGGTCGACCTGAAACTGGAGGAGGGCGCCTCCCTGAGTAACACCGCCGAACAGGTCAAGCGCCTCGAGGCGATGCTCAAGGATCACCCGGGCATCGACAACTACGTGGCCTATGTCGGCACCGGCTCACCGCGTTTCTACCTGCCGCTGGATCAACAACTGCCGGCACCGAGCTTCGCCCAGTTCGTGGTGCTGGCCAAGACCATCGAAGACCGCGAGCCTCTGCGCAGCTGGCTGATCAGTACCCTGAACGAACAGTTTCCGACTATGCGCTCCCGGGTCACGCGCCTGGAAAACGGTCCACCCGTGGGTTACCCGGTGCAGTTCCGGGTGACCGGCGAACACATTGAAGAAGTTCGAGCCCTGGCGCGGAAAGTCGCGACGAAGGTTCGCGAAAATCCCTACGTAACGAACGTGCACCTGGATTGGGAGGAACCGAGCAAAGTCGTGTACCTGAATGTCGACCAGGAGCGCGCCCGGGCCTTGGGCGTAAGCACGGCTGACCTGTCGAAGTTCCTGCAAAGCTCCCTGATCGGCTCCAGTGTCAGCCAGTACCGCGAGGACAACGAACTGATCGAGATTCTGCTGCGTGGCACGGTCCACGAGCGCACCGAGCTGACGTTGCTGCCGAGCCTGGCGGTGCCCACCGAGAACGGCCAAAGTGTTGCGCTGTCGCAGATCGCGACGCTGGAATACGGCTTTGAAGAGGGTGTGATCTGGCATCGCAATCGCCTGCCGAGCGTGACGGTGCGGGCCGATATCTATGGCAAGGAGCAACCGGCGTCCCTGGTGCAGCAGATCTTCCCGACCCTGGACCCGATTCGCGCAGAATTGCCGGACGGTTATCTGCTGGAGGTCGGTGGCACGGTCGAGGATTCGACCCGAGGGCAGAAGTCGGTGAATGCCGGGGTACCGTTGTTCATCGTGGTAGTGCTGACCCTGCTGATGGTGCAACTGCGCAGTTTCTCACGCACGGCCATGGTATTTCTGACGGCGCCTTTGGGGCTGATCGGCGTCACGCTGTTCCTGCTGGTATTCCGCCAGCCGTTCGGTTTCGTCGCCATGCTGGGCACCATCGCCCTGTCGGGGATGATCATGCGCAACTCGGTGATCCTGGTGGACCAGATCGAACAGGACATCGAGGCCGGGCTGACACCGTGGCAGGCAATCATCGAAGCCACGGTACGACGCTTCCGGCCGATCGTGCTCACCGCCCTGGCGGCGGTGTTGGCGATGATTCCATTGTCGCGCAGCCTGTTCTTCGGCCCGATGGCAGTGGCGATCATGGGCGGGCTGATCGTGGCGACAGCGTTGACGCTGCTGTTCCTGCCGGCGCTGTATGCGGCCTGGTTCAGGGTCAAGAAAACCTGACTGAGAGGCAAATGTGGGAGCGAGCCTGCTCGCGATAGCGGTATAACAGCCAATGAAGATGTCATGGCTGAAGCCGCTATCGCGAGCAGGCTCGCTCCCACCGTTGTTTACCGCATTCAGAGGCTGCCGAAGACCTTCTTCGCCAGGCTGGTGGCCGCGGCCGCCGGGTTCTTGCGAATCGCGGCTTCCTGCTTGCCGATCATTTCGAACAAGCCGTCCAGTGCCTGCTCGGTCACGTAGTTTTCGACGTTGGCGCTTTTGGCATCCAATACGCCGAACGTCGCGGCCTGGCCGGCAAAGGCATTGTATTTCTGGGCCAGGCCGACCTTGTCGGTGGCTTGTTTGACGATGGGCAGGAACTTGGCGCGGATCTGCTCGCGGCTGCTCTTGTTCAGGTACTGCGTCGCCGAGTCGTTGCCACCGCTCAAAATGCCCTTGGCATCGTCCACGCTCATATTCTTCACGGCATTGACCAGAATCGGCTGCGCCTGGACCACGGCAGTCTCGGCTGCCTGGTTCATGCTGGCCTCCAGTTGATCGACCTGGTCACCCATGCCAAAGGCTTTCATCTTGCTGGCGACTTTGCCGAGTTTGCCCGGCAGTTCGATCTTCACTTCCGGGTTGTTGCTGAAACCCCCAGGCGTGCCCAGTTGCTTGACCGCCACCTGGGCGCCCTGGGTCAAGGCGTCCTTGAGGCCACCCGTGGCATCTTTTTGCGACAGGTCACCCAGGGACAGGGCCATGGCGTTGGCGCAGACCAACAGGCCGGTGAAGAGTAGAGTAGAGCGGAGCATGACAGCGTCCTTGAGATGAATGGAAAGGAATCAACGTGCAGGGTTGACGCGGATCTTCAACGGCTGCGGATCTTTGCCATCGAGTTGCACGGTGTGTTGTTCGGTGCTGATGAACATCAGCTGGCCGTCCACTTCGATGCGGGCACTCACGGCATAGCGATGGCCGGGTTTGACCTGGGACGGATCATAGCTGAGGTGGAATGGCAGCGGGACCTGGCCTTTGACCGGGCCACTCTGTTGATCGAGCACCACCGCCGGGGCATCGGCCAGGGACACATCCTGCAAACTCACGCTTAGGGTTGCGGTGGGCGGCAGGGCGATGCGTTGCAGGTAGAACACTTCACCGTCGAGGTGGTTCTTGCTCGCCAGCGGTGCGCTGGAGCAGGCGCCGAGCAGCGTGGCAACGGCCAGCAGGGTCATTTTTTTCATGGCGCAGTTCCTTGATCGAGGGCGCCAGGCAACGGCCTGGCGCCGGGGGGAATCAATCCTGGGTCACCGGAGCAACCTGATCCGCCGCATCTTCACTGCGATGCAACGCCACCTGGCGGATCGACAAACGAATCTCCGCCGGCAGCACCCGTTTGGCGGCGCCTTCGGCCAGTTCGCCCAGCAGCTCGTGATAGCTTAGCTTGCCGGCTTCGTCCCGGCGCAGAACATCAAGGTCCAGCATCGTCTGGATGAAATGGCGGAACAGGGTCTTGTCGAAGAATTCCGGCGCGTTGAGGCCATGCAGGATCGACAGACGCTGGGCCATGACGGTGCAGAGGTCCTCCAGCTCTTCGGCGCTGATGCTGTTCTGACCACTGTTGAGCAGCAGCGAGACGGTCATGTAGAAGCGTTGCAGGGCCTGGGCGATGCTTTTGGACAGCAGAGTCAGCAGCACGAAATGCCGCGAACTCGGCACCGGACGCAGGTACAGGTCATTTTCGAAACGCAGCAGGCCCTGTTCGACGAACGCTTCGAGCCATTGATCGATCACCTCGTCCAGTTGCTCCAATGACCAGCGAATGAACAGTTCCGATTGCAGGTACGGGTACAAGGCGCGGGTGTAGCGCAGGATCTGCTCGCGGCTCATGCGCGAAGAACTTTGGAAAAAGCTCGCCAGCAATGCCGGCAGGGCGAAGATGTGCAGCACGTTGTTGCGGTAGTAGGTCATCAGCACCGCATTCTGCTCATCCAGGTACAGGATCTTGCCCAGGGCATCGTTCTGTTCCGACAGCAGGTCCATGCCTTTCACATGTTCGATCAGCGCCCGGCCATCCCCCGTGGGCAGGGTGGTGTGAGGCGAATACGGTACTTTGCGCAGCAACGCCAGGTACAGGTCCAGCACCCGGGCCATGGCCTGATCATCCAGGGCCAGGCGGCTGGTGGACAGCAGCGCCAGGGCCACCAGGTTGACCGGGTTGATGGCGGCGGCTTCGTTCAGGTGGCGGGCCACGCGCTCACCCAGGCGATGGGTGGTCGCGTTGAGCCAGGCCGGTTTGAACTGCGGGCCCAGTTCCTGCTGGCGCCAGTCCGGCTGTTCACCGTCGAGGAACTCTGCCAGTTTGATCGGCTCGCCGAAGTTCACCGCCACCTGGCCGAAGCGTTGCTTGAGGGCACCGACGACCTTGAAGATGTCGAAGATCGATTCTTTCTTCTTGCTGGCCCCGCGCAACTCGCCCAGGTAGGTACGGCCCTCCAGCACCCGCTCGTAGCCGATATAGACCGGCACGAACACGATGGGCGTGCGCGATGACCGCAGGAAGCTGCGCAGGGTGATGGCGAGCATGCCGGTCTTGGGTTGCAGCATGCGCCCGGTGCGCGAACGTCCCCCTTCGACGAAGTATTCCACCGGAAAGCCCTTGGTGAACAACGTGTGCAGGTATTCATTGAACACGGCGGTGTAGAGCGGGTTGCCCTTGAAGGTACGGCGCATGAAGAACGCCCCGCCACGGCGCAGCAGGCCGCCGATCACCGGCATGTTGAGGTTGATGCCGGCGGCGATGTGCGGTGGGGTCAGGCCGTTGCGGAACAGCAGGTACGACAGCAGCAGGTAGTCGATGTGGCTGCGGTGGCACGGCACATAAATGACTTCGTGGCCTGGGGCGATGTCCTGCACGCCTTCGATGTTGTTGACCTTGATACCGTCGTAGATCTTGTTCCAGAACCAGCTCAGTACCACTTCCAGGAAACGGATGGCGGTGTAGGTGTAGTCCGAGGCGATTTCGTTGCCGTAGCGCAGGGCCTGGGCCTTGGCTTTTTCCGCCGGGATTTTTTCCCGCTCGGCCTCGTCGGCAATCGCCTGTTTGACCAATGGCTGGTTTACCAGGCCCTTGACCAGGTTGCGTCGGTGGGAAATGTCGGGGCCGATGACCGCTGCCTTCAGGTTGCGGAAATGCACCCGCAGGATCCGCTGGGCCATGCGCACGGTGCGTGCGTGGCCTTTGTCGTGCTCGATCAGTTCGCGCAGATGAATCGGCGCGGAGAACTGCACGCGGGTCTTGCGACCCAGGATCATGATGCTCAGCAGGCGGCGCAGGCGTCCGGTGACGGCCCAACTGTCGGCAAACAACAGCTTCCACGGACTGGATTCGCTGTCGGGCGACTGGCCCCAGAACACGCTGACTGGAATGATCTGCGCGTCTTCGGCGGCGTCGTGAGTCAGTACGTTGACCAGTCGCGTCAGTGTGGGGGGCGCGCCGCGCTTGTCCTGGCGTCCGAGCCAGTCCGGCGCCGGCGTCAGGTAGAAGAATGCCGCCGGCTCCAGCAGGTTGCCCACCGATACCGGCAATACCGGGCGAGGCAGGCCGGCCTTGGTGCACTCTGTGTCGAGCACTGCCAGGTCGGTCAGCGAAGGGTCTTGCAGGACGTAGAACACCGGACGGCTGCGGTCGAGGTTGAGGGTGAAGGACGACTGGTTGATCGTCTCGGAGCGAACCCAGAGGTACAGCAGTCGACGCAGGGTGCCAAACACAAGACGGCGGAACGGGGAGCGGGTCATACGGCTTCTGCATGAGTGGATGGGATCAAGCGGCAGGTAGTGTGCCGGATTCGTCGAAAATCGGCAAAAAAGCACCGAAGTAAAGTCAGTTGAGAGTTTTTCCGACTGTCATATACTCGGTCGGCTGATTGCTTCTGACTTCCTCATGGACGGTTGGACGGCAGTGAAAGTTCTTAAAAATAAGAAATGGGAGTGAGCATCATGGCTGCACGCGAGACCGGCAATGTGAAGTGGTTCAACGACGCCAAGGGATACGGTTTTATCCAGCGCGAAGGCGGGCCGGATGTGTTCGTGCACTACCGTGCGATCCGCGGCGACGGCCACCGTTCGTTGACCGAAGGCCAACAGGTCGAATACGCGGTGGTGGAAGGGCAGAAGGGCTTGCAGGCTGAGGATGTGGTGGGGTTGTAGGCCACTCTTCCAACCAACGCAAATCCCCCCTGTGGGAGCGAGCCTGCTCGCGATAGCGGTGTATCAGTCAATACATCATCAACTGACACACCGCTATCGCGAGCAGGCTCGCTCCCACATTTGAACTTGTGAACGACCTGCAACTGCGTCAGGCCGTCTTCCAGGTAATCTCTTCTTCCCCATCGGCACTGATGCGAATCCAGCGATCGGCCGATTCCTCACCTTCCTCTTCCACCCATGAGCCGGGCGCGCAGCGCACTTCGACATTCAGTGCGGCGAACGCGGCGCGGGCGCAGGCGATGTCGTCATCCCACGGGGTCCGGTCGCTTTCCAGGTACAGGCTGTTCCATTTGCCCACGGCCTTGGGCAGCCAGGTCACAGGGATGTCGCCGGCCTTGCACTTGTAGGTCTGGCCTTTCTGCGTCCATTCGCTGCACGGGCCCAGCGCCTGGGTCAGCCAGGCGGCGACGGCCTTGTGGTCGACGTCGGCGTCTTTGAGGTAAATCTCGATATCGGGTTGGCGCATGGATATCCTCACTGCGGTCTTGAAAAATCCATTCGCGGATTTGATAGGTTATTGAAGAACGAAATAATCGTAGCGCATCGACACAGTGACTTCGAACGGCTCGGCCTGCTCGATCACGCTGGCGCGGCGTTCGGCACTGGCGCGCCAGCCGTGAGGCGTCATCGCCAGCAGGTTGGCGCGGTCCTGGCCGCTCTCGAGGATCAGCTTGAACTCGAGGGTTTCGCTGTGCTCCAGCGCCATGCCTGAAGGTACTAGCGCCAGGTGCTTGTCATCGGTGTATTCGCGCACTTCGTCGTACAGGCGTTCGCGCAATTCCATCAGGTGGCCGCGGGTGGGGCCTACTTTCATCAGGCCGCCGCCGGGGCTGAGCAGGCGCTTGGCTTCCTGCCAGTCCAGTGGGCTGAACACGCTCGCGAGGAATTGGCAGCAGCCGTTCGCCAGCGGCACTCGCGCCATGCTGGCGATCAACCAGGTCAGCTGTGGATTGCGTTTGCAGGCGCGCTTGACCGCCTCGCGGGAAATATCCAGGGCATAACCATCGGCAGCGGGCAGCGCGTCGGCGATCTGCGCGGTGTAATAGCCCTCGCCACAACCGATGTCCAGCCAGCGGCCGGGGTTACGCTCAGCCGCCAGTTCGGCCAGGCGGCGGGCGACGGGGGCGTAGTGTCCGGCGTTGAGGAAGTCGCGGCGGGCTTCGACCATGGCCTGGTTGTCGCCGGGGTCGCGGCTGTTCTTGTGCTGTACCGGCAACAGGTTCAGGTAGCCCTGGCGGGCGCGGTCGAACCGATGCCCGGCCGGGCAGGCCACGCCGTTATCCACCGCGTTCAGCGGTTCACTGCAGATTGGACACGCGAGCATCAGGCGAGCAACTTGATCAGCGTCTTGTAGTAGATCTCGGTCAGCACATCGAGATCGGCCGCCAGCACGCGTTCGTTGACCTGGTGGATGGTCGCGTTGACCGGCCCCAGTTCCACCACTTGGGTGCCCATGGTGGCAATGAAACGACCGTCGGACGTGCCGCCGCTGGTGGAGGCCTGGGTTTCGCGACCGGTCACGTCCTTGATACTCGACGACACGGCATCCAGCAGCGCGCCCGGCTCGGTGAGGAACGGCAGGCCGGACAGGGCCCAGTCGATGTGCCAGTCCAGTTGATGTTTGTCGAGAATGTCGGCGACGCGCTGTTGCAGGCCTTCGACGGTGGACTCGGTGGAGAAGCGGAAATTGAACACCGCCACCAGGTCACCCGGGATCACGTTGGTCGCGCCGGTGCCGGCGTTGAGGTTGGAGATCTGGAAACTGGTGGGCGGGAAGAAATCGTTGCCATGGTCCCAATGCTCGGCGGCCAGTTCCGCCAACGCCGGAGCCGCCAGGTGGATCGGGTTCTTCGCCAGGTGCGGGTAGGCCACGTGGCCTTGCTTGCCGCGCACGGTCAGCTTCGCACCGAGGGAGCCGCGACGACCGTTCTTGACCACGTCGCCCACCAAGCTGGTGCTCGACGGCTCGCCGACGATGCACCAGTCCAAGCGCTCCTGACGTGCCTTGAGGCGCTCGACCACGGCCTTGGTGCCGTGGTGAGCCGGGCCTTCTTCGTCGCTGGTGATCAGGAAGGTGATCGAGCCCTTGTGGTCCGGGTAATCGGTGACGAACCGCTCGGCCGCCACCACCATCGCCGCGAGGCTGCCTTTCATGTCCGCCGCGCCACGGCCACAGAGCATGCCCTGGTCGTCGATGACTGCATCGAACGGGTCGAGCTGCCAGGCCTGTACCGGACCGGTCGGCACCACGTCGGTGTGCCCGGCGAAGCACAGCACCGGGCCGTCGTGCTTGCCATGGCTGGCCCAGAAGTTATCCACATCCTCGATGCGCATCGGCTCGAGCTTGAAGCCCGCATCGCCCAGGCGCTGCATCATCAGTTTCTGGCAATCGGCATCCACCGGCGTCACGGACGGACGGCGGATCAGGTCGCAGGCGAGTTGCAGGGTCGGCGAGAGGTCGGCGTGGGCCGTCATGGAAGCTCCGGGAATATAGTGTGAACGCAAGGCGAGTGCTGAGGCGGGCAGGCTCCCGCAAAATGGCGGTTATCTTATAGCAAAACACTAAACCCTGTGGGAGCGAGCTTGCTCGCGATGGCGTCGGATCAGCAGCACTAATATTGACTGACCCACCGCCATCGCGAGCAAGCTCGCTCCCACAATGGTTTTTGGCTGCCCTATAATGCGCGCCGGTTTTTGGGGTAAATGGTCATGAGTACAGAAGATCCACGGTTTGCCGGCATCGCCCGTTTGTATGGCCTCGAAGGCCTGGAGCGCCTGCGGGCGGCCCATGTGGCGATTGTCGGGGTGGGCGGGGTCGGTTCCTGGGCGGCGGAAGCCATGGCCCGGTGCGGCGTGGGCGAGATTTCGCTGTTCGACCTGGACGACGTCTGCGTCAGCAACGCCAACCGTCAGTTGCACGCCCTGGACAGCACCGTCGGCAAACCCAAGGTCGAGGTCATGGCCGAGCGCCTGCGCGGAATCAACCCCGATTGCACGGTGCATGCCGTGGCGGATTTCGTCACCCGCGACACCATGGCCGAATACATCACGCCGAACATCGATTGCGTGATCGACTGCATCGACAGTGTCAACGCCAAGGCCGCGCTGATCGCCTGGTGCAAGCGCCGCAAGATCCAGATCATCACCACCGGCGGCGCGGGCGGGCAGATAGACCCGACGTTGATCCAGGTCTGCGACCTGAACCGGACCTTCAACGATCCGCTGGCCTCGAAAGTGCGCTCGACCTTGCGCCGTGACTACGGTTTTTCCCGCACCGTGACCCGTCACTACAGCGTGCCCTGCGTGTTTTCCACCGAACAGCTGCGCTACCCCAAACCTGACGGCAGCATCTGCTTGCAGAAGAGCTTTGTCGGCGACGGCGTGAAGCTCGACTGCGCCGGCGGGTTTGGCGCGGTGATGATGGTGACGGCGACGTTCGGCATGGTCGCGGCGACCAAGGCTGTGGATAAGATCGTTGCGGGTGTGCGACGGCCGGCTGATAGGACGTGAGATCGTTCCCACGCTCCGCGTCACTAGTGTCCGGTAAAACCTTTTCATAGCTGAAGGCTACCCTGGGCAGCCTTCAGCTCTGTTCGTTCTTGCCTTCGATATCCGCGGTGTGTGTCGCTGAGCGGGCGCTCAAACAAGCTATGAGCCAGCCGGATAGTGAAGTTTGAAAGTGAGTCTGAGCAGGCCGAGCGTTGTTGATACAGGAGCAGCAAAAGGTATGTGATCAGCGCGCTGTAGATTTGTAGACGCACCGCGTTTTCAGAGAATCCGAAGTACCGTTTGAGCTTGAGTTTTTGCTTGATCCACTTGAAGAACAACTCGATCTGCCAGCGCTGCTTGTACAGGTCGGCAATTTCTTCAGCTGAGCGTGAAAAATCATTAGTCACCAGGATCAGCGGCGTTTCGTGATCATCTCGACGAACCTGGACCCGACGTACGGTTTGGTCGTGATAGTGATTTAACCGTCGTGTATTCAGGTGTTTTTTGCCAAATCGCACGGCTTCGTCCGACTCTATGAAGTCGGCATTTTCCCCTCTGTTCAGATCCTCTACGTGATTCACATTGGCATTTTTTTTGAGTCGTGTGACGAAGAACGCCCCCACCTGATCAATCTGGTGCCACCAGTTGTAATCGCAGTATCCCTTGTCGAAAACGTACGTGATGCCTGCTTCAAGCGGCATGGTCAGGGCGTCACTCAGGTCATTGACGTTGGCGGCAGTGATGTTCACGTAAGTGGGTGCTGTTTGTCGTGGATCAATTGCCACATGCACCTTCAGGCCTTGTGTTATGCGGGTTTTCGTCGCAGCGGTCCAGTCGTCGAAGCCGGGACCGCGCAAGGTGATTGAGGTCGAGTCGATCAGCGTGACCATCGCTTCCAGGGACTTGCGCTGCTTGCGGCCAACGCCCTGCAGCAAGTGCTCGCAGGCCAGCCGAAAAGGCTCTGAACTGCGTTTGCTCAAGGCATCACAAAGCGTTGAGCGAACCATGCTGCGAGCGTTGAGATGATAATGGTGAGGTTCCAGCGATTGCGATGCTGTCGCCAAGGCGCGCAGGCTGCTGGCTTGTGTTATCTGACCAAAGATCAGCGTGACGAGCAGATCCCAAGAGCTGAATTGCTTGGCATAACGATCAGCGCCACAGCGTTTGACTGCATTTTTGAACAACTGATGAGGGAGTGCTTGGAGCATTTGTGAAAAGCGAGTGCTGCTGAACATAGCCGGAATCGAGTCTGAAAAAGCCGAGTATCGCTCAAAGGCAGGTACAGCAAGGGGGAGCAAGCTCCCCCTTCAGTTTTTACCGGACACTAGTGACGCTTCCGCGTGGGAACGCCTCTACGGACGCTCCGCGTTCGGCTGCACTGCTAAGTCAGTTGGCGCATCCGCTGCAACACTGCATTCAAACCATTACTGCGCGACGGCGACAGTTGCCGCGAGAGTCCCAACTGATTGAACCAGTCCGGCAAATCCACCTGCTGCAACGCTTCGGCCGACAAACCGTTGACCCGCGCCAGCAACAGCGCCACCAACCCGCGAATCAACCGCGCATCGCTGCCAGCAGCAAACTGCCATTGCCCATCCTGTAACCGCCCCACCAACCACACCTGGCTTTCACAGCCACTCACCAGGTTGGCGTCGCACCTATCCGCCTCGCTCAAGGGCGGCAGGCGTTCGCCCCATTGCATCAGCAGCCGGGCGCGTTGCTCCCAGCCCGAGGCGTCCTGGAAAATCTGCAGTGCCGCGGCGGCATCGGCCGGCAGGTTCATCGCAGCATCTCCAGGGCCGCATCCAGGGCTTCGAAGAAGCGTTCGATATCGGCGGAGTCGTTGTACAACGCCAGCGACACCCGGATCGCCCCCGACAGATGCAAATGCTTGAACAGCGGCATGGCACAGTGATGCCCGGCACGCACGGCGATGCCCTGTTCGGTCAGCAGGTGGGCGAGGTCGGCGTTGTGCACGCCGTCCACCACGAAACTGACCAGCGCCAGCCGTGGATTGCCCACCAGGCGTACACCATTGCGCGCCAGCAGGCCGTGGAGCAGGTAATTGTGCAGCGCCGCCTCATGGTCAATGACATCTTGTGCGTCGAGGGCGGACAGGTAATCCAGGGTTGCCCCCAGGCCGATTACGCTGGCGATGGGCGGGGTGCCGGCTTCGAAACCCAAGGGCGCCGGGCGGAACGTAGCGCTGTGGTAATCGGCCTGCTGCACCATTTCGCCACCGAATTGCCAATGGCGCAGTTCGCGCAGCGCTTCGTTACGGCCGAACAGCACACCCAGCCCTTCGGGGCCGTAGAGCTTGTGGCTGGAAAATACATAGAAATCGCAACCCAGGGCCTGCACATCGTGACGGCCGTGGACCACACCCTGGGCGCCGTCGATGACGGTCAAGGCGCCTTGGGCCTTGGCCATTGCCAATAGCGCCGGCAAGGGTTGCCAGGTGCCAAGCACATTGGACAGTTGGCTCACCGCCAGCAGGCGGGTACGCGGGCCAATGAGCCCAGCGGCAGCGTCGAGGTCGATCACCCCGTCGGCGTCGAGCGGCAGCACCACCAGCGTCACCGAACGGCGTTCGGCCAGTTGCTGCCAGGGCAGCAGGTTGGCGTGGTGCTCCAGGGCGCTGATGACGATTTCATCGCCTGGATTGAACAGATGTTCCAGCCCATAGGCCAGGAGGTTCAGCGCCGAAGTGGCACCGTGGGTAAACACGATCTGCCCGCATTCCCCGGCATTGAGCCATTGCGACACCTTGAGGCGACTGTCTTCGAACGCCTGGGTGGCATGGGCGCCGGGCAGATGCTGCGCACGGTGCACATTGGCCGCGCCGTTGGCGTAGTAATGCGCCAGGGCATCCAGCAGGGCTTGGGGTTTTTGCGTGGTGGCGGCGTTGTCCAGGTAGGTCTGGCCTTGCCGTTGCAGGGCGGCGATGGCCGGGAAGTCGGCGCGCCAGGGAGAAGGAATCAACATGCTTTCGGGCCCTGCCGGGTTACGCGATCCCCTGTGGGGAGCGGACTTGCCCCCACAGGTGACGGTGAAGCGGCTTAGTTATGCGCGTGCAGTGCTTCGTTCAGCTCGATGGCCGACTTGTGGGTCTTGCATTCCACCGCACCGGTCTCCGAGTTGCGACGGAACAGCAGGTCCGGCTGGCCGGCCAGGTCACGGGCCTTGACCACTTTGACCAGTTGGTTGTTCTCGTCCAGCAGTGCGACTTTGGTACCGGCGGTCACGTACAGGCCCGACTCCACGGTGTTGCGGTCGCCCAATGGAATACCGATACCGGCATTGGCGCCGATCAGGCAGCCTTCGCCGACCTTGATCACGATGTTGCCGCCACCCGACAGGGTGCCCATGGTGGAGCAACCGCCGCCCAGGTCCGAGCCCTTGCCGACGAACACGCCAGCCGACACACGGCCTTCGATCATGCCCGGGCCTTCGGTGCCGGCGTTGAAGTTGACGAAACCTTCGTGCATCACGGTGGTGCCTTCGCCCACGTAGGCGCCCAGGCGGATCCGTGCGGCATCGGCGATACGCACGCCGGCCGGAACCACGTAGTCAGTCATTTTCGGGAACTTATCCACCGAGAACACTTCCAGCAGCTCGCCACGCAGACGGGCTTCGAGCTGGTGCTCGGCCAGTTCGCCCAGGTCGATCGCGCCCTGGCTGGTCCAGGCCACGTTCGGCAGCAGCGGGAAAATGCCGGCCAGGTTCAGGCCATGGGGCTTGACCAGGCGATGGGACAACAGGTGCAGCTTGAGGTAGGCCTCGGGGGTGGAGCTCAGTTGCGCATCTTCAGCCAGCAGGGTGGCGACCAGCGGTTTATGGCTTTCGGCCAGACGGGTCAGCAGCGCGGCTTGCGCGGCATCGACGCCCTTGAGGGCTTCAGCCAGTTGCGAGGCCTGGGTGGTGGTGAAGGTGATGGCCTGGTTGCCTTCGCTGTAGCCCAGGATCGGCGCTATAGCTGCGACGATGTCAGCCGAAGGGTTGAGCAGTGGCTGCGCGTAGAACACTTCCAGCCAGGCGCCTTGACGGTTTTGAGTGCCGACGCCGAAGGCCAGGCTGAACAGGGTAGTGGACATGAACATTACCTCAACAAAATGGACTGGGCAGGTTTACTTGATTTCTGCCGCATAGATATCTGGCTTGAAGCCAATCAGGGTTCGGTCACCGAGATCCAGCACCGGGCGCTTGATCATCGAGGGTTGGGCGAGCATCAGTTCGATGGCTTTCGACTGGTCGAGATCGGCTTTGCGTTCGTCGTCGAGCTTGCGAAAGGTCGTACCGGCACGGTTCAACACCACTTGCCAGCCATGCTCGTCGCACCATTGGGTCAGGTGCTCACGGTCGATACCGGCGGTCTTGTAGTCGTGAAAGTCGTAGCGCACAGCGTGGTCATCGAGCCAGGTGCGCGCCTTTTTCATGGTGTCGCAGGCTTTGATGCCGAAAAGGTGCAACGTTTTGCTTGAATCGGTCAAGGAACTGCCCCCTTTGCAGGTGCTGGGAATTAAAGGTGACGGATTATGCCATGACCGGATGGTTTCGCGGCGGCTCAGGTTGATTTGCGGGCTTTCAGGGTAGAGGTAGGCCTTTATGCTTGTGTGAGGTCGCACAGAGAAACATCGCCTTGCTTGGGAGGCAATCCTCGATTCTCCTAAAAAGCAAAGCCGCCCGGAGGCGGCTTCCAATCGATATGCAGATGAGCTTGCTTCGCCCTTTCTGCGCCGCTGGGTCAACCTCGATGGGACCCAGACTCCTGCCAGCTCTCGCTGGTGACGGGGTCGATTATGGCTAGCGGCGATAGCGTATTCAAACCAGCTTGAACTCTCGTCCCAGGGTGAATGAGATCTGTAGGTATACAAAGTAAGCAAAATCAAGGGCTTGGCGTTCGCGGTACGTTTTATGTCTTTTCTTGTCTGAGCAGACAGATAGTCGTCTGTCAGACGCACCGAAGTTTCCGACAAGTTTTTAAGGTTGTCCGTCGGAAGCGAGGGCTCTAGCCTCTGGGTGTCGCTGCCAATTCAGCGACCGGACGTGAGAATCCGAACACCCACTATGCGCATAAGCGCCCGCCATATAAAGTGCAGGCGCGTTTCGTCCATGCTTCGTGTTATGGCGGCTGTGCGCGGGCATGTTTCGACATGGCCGGGTTTTGTGGGTTTGACTCGGATTCTCACCCCGCGTACGGCTGCCACTCTCCAGTCCGTGAGAAGACTTTGTGGCAGCTCCAAAACCCAAGGAGCATCACATGATCAAAGAAACTCCAAATCCTCCAAAACCAGCACCCACTTTCCCCTACGGCGATTACGCCCCCGAAAAGCTGCAAGAAGCTGCTGATCGTGCGCTGGATCATTACCTCAAGCCTGACGACAACGAGTCAGACCCTGAATCCTCTACGCAGTTGTTCATTGTGGCGGACAGTGTCGACACTGAAGTTCTGCTAGCCAACCTCAGCGAAACCCTGGCCTCGGCCAATGCCATGCTGAGTGACCTGGCTTTCGAGCTGGCCGGCTCGCGGCGGCATGTGGCGTTGGGGGTGGTACAGATGATTGAGTTGGGGGCACTGTTGGCGGACAAGGCTTTGGACCGGGTAGAGGTTCGGGCCTGATGCAATAAGTGCCGGCCTCATCGCGAGCAGGCTCGCTCCCACAGTGGATAGATGTATTCACAAGACTTGTGATCGACACCGGACCCTGTGGGAGCGAGCCTGCTCGCGATTGCGGTATGTCAGTTGTTGCATAGGCAACTGCACTGACGCCTTCGCGAGCAAGCCCCCACGAAGTTTTAGTGTCGCTACCGGAGGTTGTGAGCGCCACTGATCCAGCATCTGGGCGTTATGCGTGTGCTTCTTCCCGCACCGGCACCAATTTCACTTCCACTCGCTGGCCCAGCGCACGCGCTGCGCTGGCAAGCGTTGCCAGTGTCATTCCCGCATCGTTCTGGTCGAGCGCACGATCAACCGCGGTGCGACTGGTGTGCATCCGCTCTGCCAAGGCTTTTTTGGTGACTTTCTGGAGCTTCATTACTTCGGCAAGCTGCCAGGAGATAACACGCTTGAGCGCAGCAGCGGAAACCTCTTCAGCAATGCCTTGCTCGGCGAGGAAGTCATCAAAATCAGATCCAATATGCTTGTTCATTTGCGGTACCTCAGTCATCAGTGAAATGTACCGAAATAGGTGCGTTGCGCAACCGGCGCGTTGCGGAAATTTTGTTCGGTGAGTTCCCGAATGCTGTGGCCGCTCGCTATCCAGTGTGTGCGAGCTTGCTCGCGGTAATCGACCGGGCAACGCATAAATGTCTGTGAAAACAAAATTGTGGCGAGGGGATTTATCCCCGCTGGGCTGCGAAGCAGCCCTTAAACTGGTGTGTCAGGCAAATTGAGTTGACTGCTTTGGGGCCGCTTCGCAGCCCAGTGGGGATAAATCCCCTCGCCACAACATCACCCGCGACGCTGGATGAATGCCCGAATCCGCTCGGCCGCTTCCACGCACTCAGCCAGTGGTGCGACCAAGGCCATGCGCACGCGCCCGGCGCCTGGGTTTACCCCATCCACGTCACGGGACAGGTAGGAACCCGGCACCACGGTCACATGCTCCTGTTCGAACAGGTCCCGGCAGAACGCTGCATCATCGCCCGCCACGTTTGGCCACAGATAGAAGCTGCCGTCAGGGCGTTGCACGTCCAGCACCGGACTGAGGATCTCCAGCACGGCGTCGAACTTCTCCCGGTACAGCGTCCGGTTGGCCCGTACGTGTTCTTCGTCGTTCCACGCGGCGATGCTCGCCAGTTGGGTCTGCACCGGCATCGCGCAGCCGTGATAGGTGCGATATAGCAGGAAACCCTTGAGGATGTCCGCGTCGCCGGCCACGAAACCGGAGCGCAGGCCTGGCAGGTTGGAGCGTTTGGACAGGCTGTGGAACACCACGCAGCGCTTGAAGTCCTGGCGGCCGAGTTCGACGCAAGCGCTGAGCAGGCCCGGTGGCGGGGTCTGTTCGTCGAAGTACAGTTCGCTGTAGCACTCGTCCGCGGCGATCACGAAGTCGTGCTCGTCGGCCAGGGCGATGAGTTTCTTCAGCACGTCCACCGGAATCAGGGCGCCGGTCGGGTTGCCAGGGGAGCACAGGAACAGGATCTGGCAGCGTTTCCAGATGTCCGCCGAGACGGCGTCGAAGTCCGGGTTGAAGCCGTTCTCGTCCAGGCACGGCAGGTAGTGCGGCTTGGCCCCGGCCAGGAACGCCGCGCCTTCATAGATTTGATAGAAAGGGTTCGGGCTGACCACCAGCGCGTCGTCGCCACGGTTGACCACGGTCTGGGTGAAGGCGAACAGCGCTTCCCGGGTGCCATTGACCGGCAGCACATGGCGCGCCGGGTCGAGCCAACCGTTCGGCACGCTGAAGCGTCGCTCGCACCAGCCGGTGATGGCTTCACGCAAGGCCGGGATGCCCAGTGTGGTTGGATAAACAGCCATCTGATCCAGATTGGCGGCCAGGGCCTCGGCGACGAAGCTGGGGGAGCGGTGCTTGGGTTCGCCGATGGACAGGGCAATCGGCCGCTTGTCCGGGTTAGGCGTGACGCTGCCCAGCAGGGCGCGGAGCTTCTCGAACGGGTAGGGCTGCAACTGGTTCAGGGCGTTGTTCATTGGGGGCCTCGTTCAATGTCGGACTGTGGGAGCGAGCCTGCTCGCGATAGCGTTGGGGCAGGCGATATCAATGCTGAATGTCGCGCCGCCATCGCGAGCAGGCTCGCTCCCACAGGGAATTCATAGGGTCAGATGTTGATGCGTGTCAGGTGAGCATCGGGTTCCTGGTTGACGCTCAAATGCTGGACGATCGCGTCCTGCAGGCGACTGCACAACAGCGGGTCGGACAGCGGCTGGTTATGGGCGTCGGTGATGAAGAAGACGTCTTCTACCCGCTCGCCGAGGGTGGCGATCTTGGCGTTCTGCAACGACAGGTCGAACTCCAGGAAAATATGACCGACCCGCGCCAGTAGCCCGGGACGGTCCGGGGCGCTGAGCTCCAGCACGGTGATCTGGCGCTGGGCATCGTTGTGGATCGTCACCTGCGGGGCGAACGCGAAGTGCTTGAGCTGGCGTGGCACCCGCCGCTGGATGATGGTCGGGTAATCCGCCGGGTTGCGCAGGGCTTCGGTGAGGCCGTCGCGAATCTGCTTGACCCGCATCGGGTTGTCGCCAATCGAATCGCCGTCGGTGTCGAGCACGATGTAGGTGTCGAGGGTGAACTGGCTGCTGGAGGTGATAATCCGAGCATCGTGGATGTTGAGGTTGAGCTGGTCCATCGCGGCCACGGTCACGGCGAAGAAGTCGTGCTGGTCCGGGGCGTAGATGAAGATCTGCGTGCCGCCCTCGAACTCGCGCTGGGTGGTTTCCTTGATCAACACCAACGGCCCGCCATCGGCCGGTTGCTGCAGGATCGCGTCGCTGTGCCAGGCCACGTCGCCGGCAGTGTGGCGCAGGAAATAATCATCGCCCAATTGCGACCAGAGCTGCTCGACGTCGTCCGGGTCGGTGCCACCGCGCACCAGGATGTCCAGGGCGGCGCTTTGGGTACGACGGATCTGCTCCTCGCGGTCCACCGGATTTTCCAGGCCGCGACGCAAAGCCCGCTTGGTCTCGGTGTAAAGCTGGCGCAACAGGCTGGCCCGCCAGGAGTTCCACAGGCTCGGGTTGGTGGCGTTGATGTCGGCCACCGTCAGCACGTAGAGATAATCCAGGCGGATTTCATCGCCGACGATCTGGGCAAAGTCATGGATCACTTGCGGGTCGGACAAGTCCTTGCGCTGGGCGGTAGTCGACATGACCAGGTGGTTCTGCACCAGCCAGACGATCAGCCGGCTGTCCCACACCGGCAATTGGTGCCGCTGGCAGAACGCCTCGGCATCCACTGCGCCGACTTCCGAGTGATCGCCCTGGCGACCCTTGCCGATGTCGTGGTACAGCCCGGCCATGTAGATCAGCTCAGGCTTGGGCAGCTTGCCCATGAGCTTGCTGGCCAACGGGAATTTTTCCGAGACCTGGGTGTATTGCAACTTACGCAGGTGCTTGATCAGGTTCAGGGTGTGGGCATCGACGGTATAGATGTGGAACAGGTCGTGCTGCATCTGCCCGACGATAAAGCCGAACTCCGGCAGGTAGCGCCCGAGAATGCCGTAGCGGTTCATCCGTCGCAGGTTGCGGTGTACGCCGATCTTGCACTTGAACAGCTCGATGAACAGGCTGGTGTTGCGGATGTCATTGCGGAAATCGTCATCGATCAGGTGACGGTTTTCCCGCAGCAGGCGGATGGTATCGGCGCGTACACCCTTGATTTCCGGCTGCTGGGCCATGAGCACGAAGATCTCGAGCATGGCGAAGGGGGTACGGCGGAACACGTTGGCATTGCGTGCTTCGATGTACCCGTCGTGCAACTGGAACCGGGCGTTGATCGGCTGCGGCGGCGCCGTGTCTTCCGGCGCGAGAATGACTTCCTCGAAGTGCTGGATGATCAGTTCGCTGAGCTGGGCGATGCTCATCACCACCCGGTAGTACTGCTGCATGAAGTTTTCGATGGCCTGCTTGGCATCCTGGCCTTCGAAACCCAGCAGGCCCGCGATGGAGCGCTGGTGATCGAACAGCAAGCGGTCTTCGGAACGCCCGGCGAGCATGTGCAAGGCATAGCGGACCTTCCACAAGAACTCCTGGGAAGACGCCAGCAAGGCATTTTCGCTTTCCACCAGGAACCCCTCGCCGGCGAGGTTGCGCAGGTTCAGCGTGCCGTACTGGCGGCGGGCAACCCACAGGATCGTCTGGATGTCCCGCAACCCGCCGGGTGAGCCCTTGACGTTGGGTTCCAGGTTGTATTCGGTGTCGTTGTACTTGTGGTGACGGGCCTTCTGCTCGGCGCGCTTGGCCAGGAAGAAGTCCTTGCTCGGCCACATGTGCGCCGTGCTGGTCACGTCGAGCATGCGCTGGCGCAGCCGTTCGGGGCCGGCAATGGTGCGACTCTCCATCAGGTTGGTCACCACCGTCAGGTCAGCGCGGGCTTCATCGGCGCATTCCTGCACCGAGCGCACGCTCTGGCCGACTTCCAGGCCAATGTCCCACAGCAGCGTCAGGAAACGCTCGATGGAGTCGCGGAAGATCTCGTGATCGGCATTGTCCAGCAGGATCAGCAGGTCGATGTCGGAGTAGGGGTGCAGCTCGCCACGCCCGTAGCCGCCCACCGCCACCAGGGCGATGTCGGCGTCCAGGCTCCAGTCGAACTGCTCCCAGGCCTTGTGCAGGATGTTGTCGACGAACCAGGCGCGGTCCTCGATCAGCCGACGGATGTCCCGGCCATCGCGAAAGCGCTGGTCGAGTACTTCGTGGGCCTGGCGGATCGCCTTCTTGAAGGCCGAGATGGGGCTTGCCTTCAGGGCCAGTTCAGCCTGGAACTGGCCGCGGTCGAAGAGTTCGGGATCCACCTGCGGCATCGAATGGCTTTCCTTTCTATCTATAGCTGTACGCTGGTTTCGCTCAGGCGGAAACGCGAGCAATGGTGTCATCGCTGCGCAGGGTGAAGATCTCGTACCCGGTCTCGGTCACCAGCAGGGTGTGCTCCCACTGGGCCGACAGCTTGCGGTCCTTGGTGATGGCGGTCCAGCCGTCGCCCAACACCTTGGTGTCGGCGCGCCCCTGGTTGATCATCGGTTCGAT
This sequence comes from Pseudomonas sp. B21-056, assembly GCF_026016325.1. Lineage (NCBI taxonomy): Bacteria > Pseudomonadati > Pseudomonadota > Gammaproteobacteria > Pseudomonadales > Pseudomonadaceae > Pseudomonas > Pseudomonas sp. B21-056. The sequence continues at coordinate 1,257,729 of NZ_CP087203.1, forward strand.
GGTGAAGGTCATGCCCGCCTGGAGCTCCATGCCGGTGCCGGCACGGCCGTAGTGCAGGATCTGCGGTTCTTCGTGGAAGACCTTGCCAATGCCGTGGCCGCAGAATTCACGCACCACCGAAAAACCATTCTTCTGTGCGTGTTTCTGGATCACTTCGCCGATATCCCCCAGGCGGCAGCCCGGCTTCACCAGCTCGATGGCCATGTACATGCATTCCTGGGTGACTTTCGACAGGCGCTGGGCCCACTCCGGCACGTTGCCGACATGGAACATGCGGCTGGTGTCGCCGTGATAGCCATCCTTGATCACGGTGACGTCGATGTTCAGCGTGTCGCCATCCTTCAACGGTTTCTCGTTGGGAATGCCGTGGCAGACCACATGGTTGATCGAGGTGCAGATCGACTTCGGGAAGCCTTTGTAGTTGAGCGGGGCGGGAATGGCTTTCTGCTCGTTGACGATGTAGTCATGGCAGATGCGGTCCAGCTCTTCGGTGGTCACGCCCGGCTTGACGTAATCGGCGATCATTTCCAGCACTTCGGCGGCAAGTTTGCCGGCGACACGCATTTTTGCGATGTCCTCGGGTGTCTTGAGGGTGACGGTCATACAGGCTCTCTTTGCGCCCGGCGGCGCTGTTCGAAACAAAATGGGCGGCGGAAGAGGATCCGGGCGGCCCTGAAAGAGGCGATTCTAACAGACGATCGGGGCAAAGAACCCTCCAGCCTGGAACTCTGTGATCAGGGGGCTTATCTGCCGGGGCTGTTGTAAGGGCTGGCGAAGTCTGCGATTTTTTGATTTTTCACTTGAGGCTCAAGGGTCGGTGGAAAGATCGCAGCCTCGCTTCGCTCGACAGCTCCTACGGCAGTCCGGCGGGATAAATCCCTTGGCATACAGGTTTTCAGAATCCGGGTTCCGTTTTCGCCCTTGCTGTGGTATAAAATGCGCCGCTTTCCGGGGATGACCCCGTGAGCTTAAATCCACACACGTGTCGACACGATGACCTGGGTGCCTTTGGCTTTATATAGCCGCTGGTTGGTCATTGGGATACGTGGAGGCCAAACCCGACTTATCAAGGAACTATCATGTCCCAAGTCAACATGCGCGATATGCTGAAGGCCGGTGTGCACTTCGGTCACCAGACCCGTTACTGGAACCCGAAAATGGGTAAGTACATTTTCGGCGCGCGTAACAAGATCCACATCATCAACCTTGAAAAAACCCTGCCGATGTTCAACGAAGCACTGACCTTCGTAGAGCGCCTGGCCCAGGGCAAAAACAAGATTCTGTTCGTTGGCACCAAGCGTTCCGCCGGCAAGATCGTTGCTGAAGAAGCAGCACGTTGCGGTTCGCCGTACGTCGATCACCGCTGGTTGGGCGGCATGCTGACCAACTTCAAGACCATCCGCGCTTCCATCAAGCGTCTGCGTGATCTTGAAGTCCAGTCCGAAGACGGTACTTTCGCCAAGCTGACCAAGAAAGAAGCGCTGATGCGTTCTCGCGATCTTGAGAAGCTGGACCGCTCCCTGGGTGGTATCAAGGACATGGGCGGTCTGCCTGACGCGCTGTTCGTGATCGACGTTGACCACGAGCGCATCGCGATCACCGAAGCCAACAAGCTGGGTATCCCGGTCATCGGCGTTGTCGATACCAACAGCAGCCCGGAAGGCGTTGACTACATCATCCCAGGCAACGATGACGCCATCCGCGCCATCCAGCTGTACATGGGTTCGATGGCTGACGCTGTTATCCGTGGTCGCAACAACGTTCAAGGCGGCACCGAAGTCTTCGCTGAAGAAGCTCCGGCAGCAGCCGCTGAGTAATTGACGCCCTGGCGTTGACTCAGTAAGCAAAAAGGGGGCTTGGCCCCCTTTTTGCCACCTCGAAAACCATCTGTCGCCTGCGCAGCTACCTGTTTGTCATCTGCCGCGGTCTATAAACAGTGGTTTTCAGGAAGAATTGATCGCCCGTTCGATCGGGTGGAATGGTTGAAAACCTATCCAAGAGGATTTTGAAATGGCAGAGATTACTGCAGCGTTGGTCAAAGAACTGCGCGAGCGTACTGGCGAAGGCATGATGGACTGCAAGAAAGCCTTGACCAAGGCTGGCGGCGACATCGAGAAAGCCATTGATGACATGCGTGCTTCGGGCGCCATCAAGGCTGCCAAGAAGGCTGGCAACGTTGCCGCTGAAGGCGCCATCGCCGTCAAGGACAACGGTAAAGCCGCTGTTCTGCTGGAAGTGAACTCCCAGACCGACTTCCTGGCTCTGCAGGACGACTTCAAGGCATTCGTCGCTGCCAGCGTCGAAAAAGCCTTCGCTGACAAACTGACCGACGCAGCTCCGCTGATCGAAGCTCAGGAACAAGCGCGCCTGGTTCTGGTTGGCAAGACCGGTGAGAACGTCAACATCCGTCGTCTGGTTCGCGTTGAAGGTGACGTCGTCGGTACTTACCTGCACGGCAACAAGATCGGCGTGGCTGTTGTCCTCAAGGGCGGCGACACCGAGCTGGCGAAAGACATCGCCATGCACGTGGCAGCGACCAACCCTGAATTCCTGCTGCCTTCGGACGTTTCGGCCGAAGCGATCGAGCGCGAAAAAGGCGTTTTCCTGCAACTGAACGAAGAGAAGCTCAAGGGCAAGCCAGCCGACATCGCCGAGAAGATGGTGGCTGGTCGTATCTCCAAGTTCCTGGCCGAAGCCAGCCTGGTTGAGCAGGCGTTCGTCAAGAACCCTGAAGTCAAGGTCGGTGACCTGGCGAAGAAAGCCGGTGCTGAAATCGTTTCCTTCACCTACTTCAAAGTAGGCGATGGCATCGAGAAGCCGGTCGACAACTTCGCTGAAGAAGTTGCCGCCCAGGTAGCTGCTGCCAGCAAGCAATAAGACAGGTTTTACAACTGTCGCCCAGAAGAGGCTGCCCGCTCACGCGCGCAGCCTCTTTTTGGATGAGGATGCCGATTTTTATTGGTTTCCTGTCGGAACTGGCTTACAAAGCCGTGTTCCGATGGCGCTGTGTCAGCGTCACGCTAGAGTGAGTGCAGGCTGCAAACAGTCTGCCAGGAATTTTCGTAAATACGCCGCAGGAGAGATTCGCAATGGCTCAGCAGGGCAGTGGTTATCAGGCTCGCTATAAACGCATTCTACTCAAGCTTAGCGGCGAGGCCCTGATGGGCTCCGAAGAGTTCGGGATCGATCCGAAAGTGCTGGATCGCATGGCCCTCGAAGTGGGTCAATTGGTCGGGATCGGCGTTCAGGTCGGCCTGGTCATCGGCGGCGGCAACCTGTTCCGTGGTGCAGCGCTGAGCGCGGCCGGCATGGATCGGGTCACAGGCGACCACATGGGCATGCTGGCCACTGTGATGAACGCCCTGGCTATGCGCGACGCGCTGGAGCGTGCCAATATCTCGGCCATCGTGATGTCGGCCATTTCCATGGTCGGCGTGACCGATCACTACGATCGCCGTAAAGCCATGCGCCACCTCAATGCCAAGGAAGTGGTTATTTTTGCCGCTGGTACCGGTAATCCGTTCTTTACCACGGATTCGGCGGCTTGCCTGCGAGCGATCGAGATCGATGCCGATGTCGTGCTCAAGGCGACCAAGGTCGATGGTGTCTACACCGCCGACCCGTTCAAGGACCCCCATGCCGAGAAGTTCGATCATCTGACCTACGATGAAGTGCTGGATCGCAAGCTGGGTGTGATGGATCTGACGGCTATCTGTCTGTGCCGTGACCACAAGATGCCGTTGCGTGTCTTCAACATGAACAAACCCGGCGCCCTGCTGAATATCGTGCATGGTGGCGCCGAAGGAACCCTGATCGAGGAAGTTCAACAATGATCAACGAAATCAAGAAAGACGCTGAACAGCGCATGCAGAAGTCCCTGGAGTCGCTGAATCACGCGTTTGGCCAGATTCGTACCGGCAAAGCACACCCGAGCATCCTGGGTAGCGTGATGGTCCCTTACTACGGCGCCGATACTCCGATCAGTAGCGTTGCCAACGTTACCGTGAAGGATTCGCGGACCCTGCAAGTCGTCGCTTTCGAGCGCAACATGCTCGCGGCGGTTGACAAGGCTATCCAGAGCGCCGGCCTGAACCTCAACCCGACCAACCTGGGTGAGCTGCTGCTGATCTCCATGCCTGCCCTGACCGAAGAAACCCGCAAGGGCTTCACCAAGCAGGCGCGCAGCGCGGCCGAGGACGCTCGGGTCGCCGTGCGCAACATTCGGCGCGACGCCCTGGGCGAGTTGAAGAAACTGGCCAAGGACAAGGAAATCAGCGAAGACGAAGAGCGGCGCGCAGCGGCCGATATCCAGAAACTGACCGACAGGGCAGAGGCTGACATCGATGCGGCGACCAAGCAAAAAGAAGCGGACCTGATGGCCGTATAAGGGTCTCGTTTTCATGGATAAGACCAAGCAGGCCGTGTCGTTCGCGGTGCCGCGCCACGTAGCGATCATCATGGACGGCAACAACCGCTGGGCCAAGAAGCGCTTCATGCCCGGTGTCGCCGGGCATAAGGCGGGGGTCGATGCGGTTCGCGCGGTCATCGAGGTGTGCGCCGAGGCTGGCGTCGAGGTGCTGACCCTGTTCGCGTTCTCCAGCGAAAACTGGCAGCGTCCGGCCGACGAGGTCAGCGCCTTGATGGAGTTGTTCCTCAAGGCCTTGCGTCGTGAGGCCAAGCGCCTCAACGAGAACAGCATCAGCCTGCGCATTATTGGTGATCGCTCGCGCTTTCATCCGGAGTTGCAGGCCGCGATGCGCGAGGCCGAGGCCGCGACGGCCGGCGCCGACCGGTTTGTCCTGCAGATCGCCGCCAACTATGGCGGTCAGTGGGACATTGCCCAGGCAGCCCAGCGGCTGGCGCGGGAAGTCCAGGCCGGGCACTTGCGGCCGGAGGACATCACGCCCGAACTGCTGCAGACCTGTCTGGCGACGGGTGACCTGCCGCTGCCGGACCTGTGTATCCGCACCGGTGGCGAACATCGCATCAGCAATTTTCTCCTTTGGCAGCTGGCTTACGCCGAGCTGTACTTCTCCGACCTGTTCTGGCCGGACTTCAAACACGAAGCCATGCGCGTTGCGCTGGCCGATTTCGCTTCCCGTCAGCGTCGCTTCGGTAAAACAAGCGAGCAGATCGAAGCTGGAGCCCGGGTTTAATGCTCAAACAACGAATCATCACCGCTCTGATCCTGTTGCCCATCGCCCTGTGTGGGTTCTTCCTGCTGGACGGTGCCGGCTTTGCGCTGTTCATCGGGCTGGTCGTGACGCTGGGGGCATGGGAGTGGGCACGGCTGGCCGGTTTTGCCGAGCAATCGGCCCGTGTGATCTACGCCGCCGTCGTGGCGGCCATGCTGTTCGTCATGTATGTGGTCCCTGGCATTGCGCCCTGGGTGCTGGGCGCTTCGGTGCTGTGGTGGGCAACTGCAACGTTCCTGGTGTTGACCTACCCCCGCACGACCCATCACTGGGCCAATGCGGCGACCAAGTTGATGATCGGCCTGTTGATTCTGCTGCCGGCCTGGCAAGGGCTTATCTGGATCAAGCAAGGCCCGCTGGGCAACTGGCAGATCATGGCCGTGATGGTGCTGGTCTGGGGCGCCGACGTCGGGGCCTACTTCTCCGGCAAGGCGTTCGGCAAGCGCAAGCTCGCGCCTAAAGTCAGTCCTGGCAAGAGCTGGGAAGGGGTCTACGGTGGCCTGGTCCTGAGCCTGGTGATTACGGCGGTAGTCGGTGTCATGCGGGAATGGACGGCTGGTCAGTTGCTGATCGGCCTGTTTGGCGCCGCGCTGATTGTCTTCGTCTCGGTGGTCGGGGACCTGACCGAAAGCATGTTCAAGCGCCAGTCCGGGATCAAGGACAGCAGTAACCTCCTGCCTGGCCATGGCGGCGTACTGGATCGTATCGACAGCCTTACCGCCGCGGTCCCGATCTTCGCTGTGCTGCTGTGGATGGCGGCATCGTGAGTCGTCCTCAGCAGATCACCGTCCTTGGTGCTACCGGTTCGATCGGCCTGAGTACGCTGGACGTCATCGCCCGACATCCGGAGCGCTACCGGGTGTTCGCCCTCAGTGGCTTCACGCGCCTGAGCGAGCTGCTGGCGTTGTGCATTCGTCACGCGCCACGCTTTGCCGTGGTGCCCGAGGCTGGCGCGGCGCGGGCGCTGCAGGATGACCTGCGTGCAGCCGGCCTGCAGACCCGGGTGCTGGTAGGGGAGGAAGGCTTGTGCGAAGTGGCCTCCGATCCTGAAGTCGATGCGGTGATGGCGGCGATTGTCGGTGCTGCGGGCCTGCGCCCGACGCTGGCTGCGGTGGAAGCCGGCAAGAAGATCCTGCTGGCGAACAAGGAAGCGCTGGTCATGTCCGGCGCGTTGTTCATGCAGGCTGTGGGAAAAAGTGGTTCGGTACTGCTGCCGATCGACAGCGAACACAATGCGATTTTTCAGTGCATGCCGCGGGATTTTTCCCGTGGGCTGGGTGCGGTGGGTGTCCGGCGGATCCTGCTGACCGCTTCCGGCGGTCCGTTCCGGCAGACGCCCCTGACAGAATTGGAGCATGTTTCGCCCGAGCAGGCCTGTGCTCACCCGAACTGGTCCATGGGGCGCAAGATTTCCGTGGATTCGGCCAGCATGATGAACAAGGGCCTTGAGCTGATCGAGGCCTGCTGGCTGTTCGATGCCAGGCCGTCCCAGGTCGAGGTGGTGATTCATCCACAGAGCGTGATCCACTCCCTGGTGGACTATGTAGACGGTTCGGTACTGGCCCAGTTGGGCAACCCGGACATGCGCACGCCCATCGCCAATGCGCTGGCCTGGCCGGATCGAATCGACTCGGGTGTCGCGCCCCTGGACCTGTTTGCCGTCGCCCGCCTGGATTTCCAGGCGCCCGATGAACAACGCTTTCCTTGCCTGCGCCTGGCGCGGCAAGCGGCCGAGGCGGGCAACAGCGCCCCGGCCATGCTGAACGCCGCCAACGAGGTGGCGGTGGCAGCGTTTCTTGATGGACGTGTCCGTTACCTCGAGATCGCGAGTATCATCGAGGAAGTCTTGAATCTCGAGGCCGTGGTTTCCCTCGATGACCTCGACGCGGTGTTCACCGTGGATGCCCGGGCCCGTGAGCTGGCGGGTCAGTGGTTGAAGCGCCACGGACGTTGAGGCTGCGGTACGTTAGCCGGGGTTGCCCTGGACAGGATTGCGGAGAAAACAGATGAGCGCGCTCTATATGATTGTCGGCACCCTGGTTGCGTTGGGTGTGCTGGTCACTTTTCACGAATTCGGTCATTTCTGGGTCGCCCGTCGCTGTGGCGTGAAGGTCCTGCGTTTTTCCGTCGGCTTCGGCATGCCCTTGCTGCGCTGGCATGACAAGAAGGGCACCGAATTCGTCGTGGCGGCCATCCCCCTGGGCGGCTACGTGAAAATGCTCGACGAGCGTGAAGGCGAAGTGCCCGCCGATCAGCTTGATCAATCCTTCAATCGCAAGACCGTCCGGCAGCGTATCGCCATCGTGGCGGCGGGGCCGATCGCCAACTTCCTGCTGGCCATGGTGTTCTTCTGGGCGCTGGCCATGTTGGGCAGCGAGCAGGTGCGTCCCGTCATCGGTGCAGTCGAGGCCGGCAGCGTCGCGGCCCGGGCCGGACTGAGTGCGGGTGAGGAAATCGTTGCCATCGACGGCGAGCCGACTTCGGGTTGGGCTGCCGTCAACCTGCAGCTTGTGCGTCGCCTGGGTGAAAGCGGTTCGCTGCAGTTGATGGTGCGCGAGCAGGGCTCGACGACGGATTCTCCCCGGGAGCTGGCGCTGGATAACTGGCTCAAGGGCGCCGATGAGCCGGATCCGATCCGTTCCCTGGGCATCCGCCCCTGGCGCCCGGCGCTGCCGCCGGTGCTGGCCGAACTTGATCCGAAGGGGCCGGCCCAGGCTGCCGGGTTGAAGACCGGTGATCGCCTGTTGGCCCTCGATGGTCAATCGGTCAGTGACTGGCAACAGGTGGTCGACGCGGTTCGTGTACGTCCTGATACCAAAATTGTGCTGCGCGTCGAGCGCGACGGTGCTCCAATCGACGTCCCGGTGACCCTGGCCGCCCGTGGCGAGAGCAAGACGCCGGCGGGTTACCTGGGGGCGGGCGTCAAGGCGGTCGACTGGCCGCCGGAGATGATCCGTGAGGTCAGTTTCGGCCCGGTGGCGGCGATTGGCGAGGGTGCGCGTCGGACCTGGACCATGAGTGTCCTGACCCTCGACTCACTGAAGAAAATGTTGTTCGGCGAGCTCTCGGTAAAAAACTTGAGTGGACCGATAACCATTGCTAAAGTGGCGGGCGCTTCTGCCCAGTCGGGCGTTGCTGATTTCCTGAATTTCCTTGCTTATCTGAGCATTAGCCTGGGGGTTCTGAATTTGCTGCCCATCCCGGTACTGGATGGGGGGCATCTGCTGTTTTATCTGATCGAGTGGGCGCGTGGTCGTCCCTTGTCGGATCGGGTTCAAGGTTGGGGGATACAGATCGGTATCAGCTTGGTGGTCGGGGTGATGTTGCTTGCCTTGGTCAACGATCTGGGTCGTCTGTAACGCTTCGCTGAATTGCGAATCTGCCGCATTTTGCGGCAGTTTGTTTATTGCCAGTTGGAATAAGAAAGGACTTCATGAAACGTCTGCTGCTAACCGCGGTTTTTACCGTGTTGATGATCGCCGAAGTTCACGCCGAGTCCTTCACTATCTCTGATATTCGTATCAACGGCCTCCAGCGGGTTTCCGCGGGTAGCGTCTTTGGTGCCTTGCCGTTGAACGTCGGCGAGCAGGCGGATGATCGGCGCCTGGTGGAGTCCACTCGTGCGTTGTTCAAGACCGGTTTCTTTCAGGATATCCAGCTGGGCCGTGACGGCAACGTCCTGGTCATCACGGTCGTCGAGCGGCCGTCGGTTGCCAGCATCGAGATCGAAGGCAACAAGGCGATCTCCACCGAAGACCTGATGAAAGGCCTCAAGCAGTCCGGCCTGGCCGAAGGCGAGATCTTCCAGCGCGCGACCCTCGAAGGCGTGCGTAACGAGCTGCAGCGCCAGTACGTCGCCCAGGGTCGCTACTCGGCCACCGTCGACACCGAAGTGGTGCCGCAGCCGCGTAACCGCGTCGGCCTGAAGGTCAACATCAACGAAGGCACCGTGGCGGCCATCCAGCACATCAACGTGGTGGGCAACACGGTTTTCCCCGACGAAGACCTGATCGACCTGTTCGAACTCAAGACCACCAACTGGCTGTCGTTCTTCAAGAACGATGACAAGTACGCCCGTGAAAAACTCTCCGGTGACCTGGAGCGCCTGCGTTCCTACTACCTGGACCGTGGCTACATCAACATGGACATCGCTTCGACCCAGGTGTCCATTACCCCGGACAAGAAGCACGTCTACATCACCGTCAACGTCAACGAAGGCGAGAAGTACACGGTTCGCGACGTCAAGCTCAGCGGTGACCTGAAGGTGCCTGAAGACCAGGTCAAGTCGCTGCTGCTGGTGCAGAAGGGCCAGGTGTTCTCGCGCAAGCTGATGACCACCACGTCCGAGCTGATCACCCGTCGCCTGGGTAACGAAGGCTATACCTTCGCCAACGTCAACGGCGTGCCGCAACCACACGATGAAGACCACACCGTCGACATCACCTTCGCCGTCGACCCGGGCAAGCGTGCCTATGTCAACCGCATCAACTTCCGTGGCAACACCAAGTCCGAGGATCAGGTGCTGCGTCGTGAAATGCGTCAGATGGAAGGTGGCTGGGCTTCGACCTACCTGATCGACCAGTCCAAGACCCGTCTGGACCGCCTGGGCTTCTTCAAGGAAGTCAACGTCGAGACCCCGGCGGTACCGGGCGTCGATGACCAGGTCGATGTGAACTACAGCGTCGAAGAACAGGCTTCCGGCTCGATCACCGCCAGTGTCGGTTTTGCCCAGAGCGCCGGCCTGATCCTTGGTGGCTCGATCACCCAGAACAACTTCCTGGGTACCGGTAACAAGGTCAGCGTCGGCCTGACCCGCAGCCAATACCAGACCCGCTACAACTTCGGTTTCGTGGACCCCTACTGGACGGCTGACGGCGTAAGCCTGGGCTACAACGCGTTCTATCGCACCACCGACTATGACGAACTCGACTCCGATATCTCCAGCTATGCGGTGGACAGCTACGGTGTCGGTGCCAACATCGGCTACCCGATCAGCGAGACTTCGCGCCTGACGTTCGGTCTGACTGCCCAGCAGGACAAGATCAACACCGGCAGGTACACCGTCGACGAGATCTTTGACTTCGTTAACAAGGAAGGCGACAGCTACCTGAACTTCAAGGCGTCCGCCGGCTGGTCCGAGTCGACCCTGAACAAGGGCGTGCTGGCAACCCGTGGTCATTCCCAGAGCCTGGTTCTGGAAACGACAACACCGGGCAGTGACCTGTCGTTCTTCAAACTCGACTATCGCGGCCAACTATTCCAGCCGTTGACCGACACCTACACCATGCGCCTGCATACCGAACTGGGCTATGGTGACGGCTACGGGTCGACCGATGGGTTGCCGTTCTACGAGAACTATTACGCGGGTGGTTTCAACTCGGTACGTGGCTTCAAGGACAATACCCTGGGACCGCGCAGTACTCCGAGCAAGGGCACCAACCCGGGTACCAGCCTCGACCCGGATCAGGATCCACTGCCGTTCGGTGGCAACGTACTCATCCAGGGTGGTCTTGAGGTCTTGTTCCCGATGCCGTTCATCAAGGATCAGCGCTCCCTGCGGACCTCGGTATTCTGGGACGTGGGTAACGTATTCGACTCCAAGTGCAGCAACACTACCAACACTAATGGCAGCAAGTCCAACACCCAGTGCAACGACATCAGCCTCAGCAACATGGCCAGCTCCGTTGGTGTAGGTGTGACCTGGGTGACCGCGCTCGGTCCGTTGAGCTTCGCTCTGGCGATGCCGATCAAGAAGCCGGATGACGCTGAAACCCAAGTGTTCCAATTCTCCCTCGGCCAGACGTTCTAAGCGTCTGACCCAAGATAACGACAATGGATTTTGTAGGAGTACATCGTGCGTAAGTTGACTCAATTGGTTCTCCTGGCGACCGTACTGGTCGCAGGTCCGGCTTTTGCCGACATGAAGATCGCCGTACTGAACTATCAGATGGCCTTGCTGGAATCCGACGCGGCGAAGAAATACGCCGTGGATGCGGAGAAAAAGTTCGGCCCACAGCTGACCAAGCTCAAGAGCCTGGAAAGCAGTGCCAAGGGGATCCAGGATCGCCTGGTCGCCGGTGGCGACAAGATGGCCCAGGGCGAGCGCGAGCGTCTGGAGCTTGAATTCAAGCAAAAGGCCCGTGACTTCCAGTTCCAGTCCAAGGAACTGAACGAAGCTAAAGCCGTTGCCGACCGTGAAATGCTCAAGCAGCTCAAGCCGAAGCTCGACAGCGCCGTGGAAGAAGTCATCAAGAAAGGTGGTTTTGACCTGGTGTTCGAGCGTGGTGCAGTGATCGATGTCAAACCTCAGTACGACATCACGCGCCAGGTTATCGAGCGCATGAACCAGCTGAAGTAATCCATGACAGCGACTATCAAACTCGGCCAGTTGGCCGAGTTCCTCGGAGCCACCCTGCGTGGCGACCCGGAGAAGGCAATTACTGGGCTAGCCACTTTGCAAGAGGCTGGCCCAGCTCAGTTGAGCTTCCTGGCAAATCCTCAGTACCGCAAATACCTGGCCGATAGCCGGGCTGCCGCGCTGTTGCTCAAGGCTGCCGATGCCGAAGGCTATGCCGGTGATGCGCTGATCGTGCCCGATCCGTACCTGGCGTATGCGCGGATCTCCCATTTGTTCGACCCCAAGCCGAAAGCGGCTGCCGGCATCCACCCAAGTGCGGTGATCGCGGTGGACGCGGTGGTCGATCCGACGGCCAGCATCGGTCCTTTCGTGGTCATCGAGGGCGCGGCGCGGATCGGCGCCGGTGTCACGCTGGGTGCCCATTGTTTCGTCGGTGCCCGCAGCGAGATCGGCGAGGGCGGCTGGCTGGCTCCCCGGGTCACCCTGTATCACGATGTACGCATCGGCAAGCGGGTGGTGATCCAGTCCGGCGCGGTGCTGGGCGGTGAAGGGTTCGGTTTTGCCAACGAAAAAGGCATCTGGCAGAAGATCGCCCAGATCGGTGGGGTCACGGTCGGCGATGACGTGGAGATCGGCGTCAACACCGCCATCGACCGCGGCGCGCTGGCCGATACGGTCATCGGCAATGGTGTCAAGCTGGATAACCAGATCCAGATCGCCCACAACGTCCAGGTCGGTGACCACACCGCCATGGCGGCCTGCGTGGGTATCTCCGGCAGCACCAGGATCGGCAAGCACTGCATGCTCGCCGGTGGCGTGGGGTTGGTGGGGCACATCGATATCTGTGACAACGTTTTCCTGACCGGGATGACCATGGTGACCCACTCGATCACCGAGCCGGGTGCCTATTCTTCCGGTACGGCGATGCAGCCGGCGGCCGAATGGCGCAAGAGCGCGGCCCGTATTCGTCAGCTCGATGACATCGCGCGACGCCTGCGACAGCTGGAAAAGCGTGTGGGGGACGTGACCCCTGACGGTAATGCTTCATCAGATGGCTGATACCATTTCCATATCAAGTGTGCACGGCCGCCAGGCTTCCTTGATTTGCTAGCGGAGCGCGCGTCTATCGCGCACCTCCCAATCTTTACATAGGCTTCCCCCCGAAATGATGGACATCAACGAGATTCGCGAATACCTGCCTCACCGTTACCCGTTCCTGCTGGTGGACCGGGTAGTGGAGCTGGATGTTGAAGGCAAGCGCATTCGCGCCTACAAGAATGTCAGCATCAACGAGCCGTTCTTCAATGGTCACTTCCCTGCGCATCCCATCATGCCGGGCGTGTTGATCATCGAGGCGATGGCCCAGGCTGCCGGGATCCTTGGTTTCAAGATAATGGATGTGAAACCCGCCGACGGTACGCTCTACTACTTCGTCGGGTCCGACAAGTTGCGTTTCCGTCAGCCGGTGACCCCGGGCGATCAGTTGGTCCTCGAAGCCACGTTCATCAGTTGCAAGCGCCAGATCTGGAAGTTCGAATGCCAGGCTTCGGTCGACGGCAAGCCTGTCTGCTCCGCTGAAATCATCTGCGCGGAACGCAAGCTATGAGTTTGATTGACCCTCGCGCAATCATCGATCCCACGGCCGTACTGGCCGCCGATGTCGAGGTCGGCCCTTGGTCGATTGTCGGCGCAGGTGTGGAAATCGGCGAGGGTACGGTGATCGGCCCGCACGTGATTCTCAAGGGGCCGACCCGGATTGGCCGGCACAATCGTATCTACCAGTTTTCCACGGTAGGCGAGGACACCCCCGATCTCAAATACAAAGGTGAAGAAACCCGCCTGGTCATCGGCGATCACAATGTGATCCGCGAAGGCGTGACGATTCACCGTGGCACCGTTCAGGATCGTTCCGAAACGACCCTGGGCGACCACAACCTGATCATGGCCTATGCCCATATCGGCCATGACAGCGTCATCGGTAACCATTGCATCCTGGTTAACAACACCGCTTTGGCCGGCCATGTCCATGTGGACGACTGGGCGATCCTGTCCGGTTTCACCCTGGTCCACCAGTACTGCCATATCGGCGCCCACAGCTTTTCCGGCATGGGCACCGCCATCGGCAAGGACGTCCCGGCTTATGTCACGGTGTTCGGCAACCCGGCTGAAGCCCGCAGCATGAATTTCGAAGGCATGCGCCGTCGCGGTTTCAGCGAAGATGCGATTTCTGCGTTGCGTCGGGCCTATAAGGTCGTGTATCGCCAGGGGTTGACCGTCGAGCAGGCGCTTGTCGAGTTGGCTGAAGCATCGACCCAGTTCCCGGAAGTCGCGGTGTTCCGCGATTCCATCCAGTCTTCGACCCGCGGCATCACTCGCTGACCATGGCCAACTTGCGTGTTGCGCTGGTGGCGGGCGAAGCTTCCGGCGACATTCTGGGCGCCGGCCTGATGCGCGCGCTCAAGGCGCAACATCCGGCGGTGGAGTTCCTCGGTGTTGGCGGGCCGCTGATGCAGGCCGAGGGCTTGACCTCCTATTTCCCGATGGAACGCCTGTCGGTGATGGGGCTGGTGGAAGTGCTCGGTCGGCTGCGAGAGTTGCTGGCCCGGCGCAAGAAGCTGATTGCGACCCTGATCGATGAAAAACCCGATGTGTTCATCGGCATCGATGCGCCGGATTTCACCCTCAATATCGAACTCAAGTTGCGCCAGGCCGGGATCAAGACCGTGCATTACGTCAGCCCTTCGGTCTGGGCCTGGCGGCAGAAGCGCGTGCTGAAGATTCGCGAAGGTTGTGACCTGATGCTGACGCTGCTGCCGTTCGAAGCCAGGTTCTACGAAGAGAAGGGCGTACCGGTGCGGTTTGTCGGGCATACCCTGGCCGATACCATCCCCCTGGAGGCCGACCGCGAAGGCGCCCGCCAGGCGTTGGGTTTGCCCGACGGGCCGCTGGTGGCCTTGATGCCCGGCAGCCGGGGGGGCGAAGTGAGTCGCCTGGGTGGCTTGTTTTTCGACGCCGCCGAACGCCTTCGGGCGATGCGTCCCGACGTACGTTTCGTCCTGCCGTGCGCCAGTGCGCAACGTCGTGAGCAGCTTGAAGCGCTGCTGGCCGGCCGCGATTTGCCGGTTACGCTGCTCGACGGTCGTTCCCATGACGCGCTGGCCGCCTGCGATGCCGTATTGATTGCGTCCGGCACTGCTACCCTTGAGGCATTGTTGTACAAGCGCCCGATGGTGGTTGCCTATCGCCTGGCGCCGCTGACGTTCTGGATCCTCAAGCGCATGGTCAAGAGCCCTTACGTTTCCCTGCCGAACCTGCTGGCCCAGCGTTTGCTGGTGCCCGAATTGCTGCAGGACGATGCCACGGCCGACGCCTTGGCCAACACGCTGGCACCGTTGATCGACGGCGGCCAGGAGCAGACCCGGGGCTTTGACGAAATCCACCGCACTTTGCGTCGCGATGCCTCCAACCAGGCGGCAGAAGCAGTGCTGACCTTGATCGGTGCCAAGCCATGAGCCAGTCGAAGCTGCAGATGGGCCTGGATTTCAACCTGGTCGCCGAAGTCGAAGAGCTGGTCGCGGGTGTCGATGAAGTGGGGCGCGGCCCCTTGTGCGGCGCGGTGGTAACGGCGGCAGTGATTCTCGACCCGAACCGGCCGATCCTGGGCCTCAACGATTCCAAGAAACTCACCGAAGCCCGTCGCGAGAAGCTCTACGACGAAATCTGCGAGAAAGCCCTGAGCTGGTGCATTGCCCGGGCCGAGGTCGAAGAGATCGATGAGCTGAACATCCTGCACGCTACCATGCTCGCCATGCAGCGGGCGGTGCAGGGGCTGCACATTACGCCGAAGCTGGCGATGATCGATGGCAATCGTTGTCCGAAACTGTCGATGCGCGCCGAGGCGGTGATTCAGGGCGACGCGAAGGTGCCGGCCATCGCGGCGGCGTCGATTCTGGCCAAGGTCAGTCGTGACCGGGAAATGACGGCTTTCGAATTGATCTATCCGGGCTACGGCATCGGCGGCCACAAGGGCTATCCGACCCCCGTTCATCTGGAAGCCCTGGCGCGACTGGGGCCGACGCCGATCCACCGGCGCTCGTTCGCCCCGGTGCGGCTGGCGTATGAAGCGCGTGAAGGCCTGGTCGAAACCATAAGTAAGCTTCCGGCTCTGTAGGAGCTGTCGAGCGAAGCGAGGCTGCGATCTTTCCCCAGACACTTGACCCCCAAGCGAAAGATCAAAAGATCGCAGGCTCCTACAGATATAGCGCCAGCGGGGATAAATCCCCTCGCCACAAAGGCATCATTTGCCAGGCAGAACACTCATGGCTGATGTTTTACCCAAGGCCCGGTACAATCCGGGCCTTGTTGTTTTCATGACTTAACGCAGGATCACTATGCCGGCTTCATTCGTTCATCTACGCCTGCACACTGAATACTCCCTGGTCGACGGTCTGGTGCGGATCAAGCCACTTGTCAAGACCCTGGTGGGCATGAACATGCCCGCCGTGGCGGTCACCGACCAGAACAACATGTGTTCGCTGGTCAAGTTCTACAAGACCGCCATGGGCGGCGGGATCAAGCCGATCTGTGGTGCCGACCTGTGGTTGTCGAGCAAGGACCCGGACGCCCCGTTGACCCGTATCAGCCTGTTGGTCATGAACGCCATGGGTTACCGCAACCTCACCGAGCTGATCTCCCGGGGCTTCATTGACGGCCAGCGCAACGGTTCGATCATCATCGAGCGCGAGTGGGTGGCCGAGGCCAGCGAAGGCTTGATCATGCTGTCGGCGGCCAAGGAAGGCGAGATCGGCCTGGCCCTGCTCAGCGGCAACACCGAGGAAGCCGAGACGCTGGCCCGGGACTGGATGGCGGTGTTCCCGGATCGCTTCTACATCGAGGTGCAACGCACCAACCGCGCCAACGACGAAGAGCACCTGCACGCGGCGGTGGCGCTGGCCGACCGGATCGGCGCGCCGCTGGTGGCGACCAACGACGTGCGCTTCATCAAGCAGGAAGATTTCGAAGCCCACGAAACCCGCGTCTGCATCGGTGAGGGTCGGGCCCTCGACGATCCGCGCCGGCCAAAGAACTACAGCGACCAGCAATACCTCAAAAGCGCCGAGGAAATGGCCGAGCTGTTCAGCGACCTGCCCGAGGCGCTGGAAAACACCGTTGAGATCGCCAAACGGTGCAATATCGAAGTGAAGCTGGGCAAGCACTTCCTGCCCAACTTCCCGATCCCCGATGGCATGACCATCGACGAGTATTTCCGCAAGGTGTCGTTCGACGGCCTCGACGAGCGCCTGAGCGTCCTGCTGCCCAAGGACACTACCGAAGATTACGAAGCCAAGCGCCAGGTCTATGTCGACCGGTTGAATTTCGAGCTGGATATCATCATCCAGATGGGCTTCCCCGGTTACTTCCTGATCGTGATGGACTTTATCCAGTGGGCCAAGAGCAACGGCGTGCCGGTAGGGCCGGGGCGTGGGTCGGGTGCCGGGTCGCTGGTGGCCTACGTGCAGAAGATCACCGACCTCGACCCGCTGGAATATGACCTGCTGTTCGAACGTTTCCTCAACCCGGAACGGGTCTCCATGCCCGACTTCGACGTCGACTTCTGCATGGACGGTCGCGACCGGGTGATCGATTACGTGGCCGAGAAATACGGTCGCAACGCGGTGAGCCAGATCATCACCTTCGGTTCCATGGCCGCCAAGGCGGTGGTCCGTGACGTGGCGCGGGTGCAGGGCAAGTCCTATGGCCTGGCGGATCGTCTGTCGAAGATGATTCCGTTCGAAGTCGGCATGACCCTGGAAAAGGCCTTTGAGCAGGAAGAGATCCTGCGGGACTTCATCAAGGTCGATGAAGAGGCCGCGGAAATCTGGGAAATGGCCCGCAAGCTCGAAGGCGTGGTGCGTAACGTCGGCAAGCACGCCGGTGGCGTGGTGATCGCGCCGACCAAACTGACCGACTTCTCGCCGATCTATTGCGACGAAGAGGGCGACGGCCTGGTGACCCAGTTCGACAAGGATGATGTCGAGGCAGCGGGCCTGGTGAAGTTCGACTTCCTG
This sequence comes from Pseudomonas sp. B21-056, assembly GCF_026016325.1. Taxonomy (NCBI): domain Bacteria; kingdom Pseudomonadati; phylum Pseudomonadota; class Gammaproteobacteria; order Pseudomonadales; family Pseudomonadaceae; genus Pseudomonas; species Pseudomonas sp. B21-056. The sequence goes on from NZ_CP087203.1 coordinate 1,275,350, forward strand.
GGGCTGCGGACCCTGACCATCATCGACTGGGCGCTGAAGACCATCAACCGCGACCGGGCCAAGGTCGGCGAAGAGCCGCTGGACATTGCCTTCATCCCACTGGACGACAAGCCGACCTACAGCCTGTTGCAGAAAGCCGAAACCACGGCGGTGTTCCAGCTTGAATCCCGGGGCATGAAGGAGCTGATCAAGAAGCTCAAGCCCGACTGCCTGGAAGACCTGATCGCACTGGTGGCCCTGTTTCGTCCGGGCCCGCTGCAATCGGGCATGGTGGACGACTTCATCAACCGGAAGCACGGCCGAGCCGAGCTGGCCTACCCGCACCCGGATTATCAGTACGACGGCCTCCAGCCGGTATTGGCGCCGACCTACGGCATCATCCTGTATCAGGAACAGGTGATGCAGATTGCCCAGGTCATGGCCGGCTACACCCTCGGCGGCGCGGACATGCTGCGTCGGGCGATGGGTAAGAAAAAGCCCGAGGAGATGGCCAAGCAGCGCGGCGGTTTCATCGAGGGCTGTGCCAACAACGGCATCGATGCGGACCTGGCCGGCAACATCTTCGACCTGGTAGAAAAATTCGCCGGCTACGGCTTCAACAAGTCCCACTCCGCCGCCTACGGCCTGGTGTCGTACCAGACCGCATGGCTGAAGGCCCACTACCCGGCGCCGTTCATGGCTGCCGTACTGTCGGCGGATATGCACAACACCGACAAGGTCGTGACCCTGATCGAAGAAGTGCGGACCATGAAGCTGCGCCTCGATGCGCCGGACGTGAACGCTTCGGAGTTCAAGTTCACGGTGAACGATGAGGGTCGCATCATTTATGGCCTCGGCGCGATCAAGGGCGTGGGCGAGGGCCCGGTGGAAGCCATCACCGAGGCGCGCCAGGACGGGCCATTCAAGGACCTGTTCGATTTCTGCGCCCGGGTCGACCTCAAGCGCATCAACAAGCGGACCCTCGACGGTTTGATCCGCAGTGGGGCGCTGGACCGATTGGGCCCGTACTTCCATGACGAGCCCAAGGCCTACCAGGCCAACATCGACCGCAATCGCGCGGTGTTGCTGGCGGCCATGGAAGAAGCGATCAAGGCTGCCGAACAGACCGCTCGCACCCACGATAGCGGCCACGCCGACCTGTTTGGCGGGCTGTTCGTCGAGGAAGATGCCGATGTGTACGGTAACCATCGCAAGGCCAAGGAGCTGACCCTCAAGGAACGCCTCAAGGGGGAGAAGGACACCTTGGGCCTGTACCTCACCGGCCACCCTATCGATGAATACGAAGGCGAGATCCGCCGCTTCGCCCGTCAGCGCATCATCGACCTGAAGCCGGCTCGCGATACGCAGACCGTCGCCGGGATGATCATCGCCCTGCGGGTGATGAAGAACAAAAAGGGCGACAAGATGGGCTTTATCACCCTCGACGACCGCTCCGGGCGTATCGAGGCCTCGTTGTTCGCCGATGCGTTCCACTCGGCACAATCGTTGTTGCAGACCGACGCGATGGTGGTGGTGGAGGGCGAGGTCAGCAACGATGACTTCTCTGGTGGCCTGCGGCTGCGGGTCAAGCGGGTGATGAGCATGGAGGATGCCCGGACCAACCTGGCCGAGAGCCTGCGCCTGAAGTTGCAGACCCAGGACCTCAAGGGCGACCAGCTACGCTGGTTGGGCGAGTTGTTCAAGCGCCATCGCGGTGCCTGCCCGATCACCATGGAGTACGTGCGCCCCGACGCCAAGGCCGTGCTGCAGTTTGGCGAGGGTTGGCGAATTGACCCGGCGGATGCGTTGATTCAAGCCTTGCGTGACCAGTTCGGCAAAGACAACGTCTTCCTCCAATACCGTTGACGGCCAGGGGCCACTCCCGGACTTGGAGTGTCCCTGACCGCGACCCGAATTTTTAATCTCGACCTGAACGCGCCTCTCCCTTAAGGTAGGGCGCGAATAGACAACCGGCCGGCCCAAGCTCTCTTGGACGTCGACCCAAGACGGACGCCTATGAACCCGAATTTTCTAGATTTCGAACAGCCGATCGCCGACCTGCAAGCCAAGATCGAAGAGTTGCGCTTGGTCGGTAATGACAATTCGCTGAATATCGGCGATGAGATCTCTCGTCTGCAGGACAAGAGCCGCACGCTGACCGAAGACATCTTCGGCAAGCTGACCAGCTGGCAGATCGCGCGCCTGGCGCGTCATCCGCGTCGTCCATACACCCTGGACTACATCGATCACATCTTCACCGAGTTCGATGAGCTGCACGGCGACCGTCACTTCTCCGACGATGCCGCGATCGTCGGCGGTGTCGCCCGTCTGGATGATCAGCCGGTGATGGTTATCGGCCATCAGAAAGGCCGTGAAGTGCGCGAGAAGGTCCGTCGCAACTTCGGCATGCCGCGTCCGGAAGGCTACCGCAAGGCGTGCCGCCTGATGGAAATGGCCGAGCGTTTCAAGATGCCGATCCTGACCTTCATCGACACGCCGGGCGCCTACCCGGGCATCGACGCCGAAGAGCGCAACCAGAGCGAAGCGATTGCCTGGAACCTGCGCGTCATGGCACGCCTGAAAACCCCGATCATCGCCACCGTAATTGGTGAAGGCGGTTCCGGCGGTGCGTTGGCCATCGGTGTCTGCGACCAGTTGAACATGCTGCAGTATTCCACTTACGCGGTAATCTCGCCGGAAGGCTGCGCCTCGATCCTGTGGAAAACCGCCGAGAAGGCCCCGGACGCCGCTGAAGCCATGGGCATCACCGCCGAGCGCCTCAAGGGCCTGGGTATTGTGGACAAAGTGATCAACGAGCCCGTGGGCGGCGCTCACCGTGACCCGGCCGCGGCTGCCGCGCTGATTCGTGCCGAGCTGAGTTCGCAGCTGTCGATGCTGAAGAAGTTCGACAACGACGCGCTGCTGGCCCGTCGCTACGAGCGGTTGATGAGCTACGGTCTCTGACCTGACCCTGCCTCACCCCATGTGGGAGCGAGCCTGCTCGCGATTGCGGTATAACAGCCAACAGATATGTTGAATGTTAAGCAGCCATCGCGAGCAGGCTCGCTCCCACTTTGTTTTTGTGCAAGGTTATCGATATGAGCCAGCCAACGATTGATCTTGCAGCCCGGCTTCTGCTGAACCTTGCCCCCTGGCGCAACGCTGCCGCCTGGCGCATCGCCTTCTCCGGCGGCCTGGATTCCACCGTCCTGCTGCACCTGCTCGCATCGCTCGCAAACGCACACACACTGCCACCGCTCAGTGCAATCCACGTTCACCATGGTCTCCAGGCTGCGGCCGATGCCTGGCCGGAGCATTGTCGTCGAGTGTGTGAGGGCCTTGGCGTTCCGCTTCAGGTGGTCGGCGTCCAGGTCGGCCCCGGTGCCAGCATCGAGCGTGCCGCCCGGGAGGCGCGTTATGGTGCCTTTGTGGCGACGCTCCAACGTGATGAGGTGCTGCTCACCGCCCAACACCGCGACGATCAGGCCGAAACCTTGCTGTTTCGCTTGCTGCGTGGGGCGGGCGTGCGGGGCCTGTCGGCGATGCCGAGGCAGCGTCCTTTGGGTCAGGGATACTTGCTGCGGCCGCTGCTGGATGTATCCCGCGCTGAGCTGGAGGCTTATGCGGCGCAGGAGGGTTTGAGTTGGGTCGAAGACCCGTCCAACGACGATCATCGGTATTCGCGCAATTACCTGCGCCAGCGGGTTTTCCCGCTGCTGACCGAACAGTGGCCCCAGGCTGCGTTGACCCTGGCCCGTGGCGCTGCGCACATGGCCGAAGCCCAGGGTTTGCTGGATGAGCTGGCGCGGATCGATCTGGCCGCCGCAACGTCCCCGGGCGCGTTCGACTGGCTTGGGCTGCCATCCCTGACGCTGGCACCTTTGCAGGCGTTGTCGCCGTCCCGCCAGCGCAATGCGCTGAGTCATTGGTTGACGGCGATGACGATGCTGCCCGACAGCGATCACTGGGCCGGCTGGGACTCGTTGCGAGATGCGGCGGACGATGCCCGGCCGATCTGGCGTCTGGCCGGCGGTGAGCTGCACCGGGCCGGCGGGCGGGCCTGGTGGTTATCCGACCACTGGCTGCGTTCGGTCGCAGGCCCCGTCGAGTGGGCAGATCCTGCCGTATCGTTATGCTTGCCGGGTAATGGGCAGGTCACGCTTAGCGGCAAGTTGCCAGCGGGACCGCTCTGCGTCCGCTATCGTCAGGGCGGCGAAGTGCTGGACCTACCGGGCCGTGGCCATCGGGATCTCAAGCGCTTGCTCAACGAAAGCGGACTGCCGGTGTTCGTTCGCGGCCGATTGCCGCTGTTGTATCGGGACGGGCAATTGTTGGCGGTGGCCAACCTGCCGGGGCTCGACGGGGACGCTGGTGGCTCCTGGCAATTGCGTTGGCAGCCATCCGGGCAAGATCGGGGTTTGAGCTGAAAGGGGCTTTCCGGTAGACTACGCTCCCTTCTTGATACAACTTCTGTGGATTCGCCTGAATTGCAGGAGTTGCCGATTACCAAGCAGTCTTTGCTGGGCGATTCCAAAAAATGTGTAGCGAGCAACGTACCGGTGATTTTTCTTCCGGTCTGTCCCAACGCGGCGGTTTTTTTGAAAGGTGCACTGTGATTAATGCAGGTGATCGGGGGCTTCGGCCTTCCTTCGCTTTCCCCGGCGGCTCGGACCGCTTTAACGCAGACTTCTAGGGTTTTTCATGACGCGCTACATATTCGTCACGGGCGGTGTTGTTTCTTCATTGGGGAAAGGCATTGCCTCGGCTTCATTGGCGGCCATCCTGGAGGCGCGGGGACTTAAGGTCACCATGCTCAAGCTGGACCCGTACATCAACGTCGACCCGGGCACCATGAGCCCGTTCCAGCACGGCGAAGTGTTCGTCACCCACGACGGCGCCGAGACCGACCTGGACCTGGGCCACTACGAGCGGTTCATCCGCACGACCATGACCCAGAACAACAACTTCACCACCGGCCGCGTCTACGAGCACGTGCTGCGCAAGGAGCGCCGTGGTGATTACCTGGGCGCGACCATCCAGGTCATCCCGCACATCACCGACGAGATCAAGCGCCGCATCATCAAGGGTGCCGGCGACGCCGACGTGGCGATGGTCGAGATCGGCGGTACCGTGGGCGATATCGAGTCCCAGCCGTTCCTCGAAGCCATCCGCCAGTTGCGTTTCGAGATCGGCGCCAAGCGCGCGATGCTGATGCACCTGACACTGGTGCCGTACATCGCCACCGCCGGCGAAACCAAGACCAAGCCAACCCAGCATTCGGTCAAGGAACTGCGTTCCATCGGCCTGCAGCCGGACGTGCTGATCTGCCGCTCCGATCACCCGATCGATATTTCCTCGCGCCGCAAGATCGCCCAGTTCACCAACGTGGAAGAGCGCGCGGTCATCGGCCTCGAAGACGCCGACACCATCTACAAAATCCCGGGCATTCTGCACTCCCAGGGCCTGGACGATTTCGTCGTCGAGCGTTTCGGCCTGCAATGTGCCGGCGCCGACCTGTCCGAGTGGGACGCCGTGGTCGATGCCAAGCTCAACCCGGAGCACGAAGTCACCATCGCCATGGTCGGCAAGTACATGGAATTGCTGGACGCCTACAAGTCGCTGATCGAAGCGATGAGTCACGCCGGCATCAGCAACCGCACCAAGGTCAACCTGCGCTACATCGATTCCGAAGACATCGAGAACCAGGGCACCGGCCTGCTCGAAGGCGCCGATGCGATCCTCGTCCCGGGCGGCTTCGGCCTGCGTGGCGTGGAAGGCAAGATCACCGCTGTCCAGTACGCTCGTGAAAACAAGGTGCCGTACCTGGGTATCTGCCTGGGCATGCAAGTGGCGGTCATCGAGTTCGCCCGTAATGTGATGGGCTGGAAGGACGCCAACTCCACCGAGTTCGATCGCGCCAGCGGTCACCCGGTCGTGGGCCTGATCACCGAGTGGGAAGACGCCACCGGTGCCGTGGAAGTGCGTACCGAAACCTCCGACCTGGGCGGCACCATGCGCCTCGGCGCCCAGGAATGCCTGCTCGAAGCCGGCTCCCTGGTGCACGATTGCTACGCCAAGGATGTGATCGTCGAGCGTCACCGTCATCGCTATGAAGTGAACAACAAGCTGCTGCCGCAACTGATCGAAGCCGGCCTGAAAATCTCCGGTCGCTCCGGTGATGGCGCGCTGGTGGAAGTGGTCGAGTCGTCGGATCATCCATGGTTCGTCGCCTGCCAGTTCCACCCCGAGTTCACTTCGACGCCACGGGACGGTCATCCGCTGTTCAGCGGTTTCGTGAAGGCCGCTTTGGCTCAACACCAGAAAAAGGCATAAGACGATGGCCCAGAAGATCATCCGCGTCGGCGACATCGAGATTGCCAACGACAAGCCCATGGTGCTGTTCGGCGGCATGAACGTGCTGGAAAGCCGCGACATGGCGATGCAGGTCTGCGAGGAGTACGTCAAGGTTACCCAGAAACTGGGTATCCCTTACGTGTTCAAGGCCAGCTTCGACAAGGCCAACCGGTCGTCCGTGACCTCTTACCGTGGCCCGGGCCTGGAAGAGGGCATGCGGATCTTCCAGGACATCAAGCAAGCCTTTGGCGTGCCGATCATCACCGACGTCCACGAGCCTGACCAGGCTGCGGCCGTCGCCGAAGTCTGCGACATCATCCAGTTGCCGGCCTTCCTGTCGCGCCAGACCGACCTGGTGGTCGCGATGGCCAAGACCGGCGCGGTGATCAATATCAAGAAAGCCCAGTTCCTCGCGCCTCAGGAAATGAAACACATCCTGAGCAAATGCGAAGAAGCCGGGAACGATCAGTTGATCCTCTGCGAGCGCGGTTCGAGCTTCGGCTACAACAACCTGGTAGTGGACATGCTCGGCTTCGGCATCATGAAGCAGTTCGAGTACCCGGTGTTCTTCGACGTGACCCACGCGCTGCAGATGCCAGGCGGCCGTTCCGACTCCGCCGGTGGCCGTCGCGCCCAGGTGACCGACCTGGCCAAGGCCGGCATGAGCCAGTCCCTGGCGGGCCTGTTCCTCGAGGCCCACCCGGACCCGGACAACGCCAAGTGCGACGGCCCTTGCGCCTTGCGCCTGAACAAGCTGGAACCTTTCCTGTCTCAGCTCAAGGCGTTGGACGAGCTGGTCAAGAGTTTTCCGACGGTAGAAACCGCGTAACGCGGTTTTCTCCGGTAAAGTACCGCTCGATTAAAAGCACCGTTCCTTGTGGGAGCATGGCTTGCCCGCGATGGCGTCCATCATCGTCAAGCCTTGCTCCTGTGGCGAGGGAGCTTGCTCCCGCTGGGGCGCGAAGCGCCCCCATCCAGTCATGAGCAAGCTTCCTGCAACGTTCTAGTCAACTTTGGAGTGTTTACAACAATGGCAAAAATCGTCGACATCAAAGGTCGTGAAGTTCTCGACTCCCGTGGCAACCCCACTGTTGAAGCGGACGTGCTTCTCGACAACGGCATCATCGGCAGCGCCTGTGCGCCGTCCGGTGCTTCCACTGGCTCGCGCGAAGCGCTGGAGCTGCGTGATGGCGACAAGAGCCGTTACCTGGGCAAGGGCGTGCTGAAGGCCGTCGCCAACATCAACGGTCCGATCCGTGACCTGTTGCTGGGCAAGGACCCTGCCGACCAGAAGGCCCTCGACCTGGCCATGATCAAGCTCGACGGTACCGAGAACAAAGCCACCCTGGGCGCCAACGCGATCCTCGCCGTGTCCCTGGCCGCCGCCAAGGCTGCCGCCCAGGACCAGGACCTGCCGCTGTACGCCCACATCGCCAACCTCAACGGTACTCCGGGCGTCTACTCGATGCCGGTGCCGATGATGAACATCATCAACGGTGGCGAGCATGCCGACAACAACGTCGACATCCAGGAATTCATGGTCCAGCCGGTTGGCGCCAAGTCCTTCTCCGAAGGCCTGCGCATGGGCACCGAGATTTTCCATCACCTCAAGGCTGTGCTGAAGGCCCGTGGCCTGAGCACCGCAGTCGGCGACGAAGGCGGTTTCGCCCCGAACCTGGCTTCCAACGAAGACGCACTGAAAGTGATCTCCGAAGCCGTCGCCAACGCCGGCTACAAGCTGGGCACCGACGTGACCCTGGCCCTGGACTGCGCCGCCAGTGAGTTCTTCGAAGATGGCAAGTACAACCTGTCCGGCGAAGGCCAGGTGTTCACCGCCGAAGGTTTCGCCGACTACCTCAAGGGCCTGACCGAGCGCTATCCGATCATCTCCATCGAAGACGGCCTGGACGAGTCCGACTGGGCCGGTTGGAAAATCCTCACCGACAAGATCGGCGAGAAAACCCAACTGGTGGGCGACGACCTGTTCGTGACCAACACCAAGATCCTGAAAGAAGGCATCGACAAGAAGATCGCCAACTCGATCCTGATCAAGTTCAACCAGATCGGCACCCTGACCGAAACCCTGGAAGCCATCCAGATGGCCAAGGCTGCCGGCTACACCGCCGTGATCTCCCACCGCTCCGGCGAAACCGAGGATTCGACCATCGCCGACCTGGCCGTGGGCACCGCGGCAGGCCAGATCAAGACCGGTTCGCTGTGCCGTTCCGACCGCGTTTCCAAGTACAACCAACTGCTGCGTATCGAAGAGCAGTTGAACGGCAAGGCCAAGTACAACGGTCGCGCCGAGTTTCGCGGTTAAGCGGTAAATGGTAAAAAGACAGCGGGTTAGGGCGCAAAAGTCGCCTGGGTGGCGGTTTTCCCTCTAATCTGATGCCTTATCAAGCACAAGCCTGGGTTTTCCAGGCTTCGTGCTATCAGATGCTGCAAAGTTTGGCATGGCGGTCTTTTTTCACTGGATACCTGATATTCGATGCGCAGTCCCAATTGGTTGTTTCTTGTCTTGCTCCTGTTGCTGGCCGGCCTGCAGTACCGCCTGTGGGTGGGTAATGGCAGCCTGGCGCAAGTGGCCGACCTGACTCAGCAGATTGCCGACCAGCACGCCGAGAACGAGGCCTTGTTGGAGCGCAATCGGGTAATGGACGCCGAAGTGATGGAATTGAAAAAAGGCATGGAGACCGTTGAAGAGCGGGCTCGTCATGAATTGGGCATGGTCAAGGAGGGCGAGACCCTCTACCAGTTGGCCCAATGAGTATCCGATTGCCGGCCTTCTGGGCCGTGATTCCTGCCGCGGGTGTCGGAGCCCGTATGGCCGCGGACCGTCCCAAGCAATACCTGCAACTGGGCGGGCGCACAATTCTCGAACACAGCCTCGGCTGTTTCCTCGATCATCCGACCGTCAAGGGCGTGGTGGTCTGCGTTGCACACGATGATCCTTACTGGCCGACCCTGGCCTGTGCCGGCGACACCCGCATCCAACGGGTGGACGGTGGCGCGCAGCGTTCGGATTCGGTGCTCAATGCCTTGCTGCATCTGCATGCCCAGGGCGCCGACGTTCACGATTGGGTTCTGGTGCATGATGCCGCCCGGCCCAACCTGTCCCGGGACGATCTGGACACCTTGCTCGGTGAGCTGGCGAACGACCCGGTCGGTGGCCTGCTGGCCGTCCCGGCGCGCGATACCCTCAAACGCGTCGACAAGCACGGCCGTGTGCTGGAAACCGTTGATCGCAGCGTGATCTGGCAAGCCTATACACCGCAGATGTTTCGCCTCGGTGCCTTGCATCGGGCGCTGGCCGACAGCCTGGTGGCGGATGCGGTGATTACCGATGAAGCCTCTGCCATGGAGTGGGCGGGCCAGGCGCCTCGCTTGATCGAAGGGCGCTCGGACAACATCAAGGTCACCCGGCCCGAAGATTTGGAGTGGTTGCGCCAGCGTTGGGTTCATCGTCACTGAGTGAAATCGCCATCGCGAGCAGGCTCGCCCCCACAAGGGTTTCTGTCGTACACAGAATATGTGTCCACCTAAGATCCACTGTGGGAGCGAGCCTGCTCGCGATAGCTATTGTCCAGGCCCTGAAACACTGGCTTCATCCCCGATACTCCGGCCGCTCAGCCAACCCTCCCTTCAAGTAGTCCACCAGCTTGCGCACTTTCGGTGACAGATGCCGTTGCTGCGGATACAGCGCCCACACCGCCGTATTCGGTGGCTGATGCGCCTCCAGCAGCGAGATCAACGCGCCGCTGTGCAAATGCTCCAGCACGTAATAATCCGGCAACTGACACAATCCGACACCTTGCAGGGTTGCTTCCAGCACCGCTTGGCCGCTGTTGCAGCGCCAGTTTCCCTGCACGCGTTGGGAAAATTCCCGCCCGTTCTGTTCCAGTTGCCAGAGGTCGGAGCTGCCAATCAGGCAGTTATGGCGGCTCAGTTCAGACAAGCTATGGGGCCGGCCATACCGCTCCAGGTAGGACGGTGAGGCGCACAGGTACATGCGACGCGGTGCGAGGCGCGTGGCAATCAAGCGTGAGTCCTGCAGGCGGCCCAGGCGAATCGCCAGATCGAGCCCTTCGTGGACCAGGTCGAGGGGCCGGTTGCTCAGTTCGATGTCCACCCGCAACTGTGGATAAAGCCCCATGAACCGTGTCACCAGCGGCACGATAAACCGCTCGCCATAGGCCACCGCACAGGTCATTCGCAACATGCCCTTGGGTTCGCTGGTAAGATCGCCCACCGCCCGCAACGCTTCCTCACGGCCATCCTGCAACCGCTGGCAATGCTGCAAAAAGGTCTGCCCGGCCTCGGTCAGGGTCACCCGACGGGTGCTGCGATACAGCAATCGTGTCTGTAGGCGCTCTTCGAGCCGTACGATTTGTCGACTGATGTGAGAGGACGAAACCCCAAGTCGTTCAGCCGCGGCGGTGAATTGGCTGCACTCGGCCACGGCGACGAACTCGTCGATTCCTTCCCAGCGGTTATCGGACATGAAGGATTATCCCTATACAGCAATAATGTTTTGCTTTTGGCTTGATTATTCATCGTCCTGAGGCGGATTACACTCCCGGTCTTGTTTTTATTTGATGGAGAGACCGGATGATCAAGTCGCGCGCGGCCGTTGCCTTCGAGGCCAAGAAACCCCTGGAAATCGTTGAAGTCGACGTCGCCATGCCCAAGGCGGGTGAAGTGCTGTTGCGCGTGGTGGCTTCCGGTGTCTGCCATACCGACGCCTACACCTTATCGGGCGCCGACCCGGAAGGCATCTTCCCGTCGATCCTGGGCCATGAAGGCGGTGCAATCGTCGAAGCCATCGGCGAGGGCGTGACCTCGGTCGCGGTGGGTGACCACGTGATCCCGCTGTACACGCCGGAATGCGGCCAGTGCAAATTCTGCAAGTCGGGCAAGACCAACCTCTGCCAGGCCATCCGCGCCACCCAAGGCAAGGGCCTGATGCCGGACGGTACTTCGCGTTTTTCCTACAAGGGCGAAACCATTTTCCACTATATGGGCACCTCGACGTTCTCTGAGTACACCGTGTTGCCGGAAATCTCCGTCGCCAAAATCCCCAAGGAAGCGCCCCTGGAAAAGGTCTGCCTGCTGGGTTGCGGCGTCACCACCGGTATTGGTGCGGTGATCAATACCGCCAAGGTCAAGCCGGGTGACACCGTGGCCATCTTCGGCCTGGGCGGTATCGGCCTGTCGGCGGTGATCGGTGCCGTGAAGGCCAAGGCGGCGCGCATCATCGCCATCGACATCAACCCGGCCAAATTCGAGATCGCCAAGCAGTTGGGCGCCACCGATTGCGTCAACCCGAAAGACTTCGACCGTCCGATCCAGGAAGTCATTGTCGACATGACCGACGGCGGCGTGGACTTTTCCTTCGAGTGCATCGGCAATGTGCAACTGATGCGTGCCGCGCTGGAATGCTGCCACAAGGGCTGGGGCGAGTCGGTAATCATCGGCGTGGCCGGTGCTGGCCAGGAAATCGCCACCCGTCCGTTCCAACTGGTGACAGGACGCGTCTGGCGCGGTTCGGCCTTTGGTGGTGTGCGCGGTCGCAGCGAGTTGCCCAGCTATGTGGAAATGGCCGAGAAGGGCGAGATCCCGCTGGATACTTTCATCACCCACACCATGGGCCTGGAAGATATCAACAAGGCGTTCGACCTGATGCATGAAGGCAAGAGCATCCGCACCGTCATTCATTTCTAAGGAGCAGCGGCAAGCGGCAGGCCGCAAGTGGGCACGACGCTTCACTTGCAGCTTGAGGCTTGGGGCTGAAATGCGATGAGTCTTGAAAATATTTCCTGCCAGAAAAGCTTCGGCGGCTGGCACAAGCGTTACCGGCACCGCTCCGAAGTGCTGGGTTGCGACATGGTGTTTGCCGTGTACCTGCCGCCGCAAGCCGAGCAGGGCGGCAAGTTGCCCGTGCTGTACTGGTTGTCCGGGCTGACCTGCACCGACGAGAACTTCATGCAGAAGGCCGGTGCCCAGCGCATGGCCGCCGAGTTGGGGCTGATCATCGTTGCGCCGGACACCAGCCCGCGGGGCGCCGACGTGCCGGGTGATCCGGACAACGCCTGGGACTTCGGCCTGGGCGCGGGGTTTTATCTGAACGCGACGCAGGAACCCTGGGCGCGGCACTATCGGATGTATGACTACGTGGTGCAGGAATTGCCTTCATTGGTTGAAGCGCATTTCCCGGCGTCGGACAAACGCAGCATCAGTGGTCATTCCATGGGCGGCCATGGCGCGCTGGTCTGCGCTTTGCGCAACCCGGGACGTTACCGTTCGGTGTCGGCCTTTTCGCCGATCAACAATCCGATGGATTGCCCATGGGGTCAGAAAGCCTTCTCCCGCTACCTGGGCGAAGACCGCTCGAAATGGCGTGAATGGGATGCCTGTGCGCTGATTGCCGAGGCTGACGAGAAGCTGCCGTTGCTGGTGGACCAGGGCGATCGCGATGATTTCCTGGCCAACCAGCTCAAGCCCGAAGCCTTGCAGCAGGCGGCGAAGGCCGCCGGTCATCCGCTGGAGTTGCGCCTGCAACCGGGCTACGACCACAGCTACTACTTCATCGCCAGTTTCATTGGTGACCATCTGCAACATCATGCACGCGCTCTAAACGTGTAATGCAGGTAGAATCACGCCCTGACAGCAATCAGGGCGTTTTTTTATGCGTATTGGCCACGGCTACGATGTTCACCGTTTCACTGAAGGCGATTTCATTACGCTGGGCGGCGTGCGTATCGCACACGGCTTCGGCTTGCTCGCGCATTCTGACGGTGATGTCCTGCTGCACGCCCTGAGCGATGCATTGCTCGGTGCGGCGGCCCTGGGCGATATCGGCAAGCACTTCCCCGACACCGATCCGCAGTTCAAGGGCGTCGACAGCCGTGTGCTGTTACGCCATGTGGTTTCGCTGATCCACGCCAAGGGCTGGAAAGTCGGCAATGTCGATAACACCATTGTCGCCCAGGCGCCGAAAATGGCGCCGCACATCGAGGCCATGCGTCAATTGATTGCCGAGGATCTTCAAGTTGAGCTGGACCAGGTGAACGTGAAAGCCACCACCACCGAAAAGCTGGGTTTTGTCGGCCGCGAAGAAGGCATTGCCGTCCATTCCGTTGCCTTGTTGCTGCGCCCATGACCGAACTGGAATTGTTGGGGCCGCGTGCCTATGGCGAGTCGCTGGGCAGTGCGGTGCTCAAGGCCACCGCTGAAGATTTCCAGGTCGATGAAGTGCTCGACATCCCGTTGACCGGCGATGGCGAGCATCTATGGATCTGGGTCGAAAAGCGCGGCTTGAACACCGAGGAGGCGGCCCGGCGAATTGCCAAGGCCGCCGGCGTGCCGTTGCGCACCGTCAGCTACGCCGGGCTCAAGGATCGTCAGGCCCTGACCCGGCAATGGTTCAGCGTCCAATTGCCGGGCAAGGCCGATCCGGACTTGTCGGCGGCAGAGAACGACACGCTGAAGATCCTCAAGACCGGTCGGCACAAGCGCAAGCTGCAACGTGGCGCGCACTCGGCCAATGGCTTCACCTTGCGCCTGACCCAATTCAAGGGTGATCCGGCGGCTATCGACGCGCGCCTGCAACAGATCATCCAGCAGGGCATTCCCAACTATTTCGGCGCCCAGCGCTTTGGTCATGACGGCGGCAATGTCGTTGATGCTCGTGGGTGGGCTGCACGCAAGGCCTTGCCGGAGCAGCGCAATGTGCGCTCGCGGCTGTTGTCGGCGGCCCGTAGTTTTCTGTTCAACCAGGTATTGGCGGCACGGGTCGCCGACGGGACCTGGCAGCAGGCGCAGGTGGGTGACTTGCTGGCCTTCACCGACAGCCGCAGCTTTTTCCCAGCCGGCGAAGCTGAATGCAGCGATCCGCGCCTGGCGATTCTCGATCTGCATCCGACCGGGCCGCAGTGGGGGGCGGGGCCTTCGCCTGCCGCCGGTGCGACCCATGACCTTGAGCAGGCCGTCGCCGAAGGCGAAGCCGACCTGCGGGACTGGTTGATAAACGCGGGGATGAATCACGAACGTCGCATCCTGCGACTGCCCATTGGCGGGCTGTCGTGGCATTATCCCTCGCCTGACATTCTGCAACTGGAATTCGTCCTGCCGGCCGGATGTTTCGCCACTGTCTTGGTGCGCGAACTCGTCGATCTGGTGCCGGTGGGGCAGACGGACAGCCCATGCGTATTCTGATTTCTAACGACGACGGGGTGACAGCACCCGGTCTTGCCGCGCTTTATGCTGCGCTGGCGGATTTTGCCGAGTGCGTGGTGATCGCCCCGGACCAGGACAAAAGCGGCGCCAGCAGCTCGCTGACGCTCGACCGTCCGTTGCACCCCTGCTATCTGGATAACGGTTTCATCAGCCTCAACGGCACCCCGACCGATTGCGTGCACCTGGGCATCCACGGGTTGCTGGAGCGTGAGCCGGACATGGTGGTCTCGGGCATCAACCTGGGCGCGAACCTGGGGGATGACGTGCTTTATTCCGGAACGGTCGCCGCCGCCCTGGAAGGTCGCTTCCTGGAGCAACCGTCGTTTGCCTTTTCGTTTGTGTCCCGGCAGGTCGATAACCTGCCCACCGCTGCCTACTTCGCCCGCAAGCTGGTAGAGGCCCATGGCGAGCTGGACCTGCCGCCGCGCACGGTACTGAACGTGAATATTCCGAACCTGCCCCTCGATCACATCCGTGGCATCCAGCTCACGCGCCTGGGCCACCGTGCCCGCGCCGCAAAGCCGATGCACGTGGTCGATCCGCGAGGCAAGGCCGGTTACTGGATCGCCGCCGCCGGTGATGCCGAGGATGGCGGGCCGGGCACCGATTTCCATGCGGTGATGCAGGGTTATGTCTCGATCACCCCGTTGCAGCTCGACCGCACCTTCAACGATGCCTTTCGAAGCCTCGATGGCTGGCTGGAGGGGCTGCGTTGATGCGTGAGCAAGACGATATGCTGCGCCGCGGAATCGGCATGACCTCCCAGCGCACCCGCGAACGACTGATCCAGCGGCTCTACGAAGAAGGCCTGTCCAACGCCCAGGTGCTGGAAGTGATTCGCCGCACGCCTCGGCATTTGTTCGTCGATGAAGCCCTGGCCCATCGCGCCTACGAAGACACGGCATTGCCGATCGGCCACAACCAGACCATTTCCCAGCCTTACATGGTGGCCCGCATGAGCGAGTTGCTGCTGGAGGCGGGGCCGTTGGACAAGGTGCTGGAAATCGGCACCGGTTCGGGCTACCAGACGGCCGTGTTGTCGCAACTGGTGGAGCGGGTGTTTTCCGTAGAGCGGATCAAGGTGTTGCAGGACCGCGCCAAGGAGCGTCTGGTTGAACTGAACCTGCGTAACGTGGTGTTTCGCTGGGGCGATGGCTGGGAAGGCTGGCCGGCGCTGGCACCGTATAACGGCATCATCGTCACGGCGGTGGCTACCGATGTGCCCCAGGCCCTGCTGGATCAACTCGCCCCCGGTGGGCGGCTGGTCATTCCGGTGGGTTCCGGTGAGGTCCAGCAGCTGATGTTGATCGTGCGCGAAGAACACGGCTTCTCACGGCACGTCCTGGGGGCAGTGCGGTTCGTGCCGCTGCTCAACGGGCCATTGGCCTGAGCATTTATAAACAGACGCTGAATTCCGAGGCGTGGGTTGTGTCTTACACCGGCACCCAGGTGCCGAACAGGACTCAATGGCGTCGAGCAAACGTGTGCGACAGTGCTTGGCGCTTCATTAATAGAGGCGCGGTCGCGCCCCGTTATATGTGCATCGTGTCTGCCTGGGCAGGCAGGTTCCAATTTTTCAGCCACCACAAAGGGAGCGGCGGGTGAGTCTCACAGTCATTGCGCAGCGTATGGGTATCACGAGCTTTCAGCGCCTGGTGACTGGCCTTGTCTTGAGCACCTTGCTGGTCGGTTGTTCCAGTACACCGTCGGGTAATGTCCGGGTTGTCGATCGCAACAATGCTGCACCGCAACGTCCTACAGTAACGACCGGCCAGTATGTAGTCCGTCGCGGCGATACGCTATTTTCCATCGCTTTTCGCTATGGTTGGGACTACAAGTCCCTCGCAGCACGGAACAACATTCCTGCGCCTTATACGATTCATCCAGGTCAGACGATTCGCTTCGACGGGCGCAGCGGTTCAACGCCTACCGCGGTCGTCACGCAGTCGGATTCGACGCCTTCATCGTCGAGTAAAACCACGGTCATTCGCCGGCCCAGCGGGGTTGCGACGGCGACAGTACCGTCCGTCGCGAACAAACCGGCCCCTGCTCCCATGCCTGCGGCAGGCCCCGCCCCGACTGGCTGGGGATGGCCTTCTAATGGCGTTCTCATTGGAAAATTCTCTTCAAACGGTAGTTTGAATAAAGGAATTGATATCGCCGGGGATTTGGGACAGCCTGTTTTAGCCGCGTCTGATGGCACGGTTGTGTACGCCGGGAGTGGTTTGAGGGGCTACGGCGAACTCGTGATCATCAAACACAGCGATACCTACGTCAGTGCCTACGGTCACAACCGCAGGCTGTTGGTTCGGGAGGGGCAGCAGGTCAAGGTCGGACAGACAATTGCCGAAATGGGGTCAACGGGTACAGACCGGGTGAAACTGCACTTTGAGATTCGCCGACAAGGTAAACCGGTAGATCCACTGCAATTCCTGCCACGTCGTTGATTTGGTTGTCAGCCTGTTCCGTCACGTAGAGGGAACAGGCTCCAGCGTTGCCAAGGATAAAGGCGTCGCTCGAGCTTGAGGTCGAACTCACCAAAGGACTATAACAATGGCTCTCAGTAAAGAAGTGCCGGAGTTTGACATCGACGATGAGGTTCTCCTGATGGAGACCGGCATCGCTATGGATTCGATGTCGAATGATGAGGGAGCGTCTCCTCCTTCCGTTCGTGCCAAATCCAGACACTCCGCTTCACTTAAACAACATAAGTACATCGATTACACCCGGGCGCTGGACGCCACTCAGCTGTACCTCAACGAAATCGGTTTCTCGCCACTGCTCTCCCCCGAGGAAGAAGTCCATTTTGCGCGTCTGTCGCAAAGCGGCGACCCGGCCGGTCGAAAACGCATGATTGAAAGCAACCTGCGCCTGGTGGTGAAAATCGCCCGACGCTACGTCAATCGTGGGCTTTCGCTGCTGGACCTGATCGAAGAGGGCAACCTGGGGCTGATTCGCGCCGTCGAGAAATTCGACCCCGAGCGAGGTTTCCGCTTCTCGACCTACGCCACGTGGTGGATCCGCCAGACCATCGAACGGGCGATCATGAATCAGACCCGCACCATCCGGTTGCCGATTCATGTGGTCAAGGAGCTTAACGTCTACCTGCGGGCCGCCCGCGAGCTGACCCAGAAGCTCGACCATGAGCCTTCCCCCGAAGAGATCGCCAACCTGCTGGAAAAACCGGTAGGCGAGGTCAAGCGCATGCTTGGGCTCAATGAGCGGGTTTCCTCGGTGGACGTCTCCCTGGGGCCGGACTCGGACAAGACCCTGCTGGACACTCTCACTGACGAGCGACCTACGGACCCTTGCGAACTGCTTCAGGATGACGACTTGTCCCAGAGCATCGACCAATGGCTTTCGGAGTTGACGGACAAGCAGCGGGAAGTGGTGATCCGCCGCTTTGGCCTGCGTGGCCATGAAAGCAGCACCCTGGAGGACGTAGGCCTGGAAATCGGTTTGACCCGCGAGCGGGTGAGGCAGATTCAGGTCGAGGGCCTCAAGCGTCTGCGCGAGATCCTGGAGAAGAATGGCCTGTCGAGCGAGTCGCTGTTCCAGTAATACCCGCGCAAGTGCGACAGGAAAAGCCCCGACTGGTTCGGGGCTTCTCCGTTTCTGGGGGACCGTTTTTCCGGTCCTACTCTATTTTTAGGTTCGGCTTGTAAGCTTTTGCCTAGTGTTGCGTAAGCGTTCGGTCTGTCATTGCCGGGACAGTTGACCATAAAGGCCGTTATATTTTCGTAATCATATGATTTTGTTGGTTATTTTGTTTGATGAACAACGTATGACAAGGCGCGCCGAGGGCTTTTGGCCAATTGCACTCGCTGGGGAAAACACTAATATCAGTCCTGTGTCGACGGACAGACACACCCGTCACGGACGATGGGGAAGGACATCGCAGGACGCGATTCATCAGGACGATGAAAAGGATCAAAGGGATTAGGGAAAAAATGTGGGCGGGTCAAACCGCCCCTTTTTTTTTGCCTGGAGAAAAGCAAAAAGGCCCGCAAAGGGCCTTTTTGAAGAGCGCGGAGATAATCAGCGTTCGAGGTCTGCGATCTTGCCTGGCTTGCCATCCCACTCTTCGGCGTCCGGCAGCGCATCTTTCTTCTCGGTGATGTTCGGCCAGATGTCCGCCAGCTCGGCGTTCAGCTCGATGAAGTTCTCCATGCCGGACGGCACTTCGTCTTCCGAGAAAATGGCGTTTGCCGGGCATTCCGGTTCACACAGGGCGCAGTCGATGCACTCGTCCGGGTGAATGACCAGGAAATTCGGCCCTTCGTAGAAGCAGTCCACCGGACAGACTTCTACGCAGTCGGTGTACTTGCACTTGATGCAGTTGTCGGTGACGACGAAGGTCATTTCTAATTCTCTCCTCAGGCGGCGGCAGCGGATCCCTCTTCACGGTGGGGTCGCCAGGCTTGGGAGCGGACCAGGCTAATAGTCCGCAGCATCCCAAACCGCGCGCGATTCTAACAGCTTGAACGCCTGTGCGTTAGATCCGTGTCTTCAATGCATAGAGTAAATCCAGCGCCCGGCGTGGTGTCAGGTCGTCCAGGTCGAGTTTGGCCAGTTCATCGAGCACCGGATGGGGCAGGCTGGCGAACAGGTCGCTTTGCTGCGGTACGGCCGGTTTGCCTTTGCTCGGGCGTGGTGTCTCGTGGGGCAGACTGGAGGTTTCCAGGCGGCTCAAGTGCTCGCGGGCGCGGCTGATCACCTCGCCCGGCACCCCCGCCAGCTGTGCCACTGCCAGGCCGTAGCTCTGGCTGGCCGGGCCGGGCAGCACATGGTGCAGGAACACGATGCGCTCGTTGTGCTCGGTAGCATTGAGGTGAACGTTGGCCACCAGCGGCTGGCTTTCCGGCAACACCGTCAGTTCGAAATAATGGGTGGCGAACAGCGTGTAGGCCCGCAGGTGCGCCAGGCGTTCGGCCGCTGCCCAGGCCAGGGACAGGCCGTCGAAGGTGCTGGTGCCGCGTCCGACTTCGTCCATCAGCACCAGGCTGCGTTCGGTGGCGTTGTGCAGGATGTTCGCGGTTTCGCTCATTTCCACCATGAATGTGGAACGCCCACCGGCCAGGTCATCGCTGGAGCCGATCCGGGTGAATATGCGGTCGACCAAGGACAGTTCGCAACTCGCCGCCGGTACGAAGCTGCCAATGTGGGCCAGCAGCACAATCAGCGCGGTCTGACGCATGTAGGTGGATTTACCGCCCATGTTCGGGCCGGTGATCACCAGCATGCGGGTGTTGTCGTCCAGGCTCAGGTCGTTGGCCACGAACGGGGTGGTCAGTACCTGCTCGACCACTGGGTGGCGACCCTGGCTGATGCGCATGCACGGCTCACTGACGAAGCGCGGGCAGTTGAGGTCCAGGGTCAGCGCACGCTCGGCCAGGTTGCTCAGTACGTCCAGTTCCGCCAGGGCGGCAGCGGTGTCTTGCAAGGGCGGCAGTTGGCTGATCAGGTCTTCGAGCAGCGCTTCGTAGAGCATCTTCTCCCGGGCCAGGGCGCGGCTCTTGGCCGACAGCGCCTTGTCCTCGAACGCCTTGAGTTCCGGAGTGATGAAGCGCTCGGCACCCTTGAGGGTCTGGCGGCGGATGTAGTCGGCCGGCGCCTGTTCGGCCTGCTTGCTCGGCAATTCGATGAAGTAGCCGTGGATGCGGTTGTAGCCGACCTTGAGGTTACTCAGGCCGGTACGGGCTTTTTCCCGGGCTTCGAGGTCGATCAGGAACTGACCGGCGTTCTCGCTCAGCGCCTGCAGCTCGTCGAGCTCGGCGTCATAACCGGTTTTCAGCACACCACCGTCACGGATCACGGCGGGCGGGTTATCGATGATGGCTTTTTCCAGCAACGCGGCCAGGTCCGGGTAGGTGCTGGTGATCCGAGCCAGTTGTTGCAGGTGCGGGGCTTCGAGGTCGGTCATCGCCACCTGGAGTTCCGGCAGGGCACCGAGGGCATCGCGCAGGCGCGCCAGATCCCGCGGACGGGCGTTGCGCAGGCCGATCCGCGCCAGGATCCGCTCGATGTCGCCGATTTCCTTGAGTTGCGGTTGCAGCTGCTCGAAGCGATAACGATCCAGCAGGCAGGTAATGGAGCTCTGCCGCGCCAGCAACACCGTCAGGTCCCGCAGGGGACGGTTCAGCCAGCGCGTCAGCAACCGGCTGCCCATGGCGGTCTGGCACCGATCAACCACCGATTGCAGGGTGTTGTCGCGTCCGCCGGCCAGGTTGGTGTCCAGCTCCAGGTTGCGCCGGCTCGCACCGTCCAGTACCACCGTGTCATCCAGGCGCTCGTGGCGCAGGCTGCGCAAATGGGGCAGGGCGGTGCGCTGGGTTTCCTTGGCGTAGGCCAGCAGACAGCCGGCCGCGCCGATGGCCAGGGTCAGGTTTTCGCAGCCGAAGCCCTTGAGATCCTGGGTGGAAAACTGCTGGCAGAGACTTTTCAGCGCCGAGTCGCGCTCGAAATCCCACGGTGCCCGACGCCGAACCCCACGGCGTTTTTCTGCCGGCAGGTCCTTGGGCCAGTCATCGGGAATCAACAGCTCCACGGGGTTGACCCGCTCCAGCTCCGCCAGCAGGTTTTCCCAACTCTTGATTTCCAACACCGAAAAATTGCCACTGGTGATGTCCAGCACTGCCAGGCCGAACAGGCGCTCGTCCCCCAGCACTGCGGCGATCAGGTTGTCCCGACGCTCATCCAGCAATGCCTCATCGCTGACAGTGCCCGGCGTGATGATGCGCACCACTTGCCTTTCCACTGGCCCCTTGCTGGTGGCCGGGTCACCGACCTGTTCGCAAATCACCACCGACTCACCGAGCTTGACCAGTTTCGCCAGGTAACCTTCCGCTGCGTGGTAAGGAATCCCACACATCGGAATCGCCATGCCCGCCGATTGCCCACGCGCCGTCAGGGTGATGTCCAACAGCTTGGCGGCCTTCTTCGCATCCTCATAGAAGATCTCGTAGAAGTCGCCCATGCGATAGAACATCAGCTGATCGGGGTGCTGATTCTTCAGGCGCCAGTACTGCTGCATCATGGGCGTATGGGAGGACAGGTCGTTCACGGCTGTATTCATCGGTGTCAGGCAAGCTCGTTGAAAGGTGTAGGGCAAAAGGAAGGGCAGGGGCCCGGCTTTTCCGCGATGGGCGCAAGGTTAACATGGGTGATCTGGTGCGACCCAAGGATGAGTGTCTTTCATTTTTTTGATCACACTGGATTTCTGATCTCAGGCATTTTCTTTTCAATCCTATGGCATGGAAATCTTTGACTGGGCATAAATCAGGCAACAAAAAGCCCGACACTTGGTCGGGCTGCTCTTGAATCTGATATCAGGCTCGTTTCGCCTCGGCCTGCATCATCACCAGGTTTTGCTGCTTGGTAGCTTCCGTCAAAACCTCGCTATAAATACGCTTTTTTTGGTCCGATTTTGCATTACGAATAAAATCGGCAAAGGTACTTTTGGTTCCTTTGGACAAGCCTAGCTTGATCGAAATCATAGGTGCCCTCCTGATGGTGGTTCGAGCATGGCCTCTAGATCGGCCCGCGTATGTTGCTCAGGGATATGGTAGTCAATTTTATCGACACCAGCTTTGTAAAGTCGTCCCGAATTGTCGATATGTTTGAGCAGTAGATCCACATGAACGTCACCTTGGTACTCTAGCTTAAGCGCGTTCACTACGTCACGCGCGGCGAAGTATTGCCTGATGAAATGTTCTTTACGGATCCTCCTACCCTCGGCTGCCTCGCGAGCGTTAACGAATCCCCAAGCGAGCACCGGCGATTGATATACATACAAAATCTGTACGAATCGTCCTTTTTTCAAGGAGCGATCTACGTTCCTTCTTGCTACGTCTATGTTGGAAAACGTTCCATCAAGGATGAAGGACTGCCTTTGATCCAACGCAAGATCCAAAATTTTATCGACCAAAATCGATACAGCGCCTTGAAAAAGCCAGGAATTTGCGCCGGTGTAGGCGGGAAATTCGCTTCGTAACTCATCAGCGTCTATGCGCAGGATGGCTGCATCTGCAAATAGATTCACCAGAGCTATCGAGGCCTCGGTTTTACCTGCTCCTGGGGAACCTGCCATGAAAACTGATACTGGCGCTTCTTCCGGTGGATAAAGCACCTTATCCGTGAGTCGCTTTGCGATTGCTTTTTTATTGGACCGAGCGAAGCGCAATGCGTCTTCGCTAATGGCGTGGTCTGCTGGTGCCATTATTTGGCTGCCTGCGTCGGCGTCCTCCGTCATCAACCAACTCCTTCTGATGATTCCTGCTGTCTGAACCGAGCTAAGCCAGACTACTTTATGCCTAATACTGTCCATTTGAGGAAGTCGACAAAGTGGTAGCGAGGGCGATTGCTCCCGTGTGGGTGCGAAGCCACAGAAAAGGGCTGCTTTGCAGCCCAGCGGGAGCGAGCTCCCTCGCCACAGGTTCATCGTTTTGCTCAAGTGAGCAGTATGGCGACATATAAGTGGCGTTTTTTGTTTCTGTTCAAATCAAGCCTGTTTCACCTCGGTGTGCATCATGGATGCTTACCTCGGCTCAACCACATCCAACGCCCGGTTCGCCAGCAGTTGGCCCAGTTCGATCATTTGTTGGACCCCTAGCGCGATATGCCGCCGCGAGCCTTCCAGATCGAACGCCAGGTCACTGACCATGGCATTGGCCGAGGCGAGGGTTTCACTGAGGTTGGCGAGCAGGCATTCGGCATCGATGTTAGGGGCGATGATGAAAAGGGTGTCGAGTGTGTCGGATGTTTCTTTGTCGGTTTGTGGCTTGAGGTAGTAGTCCAAGGCCCGGGTGGCCGCTTCGTCGAGCGCCTTGGCTGACTGGGAGCGGGAGATATGATCGTCTGTAGATGGGGGATTCGGAGTGTGCTTAATCATGCTTCTTGGATCCTCGAAGTGGGAGCTACCACCGAGTCGCTACTAAACGAAGAGAGTGGCAACTGTACGCAGGTTAGTAGACCGGGGATCCAAGAAACCGGCGCACCCGAAGGCGCCCTGCGCACAGCTGCCATTGAATGCAGGATAGGAGTCCTGACTTAATGGAGCGATGTACATCTTGGATACCGAGCTACTAAACCCGATCACTGATGGGCAGTGACGAGAACAAAACTACCGATTGGATCCAAGGTGCACAAGCCGGCGGATTCTGGCGTAGTTGTAGGCAGAGGCGCAAGGCGACGTAGCCTGGTGGCGCATATTTGAAGGACCGGAATCGGGCAGTTTCCCAAGAGGCTGTAGGGGAAATTTCCAACACAACGGGCGCACCGGACCCTGTGGCGAGGGAGCTTGCTCCCGCTGATGTGCTCCCTGTAGGAACTGCCGAGCGAAGCGAGGCTGCGATCTTTTCCCAGACACTTGAATCCCAAGTGAAAGATCAAAGGCCCGAGCCTTCATCAGCTTCTACAGAGCCCAGCGGGAGCAAGCTCCCTCGCCACGGGTACAAAAAGAGTCGTTTCATCCTCCATATGCACGATTTATGCAAATCAGCATTTGTCTTCTGCAAAAAGAACAAGCATCATGCGTGTTATGCAAAAACGCAACGTTTCTACCGTATTAAGAGCATTGCTCGATCAGCACGGGATCTCCCCCACGGAGCTTCACCGGCGTACCGGCGTGCCTCAATCCACCCTCTCGCGGATCCTCAGCGGCAAGATCGTCGATCCTTCGGATAAACACATCTCGAAGATCGCCGAATACTTTGCCGTGAGCACCGACCAGTTGCGCGGGCGCGCCGATGTCGCGCTTGCCGGCAACAGCCGCCGCGACGAGCCGCATTCCGAACTCAAGGACATAAGCCTGTGGGACGACGATACACCTGTCGAAGAAGACGAGGTGTCGGTCCCTTTTCTGCGTGAGGTTGAATTGGCTGCTGGATCAGGAAGATTCGTCATCGAGGAAAGCGAGCGCTCCAGCCTGCGCTTTGGCAAGCGCAGCCTGCGTCAT
Source organism: Pseudomonas sp. B21-056 (assembly GCF_026016325.1). Classification (NCBI taxonomy): domain Bacteria; kingdom Pseudomonadati; phylum Pseudomonadota; class Gammaproteobacteria; order Pseudomonadales; family Pseudomonadaceae; genus Pseudomonas; species Pseudomonas sp. B21-056. The sequence goes on from NZ_CP087203.1 coordinate 1,299,876, forward strand.
AACGGCGTGCAGTTCGACCAGGCCAAATGCGTGACGGTACGCGGCAACAGCATGTTGCCGGTGCTGCGCGACGGCGCGACGGTTGGGGTGAATGCGGGTAAATGTGGCATTGGCGACATTGTCGATGGCGACCTCTACGCCATCAATCACAACGGGCAACTGCGGGTGAAGCAGCTCTATCGCCTGCCTACCGGGATCCGCCTGCGCAGCTTCAACCGCGATGAACATCCGGACGAAGACTACAGCTTCCAGGACATGCAGGAAGAACAGATCGTCATCCTCGGTCATGTCTTCTGGTGGGGCATGTACGCCCGCTAACCCCTCCGTTGTCAGATAAAACCCGCCGTCGTGCGGGTTTTTTTTCGCCCCTGAAAAGGGCTGTAACCCCTGTCCCTGCTGGGTGCTAATGCGCTGATGCATTTGCCGTGCATAAATAAATGCATTTGCGCATTGACTGTATATGCATACATGCATATTCTGTGTCCAAGCCGCTCGACAAAGCCGGCTGGCAACACCGCTCTTTAGTTCCATCAACAGGCAGCGATGAACCGGCCTCAACGGTTCAGAGGGTTGGCAACTGACCCGGGTGTGCAGCGTAAAGCACCAGAAGCAGTTATCCGGCGGGCAGGGGCCGCGGCCGGAGGAACAATTTGAATGGATCCGTACCGCGCCAGTCGCGCCGAAAGATCAAGCGCATTACTGAAAAGCCTGGGCGACCGGGCTTTTTGGAATGCCTGCGCCGTGAGGCGCTTCAAAACATACCGCCGCCAATGGAGGGCTTTCAATGCTGAAGGATTTCAGATGCGGTAGCTGTAAACGACTTCTGGCCCGCGTGGGCGAGAACGCCGAACTCCAGATCAAGTGTTCCCGATGCGGGACGTTGAATCATGTGAAGGCCGTTGAGCCTCGAGTGATCGCCGTTGAGCGAACAACGTGCGCAGTAGACCGCACAACCAGTACTCAATGACATCCGTCGAGGTAACAACAAATGAAACTATCCAAACAGCTTCTACTGGCGATTGCGTTTCTGTCGTCCTTCGTCTCGCTGAACAGCCGCGCTGATACAGCCATGTCCTGGAACTTGGCCAGGGACATGTACTTGATGACGGAACAGGCTCCGGCCGGTTCTGCGTGGTCTTTCATGCAGAACAAGACGGCGGTAAACGCTTCGGCCAACTACACGCTTTTTCCGGCGTTCCAAGCAGGCGTTTGCAACGGTAAGCCAACCACTTGCTGGCGGGACGATGCCACTGGTGCCTGGATCTCCATTCCGAACGAAAGCTTCACCTTCACCGGCTCGGGCACCAGTTTCGTATTCAAAAAGGGCGACGTGGCGACGCATCCCGGCACCAACAGCCAGAGCATCTTCCGTTGGGCCAGTCCCGTTACCGGCAACATCAACGTATTGGGACGGGTCAACGACCTGCATAACGCATGCGGCGATGGTATTGGCTGGTCGCTCAACCTGGGTGACACCGTGCTCCAGTCCGGCAGTTTGGCAAACGGCGGCAGCACCACGTTCATGTTGAACAGTGTCGCAGTCACGTCGACGTCATCGCTCTATCTGGTCATTGATCGCAAAGCGAATAACTCCTGTGATGCGACCAGTATCGACATGCTCATCACTCGTTAAGAGTGAAGTCCCCGCCGCTCAACCAGAACATTAAATCTTAAGGTACCTATTATGAATCTCATCAAAAGAACCCTGTCCTCCTCCCTTCTGGCGTTCGCTCTTTTCAGCGCCGCAAGCAACGCCACCGCGGCGAACTTACTGATCAACGGCAGCTTCGAACAGCCAGGTTGCGCTGACAGTTGTGTATTGGATACACCGCAGAAGACCAACTTCATCACCGGTTGGACGACTTTTCTGTCAGGCGCGGAGTACTTCAACCCGGCCGCTTCGATCCGAGGGGCTGCGGCAGCTGACGGCAATGTCATTGTCGATCTGGCGAACTCCATCTATGGCAACGGCGGCGGGATTCAGCAGAACTTTGCGACGGATGTCGGCGCTAAATATCGATTGACCTTCAGTGCCGGTAACTCGGCGTATGCCAATCGTTCCGGAGAAGGAGTCGTCCAGGTGAAAGTTGCCGGGCAGACCGCCACTTTCAACACGCCGGCCGCTCACTCCCAGGCATTTACATGGGGCACTTTCACTTACGAGTTCACGGCGACTACGGCCCTGACGACCCTGGCGTTCTCGAACGAGCAGAACCCCTATGTCAACTTTGCCTTTATCGACAACGTCATTGTTGAGCGTCTGTAAACGTCGCCAGGCTTCAAAGCAAATCCTCTCTGCCGGACGTGAGGTCTTGAATCCCGTCCCCCCATCATCAATCACCCAGGAGGCGTGAATGACAAACGAGCAACAAGCGTTGCTGGACATGCCGATCTGGCTGGTCATCCTGCTCGCCCTGGTGGGCGGGGTGTCCGGCGAGATGTGGCGTGCCGACAAGGAAGGCGCCCGAGGCTGGTCGCTGTTGCGGCGCCTGGCCTTGCGCTCCGGCGCCTGCGTGATCTGCGGTGTCTCGGCAATCATGCTGCTGTATGCCCTCGGCATGTCGATCTGGAGTGCTTGCGCCCTGGGTTGCCTGACCGCCATGGCCGGTGCCGATGTGGCCATCGGTCTCTACGAACGCTGGGTCGCCAAGCGGATTGGCGTTTGTGAAGTGCCACCGGCGGACTCCCGTCCCGACCAGCAGTGAGCCGGTGCCGCCGTTCCACAGGAAAGAGGCCATCCAATGCCCACTCTCATCGAAAAACCCTCGCAGCTGTTTACCGCCATTGCCGAGACGCTGCGTACCACCTTTCCCGGCTTGAAGGTCGGGAGTCTCCAGGAATTTGACGACACCGGCGATCAGCCTTGGGCATTGATCTCTATCGAACGTGATACGTCAGGGAACCGTGCCAACGATGGGCGTATCGCTCATGTCCTGACGTTTTCCATGCTAGTCGTTTCGCCCGGCATGGGGTTGACGGCCTGCGATCTGGCCTGTGAGTTGAAACGCCTGATCGTCGACAACCGCTGGGATCTGTCGGCTGAGCAATGCAGCCGGCCCACGGATATCGAGGGCACTGCGTCCGTGTTCAGCGGCGGGACACGGCCGTACAGCGCCTGGACCGTTTCATTCACCCAGACCCTGTACCTCGGTCCGACGCTGCTGGAGGACCCGCTGGGCATCCCGAAATTCGCCCGGACCTGGGAAGTGTCGAACATCGACGACCCGGACCAATACACCGCACTCGAGGGCTGAACCATGTTCGATGCGCTTCTACGCTTGCATCTGGGGCCGATCATCGAGCGCCTGGCCGGGATGGAAACCGAGTTCGAAGACTTGCACCGACGCGCAGACGGTGTCTGTCGCATCGGCGTCTGCCAGGAAGTCGATGCGGCCAGCAACACCTGCAAGGTTGCCCATGGAGAGCTGCTGACCCCGGCGATCCGCTTTTTCAACCCGAGTGCCGGCGCCCAGAGCGAGTCGCGGATTCCCTCCGTGGGCGAGCAATGCCTGCTGCTGAACCATGGCGGCGGTGATGGCAGCGGGCAGTCGGTGGCCTTGTTCGGCCTCAACGGTGGTCAGTTTCCTCCCGTCTCGACACAGGCAACGCTGACCCGTCGCCTTTACCCGGACGGTTCGGAAAGCGGCTACGACCACGCCAGTCATGTCCTGCACTGGAAAAACGGTCCGGCGACATTCACCGGTTCCCGTGAATCCCTCGAATTGACCATCGGCCCGTCGCGGCTGGCGATGACACCTGAGGCCATCGACCTGCAACTGGGTGCCGTCGGCATCCGGCTCGACGCTTCCGGTGTGCACCTGAGCGGCCCGTTGGTGGATCACCAGGGGCGTGTCATCAGCACTGCGTAAAGCACTGCATAAAGAGCTTCCCCATGATTGGAATCGATAGAAACACCGGCGCCACGGTGGATGACTGGCCACAGTTCGTCCAGCGCGCCACCCGGGCGCTCACCACACCCTTGGGCACCCGCCAGAAACGCCCGTTATATGGCTGCGCACTCACCCAGTTGCTGGGGCAGAACCTCGGCGATGACCTGCTGATTCTTGCCCAGAGCCATGCAGCCCAAGCCTTCTACAACCCCCACAACGGCATCGGCGACTTCGAGCCGCAAGTCATCGTCGCCAGCCGCCAAGGCGCTGGATTGCTGCTGCGCTTCGCCGGCATCTGGAAAAACCGCAAACAGACTTTCGAGGTGGTGACATGAGCATGTTGATACCCGGCCAGAACCAATTGGCCGAACCGGCCATCGTCACCGTCGACGCATTCGAGGATCTGCTCGCCGAGTTCAAGACCTTCGTGGTCGAGTACGTCGGTGCCCGCTCGCCCGACAGCGCGGCCAGGCTTGCGGTCAGCCTGGAAAACGAAAGCGAGTTGCTGACCCTGGCCCTCGAGGCCTTCTGCGTGCGGCTGCAAACCCACGAGCGTAAATACAACGCCCGTATCAAGCAGATGCTGGCATGGTGGGCCACGGGCAGTAACCTCGACGCCCGTCTTGCGGACATGGGGCTTGAGCGCCAACTGCTCGATCCGGGTGACCCGGCGGCTTTCCCACCTATCGCCCCGGTCTACGAGAGCGATGATGACGCCCGGCTGCGTTACTACCTGGCGCCCCATGCCCCGGCGGCCGGCTCCCGCATGCAATATCGCCGCGAGGTTTTCACCCTCGGCGAACGGCCTGCGGTGAAAGTGGAAAACGCTGCGGCGGGCGTGGTGACGGTCACCTACACCTTCGACCCGGACGGTCACGCCGCGCAGGTCAAGGATGGCAACGGACGTCGGACGGCACCGGGGGAAGTCACCGTGACGGTGCTTTCCCGGGAGGGCGACGGTACACCGTCCGAGTCGCTGCTCGATGGCGTTCGCCAGCATTTCGCCCGGCCCGATGTGCGGCCGGAAACGGACCTCGTCATCGTCCAAGCCGCGCAGATCAAGAACTACAGGATCCGCGTCGTGGCGAAGATCAATCCAGGTCCTGACTCGGGTTTGACCCGGGCGGCTGCGCAACGGCAACTGCAGGAATACGCCGAGGCGTGTCATCGCCTGGAAGGCCGGGTTGATCCGAGTTGGATCGACTACACGTTGCACAGCGCCGGTGCGGTTCAACTGCAGATTCTCGAACCGCTGACGCCGATTGTGACGACGGCTTTCCAAGCCCCGTATTGCACGGGTGTCGAGGTTGAGGTGGACACGTTATGAATGACGACACCCCGACCCCGACCCTACTGCCGGTGAACAGCTCTGCGCTGGAAAGGGCACTGGATATCGGTTTTGCCCGGCTGCTCGAACGGATCGATCCGCCGTTTCCCGAGCTGATGAACCCGGCTGCCACGCCCCCGGCATTCCTGCCGTATCTCGCGGCGGATCGCGGGGTCAACGAGTGGAGTACCACGGCCCCAGAGGCTGAAAAGCGTCTGACCGTTGAACTGGCCTGGCCGACTGCGCGGCAAGCCGGGACGCGCAAGGCACTGGAAAACGCGGCCAAGGGGCTGCAACTGATGCCCGAAGTTCGCGCCTGGCATGAGCAAACACCCGTTGGTCCGCCTTACAGCTTTTCCGTCAGGGCTTTTACCGAACAGCCTTACAGCGAAGAAATCGACGCCCGTCTCGACCGCCGTCTGGCCGACGCCAAGAGCGAGCGCGACACCTTGACGGTGTCGGTCGGCTTGAGCGCATTCGGCAAGCACGTCATCGGCGCCGCCACATTGTGTGGCGAGCTGACCACGGTTTACCCGATTGTCATCGAAGGACTGGAAGCCTCGGGCCAGGCCTTTATGGCTGCCGGGCTCTACGCCGTCGAAACATCCACCATTTATCCACAGGGGGCCTGAATGGCTGACTATTACACCCTGCTCACCGATGCAGGCATCGCCTACGAAACCGCCTGCAAGGCGGCGGGCACACCCATCAAGCTTTCGCAGATTTCCGTCGGTGACGGCGGCGGGGCGGTCTACAACCCGGCCGCAACCGCGACGGCGCTCAAACGCGAAGTCTGGCGTGGGCCACTCAATGCGCTGTTCCAGGATGAGAACAACCCGAGTTGGTTGCTGGCAGAAGTGACCATCCCGCCAGAGGTTGGCGGCTGGTACGTGCGAGAGGCCGGGATCTGGACTGACACCGGGGTTCTGTATGCGATTGTGAAGTATCCGGAGTCATTCAAACCGGTGTTGGCGACGTCTGGTTCGGGGAAAGAGTTTTATATCCGGTCGATTTTCGAGACCAGTAATGCGGCGTTGGTGACACTGCTGATTGACGATACGGTGGTTAAGGCGACGCGTGCCTGGGTGATGAGCTATCTCGCTGACGAGTTGGCCAAGCTGGACGGTAAGCAATCTGTTCGTGCTGCTACCACCGGGAATATCGTTTTGAGTGGTGCGCAGCAAATCGACGGTGTTGCTGTGGTAGCGGGTCAGAGGGTGCTAGTGACGGCCCAAACGACCGCTAAGGATAACGGCATTTATGTTGCGGCCATTGGGGCGTGGACCCGCACGGTTGATTTCAACACCAGCGCGAAGGTGACGCCAGGTCTGATGGTGATGGTCGAGGAGGGCATCGCGAACGGCGATTCGCTTTGGCATCTGGTTACTAACGGTCCGATTACGCTGGGCACGACTGCGTTGGGTTTTGAAATGCTCGCCGGTCGAACAGGTATTTTGGCAGGCACTTATAGAAGTCTGACAGTCGATAAATATGGTCGTGCAACTGGCGGATCGAACCCTGAAACGTTGGCAGGTTTCGGTATCAAGGACACCTACACGAAACCAGAAATCGAGTCGATGATTGCCCAGGCTTCGGCGCTGCCGGTCGGAACAGTAGTGGCATTTCCAGTCAACAAACTTGCGCCTGGTTTTTTGGAACTGGATGGAAGCGTAAAGAGCATCGCCACTTACCCTGATTTAGCGTCATTCCTCGGCCCAGCTTTCAACAAGGGGGACGAAGGTGCCGGTAATTTTCGCTTGCCTGAGTCACGTGGCGAGTTTTTACGTGGTTGGGATCATGGGCGTGGTGTTGATGTCGGGCGTGTGCTGGGGAGTTTTCAAAAAGGGTCGCTTGTTCCATTCGACCCTACAAGCACATCATCAGCGGTAGTCGGGCTTCATTCAACAGGTTCAGATACGACTCTTCGGTCGGACCTTGGCCTTGACGGTCTTGGTGCTGCTGATTATCCCGGTGCCGATGTCGTATACAACGCAGCAACGGCGGTGCTGCCGGTGTCAGGAAGCACTGGTGTCACCCGGCCGCGCAACTTGTCGGTTATGTGGTGCATCAAGGCCTGGAACGCGCCAATCAATCAGGGAAACATTGATATCGCCGCGCTTGCTGCGTTGGCTGCTCCCGCTACTGAAACCAGTCAGGGCACATCCAAGGTCGCTACGCAGAATCAGGCGGATGCCGGGATCGATGACGCTACCTTCATCACGCCAAAAAAAATGCGTTGGGGAATAACCGCCAGCCTTAACGCGAACGGCTACATCATTTTCCCGACGTGGATGTTCAGCTTCATTATCCAGTGGACTGCTGTCGGTAATATTCCAGCGGGTGCATCAGGGTCTGTTGCCTGGCCTATTGCTTTCCGAGCCGCGTGTCTCTTTGGGGGGGCTTGTCCTGTTGGGTTCTCCTCTAACACTTCGGCGGGAAATATCGTGCCCGGTGCCGTTTCAACCACGGGTGTCAACTTGTACAACTGGGGGGCAATTACCGCGCCTTCCCGAGCATGGGCATTTGGAGTGTGAGCATGAAGCGTTTCTACAGCCAATCTACCGGTTGCACTTATCTCCACGGCTTTCATACGCAAATACCCGAGGACGCTAAACCCATTACCGAGGAGCATTATCAGGCTGTATTGGCAGATCCGGCGCCAGGTAAGGTTCGCGGCCATGATGCTGACGGGTTGCCGATCCTGATCGATCCGCCCCCCGAAGATCTGGCCGCGAGGGAGAGAGCTTGGCGCAACTTTGAAATTCTGCGGGTGCAATGGATTCGTGACCGGCACCGAGACGAGCGGGAACTGAGTCGGCCGCCCTCGATCACGTCGGAACAATTTTCGGGGTTGCTGGATTATATGCAGACGCTGCGCGATTGGCCGGAACAGCAGGCGTTTCCCGCCGAGCAGTTCCGTCCGGTACAACCCGACTGGATCGCCGAGCAACCCCAATAAACGCCCCGCACCGCCGGGGCGTTTTCTTTCCCGTCAAACCCTGAAAGCCCCTTCCCGAAGGGGCTTTTTCGTATCTGGAGAAACCCAATGGCACTACGCCAAACCTACACCGTACTCGTCCCATTCCCCACCGGTGGCGGCCACTGGTCGACCATCGGCCAGGAACTCGACCTGCTCGACGTCGAGGCCAGCGCCCTACGCAGCGCCGGTCGCCTGGCGCTGAAAAACACCGAGGCTGCCGATGCGGCCTCTACATCCCAACCGGCCAAAAAGGCCGCTGCCAAGAAGGCTGAATAACCATGGCTGAGGTTTTGAACTTCGAGCACAACGGCATTACCGTCAATGCCACCGAATCTCCCGAGGCCATGGGTGGCCTGGGGGACAATGTCATCGGGCTGGTCGGCACCGCGCCGAAGGCGGATCCGCTGATTCCGCGCAATGCCCCGTTCCGCATCAACAGCTTCACCACCCAGGCGTTGCTCGATCCGACCGGCACTGAGGCCGGTACGCTGTACCACGCGGTGTTCCAGATTCTCAAAGTGGTCAAGGTGCCGGTCTACGTGGTCATCGTCGAAGAGGGCGCGACCCCGGCCGACACGCAGAACAACGTCATCGGCGGCATCGAAGCGCAGACCGGCCGCAAGCTGGGCCTGGCGGCCTTGAGTGGCGTGGCTGAAGACCTGACCATCATCGGTGCGCCGGGCTTCACCGGCGTCAAGGCGGTGGCGAGCGAGTTCGCCTCGTTCGGCAAGCGCATCAAGGCCCGTGTGGTGCTCGACGGCAAGGATGCCGCGGTTGCCGATCAAGTGACCTACAGCCAGGAGCTGGGCGGCGCCGATCTCGGTTTCGACCGTTGCCTGGTGGTGCACAACATGCCGGCGGTGTACTCCAAGGCTGCGAAGAAGAATGTCTTCCTGGCGCCGTCGAGCCTGGCCATCGCCGCGCTCGCCAAGGTCAAGCAATGGGAAAGCCCGGGTAACCAGGTGACCTATGCCGAGGACGTCTCGCGCACCGTGGAATACAACATCCTCGACACCTCCACCGAGGGCGACCTGCTCAACCGCTACGGCATCAGCTACTACGCCCGGACCATCCTCGGCGGCTTCTCGCTGCTGGGCAACCGCTCCATCACCGGCAAGTTCATCAGCTACGTCGGCCTCGAAGATGCGATCAGCCGCAAGCTGGTCAAGGCCGGCCAGAAAGCCATGGCGAAGAACCTCACCAAATCGTTCATGGACCAGGAGGTCAAGCGCATCAACGACTGGCTGCAAACCCTGGTGGCCGACGAAACCATCCCGGGCGGCAGCGTGTACCTGCATCCGGAATTGAACAGTGTCGAGAAGTACAAGAACGGCACCTGGTACGTGGTGATCGACTACGGCCGCTACGCGCCGAACGAACACATGATTTATCAACTCAACGCCCGCGATGAAATCATCGAGCAGTTCCTGGAGGACGTTCTCTAATGTTTACCAACCGCGTAAGACAGGCCATCGCGGCCACCCTGCAAGGCCTGCCGTTGTCGGCGACCGTGGAAGAATTCACCCCGCCGAAGATCGAATTCGACATGGAAGAAATGCGCGGCGGGCGCTTCATCACCGAGGAAATGGCCAAGGGCGGCAAGGCCCTCAACGCCAAGCTCAGCCTGCAAGGTGTCGACCCGGAAATCATGCTGGCGCTGGGCGTCAGTGTCGGTGACGACATCCTGCTAAACGTGCGGGAAGCCGGCCAGGATCAGGATGGCAATACCTGGTTCACCTACCACACCGTCGGCGGCAAGCTGAAATCCCTGGAAGAGACCGCGCTGAAGATGGGGGAGAAACCCAAGACCAACCTTGAGCTGTCGTGCCGCACCTACAACCGCCTGGAGAACGGCGTTCCGGTGATCGACATCGACGTGCGCACCCAGAAGTTCGTGCTCAACGGCGTCGACATTCTCGGCGATGCGCGCCGTGCGGTGTTGTTGCCTTAAGCCTCAGATGAGCACAGTCCCTGTGGGAGCGAGCCTGCTCGCGATAGCGGTGTGCCAGACACCTTGATGCTGAAAGTACTGGCGCATTCGCGAGCAGGCTCGCTCCCACAAGGGGCCCACATTCACCCAAGGAATTGATTCATGTCCTGGACGCCTCCCCAACACATTCTGCTGTCACCTATCACCGGTGACGACGGATCGCAGATCGATCAGCTGCAACTCAACCCCCTGTTCTACGCCGCGCAAAAAGACGCCCTGGCCCGTGCCGGCGACGATGAGGACGACCAGTTCTTCGAGCTGGCCAAACTGGCCACCGGCCTTTCGGTCAAGGAGCTGGATCAGCTCAAGCGCCCGGACTACGTGAGCATCGCCCAGTACGTGCATGAGATGTCCACACGCCCGGCCTCCCACTTCCTGGGGCACACGGACGGCGCGGTGGAGGATCCCGATCAAGTGCAACTGCTGCAACCGATCGACGTGGCCGGTCGCAGCCTGACCTCGCTGACCCTGGAAATGCCGGTGCTGCGGGCCACCAAGGCGATGAAAAAACTGAAGACGGCCAAGGAGCGGGCCGAGTTCATCACCGCTCACTGCACCGGCCTGATGCTGCCCGATCTGGACCGGCTGACCGTGCCCGACTGGACGCAACTGCAGGTGCGCATCGACGATTTTTTAAACAAACCGGCGGACTTCTTTCGGAGCGCGACATCGAAGTGATCCTCGATGTGGTGCCGCTCATTTACCCGGTAAGTGAGGCGGAGATTCTGGAATGGGACGCCGGCAAGGCATTGCGCCGTTACGACATTGCGATCAATCGCCTTGGCGTGAAACAGGAGTAGAGCGGGATGGCAGAGAGTAAGTATTCGCTGTCGGGTGCGGCCAGCATCGAGTTGCCGTCACTGGGTAGCGTGTCTGAAACATCGGGGCTGAACCTGGCCCTGAGCACGGCCAGTCTCGACATCCGCCTGCTGGTGTCGGAGCAGGTCAAGTTGCGCGAAGTGCTGACCGCGTTGAATGTCGCCCTGTCGACGCAGCAATCGCTGCTCAAGGCCGGCGCCTCGGTGCCGGCGGCCAGCAGTGAGCCGAAGTCGAAGCTCAAGGCCGAAGTTGACCAGCAGGCGCCGCCGGATCTGCTCAAGTCTGCGATGGCCACCGAGTTGGCGATGGTTGAGCTTAACCAGGTGCTGAAGCTGGGTACGGCCGAGTTGCAGAAGCTGTCGCAAGCCAACTTGAAAATGGCCGCCGACAAACAGGTTGCACCAAGCGGGGCAACCGCGGTGCAACTGGTCCAGGTCGAACTGGCGGCGGCGAAGGCGGGCATTGGCGAGGGTGCCGACCCGGTCAAGCGGCAGGAAGAACTGCTGAACTTCACTCGCGACAGCGCAGTGGCGGCGTCGGCCTTCAATCTCGACGTCAAGGCCGCCAGCGAGATGCTGCTGGGTTGGCGCAACTCGATGAACCTGGATCGGGGGCAGCGCCAGACGCTGGCGGACGCGACCAATCACCTCGGCAACAGCGGCTTGAATGTCAAGGCGGCCGATATCGGCGCCGTGCTGCAACGCAGTGGCGAGGCGGGCCTCACCGCGGGGATGACCCCGGAACAGGTGGCCGCCCTCGCGGCGGCGTTCCTGAACAGTGGCGTGAGCAAGGCGGATGCCGGTGAAGCGGCAAAAGGTTTCACCACGGCATTGGCCCAGGGCAACGCGGCGTCACCGGAGCAACGCAAGGCTTGGGCGGAGCTGAACCCCAAGTTTGATCCTGCCGTGATCGCCAACGGCTTGCGCAACGACGCAGCCGGCACGATCAGCCAGGTGCTGGAAGCCCTCAAGCAGAAACCTGCGCAAGAACAACAAGCGCTGACCAAGACACTGTTTGGTGACAACGCAGCGATTCTGGAACTGCTGAAGAAGCCGGAAGGCGTTCAGAAAGCGTTTACCTTGGTGTCCGAACGCACCTCTGATGGAGCGCTGCCGAAGTTCAACGGCTCGCTGGCGGCCACCGCCGAGGCGTTGGGGAACACGTCCCAAGGACGCTTCAATGCGCTGGATGCCAGCAAGAACCGAATGCTCGCTGAGGGCGGCAATGCCCTGGCGCCGTTGACCGATGGCGTCATGGTGTCGCTTGGCGCCCTGGCCGATGGCCTGAGCGAAGTGGCCCAGGTCCAACCGAAAGCGACTGCGGGATTGCTGGTACTCGCAGGGGCCTTGGCATTGGCACGTGGCGCCGAGATCAAGGTCGCGATGGTTTCAGCCATTACGGCTGCCGCGACGAAACTCCTGGCGCTGGCCGGTGCTCGCCAGATTCCCGAGGTGGAAGATCTACCGGTTGATTCGCCGGAGCGGCGTCGCAAGGGCAGGAAATCCAAAGGCAGTGTCGGTAAGTCAGCCTCCACCCGGGTACCGTCCATGACGAGCGAGAGCCGTTTGTTGGGCGCCGCCAGGATGGGTTCGGCGGTCACCCGGCGCGCCGCGCCGCTGATGTTGCTCAGTGCCGGCTACGATCTCGCCAAAGGCTTGCGAGAGGGCGATGACAAAGCGGTCGGCGGGGCGTTGGGCTCAGCCGGTGGCGGGCTCGCGGGTACCTACGCCGGTGCCGCCGCTGGCGCGGCGATCGGTAGCGTGGTGCCCATCCTGGGAACAGCGGTGGGGGGCGTGATCGGTGGTTTGCTGGGCGGCATGGCAGGCAGTTGGGGCGGTGAGTGGCTGGGTGAAAAATTGGCCGCGCCCGCCGACAAACTCGACGCCCCGGAACAGGTCAGCAAAGACCTGACCAATACCCAGACCAGCAGCCAACAGAACACCATGACCGCGAACATCTACATCAACGGTCAGGACCAGGCCAGCGCCAGCCAGTTGGCCAATCTGGTGGTGCAGCAGATTACCGGCCAGTTCGGCCTGACAACCCAGCCCAACTCACTGGCCATGCGCAGTGACGCGGCCCTGACCGACGGAGGTACGTGATGCGTCAGCAAATGGCACTCGGCAGTTTCATTTTCGGGCTGTCGAGAAACTTCGCCTACCACTCGTTGGTACGCACCTCGGATGGTGGCTGGAAGAGCATCGACATCCTCACCAGCAAACCCAAGTCCAGCCAGGTCGGTCAAGGCCTGCAAGGGCTGACCATCACGGGCAAGTCGATGTACGCGACCGCCATGGATCGGCTCGATGAGCTGCGTGCATTGCAGGCCTTGCGCGTGCCTGTGCCATTGGTGGATGGCATCGGGCGCAACTGGGGGCTGTGGCAAATCAACAAGGTCTCGGAAACCCAGACCGAGATCATCGATGACGGCACCGCGATGGTGGTTGGCTGGGTGATTGAATTGACGGAGTTCGCCAATGCGTAGGGTTCGAAGTATCGCCGGTGATTCGGTGAATCTGTTGCTGTACCGCGAGCTTGAGTGTTGTGACGATGCCACCGAGCAAGCGCTCTGGCTGCTCAATCCCGGGCTTGCCGAATGGGGCCCGGTGCTACCGGCGGGGGTGTGGGTTGCCTTGCCGGAAGTGGATCTGAAACCCGTTGCACCGGCACCGGTATCGGCTTGGGATTAAGGAGGCAACATGTCACTGGGTTTCACGCCAGCAGTGGAAATCTACGGGGCGAACGCGCCACTGCTCAATGAGCGATTGCTCAGTTGGACGCACGTCGACGCGGCGGGGATCGAGTCTGATCAGCTGACCCTCATCATCAGTCTGGACGGGCTTGAAGGGCTGCCCAGCCTCGGCGGAAAAATCGGCCTGCGGGTGGGTTACCTGGAGTCGGGGCTGGTGGACAAGGGCGAGTTCGTCATTACCCGGCGCACGCCGACGTTGTTTCCCCTGCGCTTGACGTTGGTGGCCATGGCGGCGCCGTTCAGTGCGGCGGATCAGACCGGCTTCAAGCAGCGTCGGTCCGTCAGTCATGGCCCGACCACGTTGGGTGCGCTGTTTCGTGAGCTGACCGCCAGACACGGGTTTTCGCCGCGTGTGGCGCCGGACCTGTCGCTGATAAAGATCGAGCACATCGACCAGTCCAACGAGACCGACATGGGCTTCCTGACGCGCTTGGCCCATCGGCATGACGCCGTCGCCAAACCGATCAACGAGTTGTATGTGCTGGCTCGGCGCGGTCAGGCGAAGTCGCTGTCGGGCAAGGTTCTGCCGCAGATCAAGCTGTCGGTGACGACGAACAATCGTCCAGGCGATAGCGCCTTTATCTCCGCCGTCCTCGATGAAACCGCCCGGGCGAAATACCAGGGCTGCAAGACCCGCTGGTGGGATGCGACGGCCGGCAAGGTGCAGGTGGAGGAAAGCGGCATCGCGCCGTTCAAGATCCTTCGACAGCATTTCCAGAGCGCAGCCGATGCCCGCGCCGCCGCTGAAGGCGAAGTGCGCAGGCTGATGCGCGAAGCCCTCAAGGTCGCCATCGAATGCCCAGGCAACCCGGGCTTGTCCGCTGAAGGCATCGTCCTGCTGGATCCGACCTGGCCGGATTTCATGCGTGGCCGCTGGTCGATCGACAAGGTCACCGCCACCGGTGACCGGGAAAAAAGCTACCGCTGCAAGATCGACGCAACCTGCCTGGACGCCAAGGCCTGATCGTCGCTGCCCTGTGGGAGCGAGCCTGCTCGCGATGACGGAAGCACATTCGACATCTGTTTCGACTGACCCACCGCTATCGCGAGCAGGCTCGCTCCCACCCTGGATTGCTGGCGGCCACAACATTCGGGCACATCGCAGACCCTGTGGGATCGCTGGCGAACACAACATTCGGGCACCCCGCAGCCCCTGTGGGATTGCTGGCGAACACAACATTCGGGAACGCCACAGACCCTGTGGGAGCGAGCCTGCTCGCGATGACGGAAGCACATTCGACATCTGTTTCGAGTGACCCACTGCTATCGCGAGCAGGCTCGCTCCCACAGGTTTTTTGACAGCCACTCGCCTATCACCGGAGCACTCTCCATGAAGATCACGCCGATCCTCACACAGTTGCGTGAGCAATGCCCAACGCTTGCCAATCGGGTGGCCGCAGGCCTGGACCTCGCCTCGTTGCAAGCCGGCACCCCACCGCAAACCCCGTGTGCCTATGTCCTGCCGGCTGCCGATGTGGCGAGCCGGAACACGGCTCAGAACGTCACCCTGCAAACAGTGCGTGACCGTTTCGACGTCGTGCTGGTGCTCGATGCCAGTGACGCGACCACCGCGCTGGATCTGCTGCACGACCTGCGAGCCGAGTTGTGGCGTGCGCTGGTGGGGTTCAAGCCCGGCGCCGCTTACTGCGGCATCGAATACGACGGCAGCGAACCGATCTCCGTCAACAGCGACCGAGCGTTATTCCGGTTGCGCTTTTTCGCCGAGTTCCAGCTGGGCCGCAATCTGGCGAGCCAGCCTGCCGAAAGCTGGCACGAACGTGAACTGGACGGCTTGTCGTCCTTTACCGGGGCCACCGTGCGGGTCGATGCCATCGACCCGGCGGACCCCAACCTGAAACGTCCCGGCCCCGACGGGCGCCTGGAACTGACTTTCTCTGGAGACGTAACCCCATGAGCAAACGCATCACCGTGCTGCCGGCCCCGGGCCGTGTCGTACCGGACCCGGAAGCGGGCGATCTGTTGCCCCTCGAAGGCCGTGAAGTGCCGGACAACGCCTGGTGGCGTCGACGTCTGGCCGATGGCGATATCACCACCAAAGCCGCGAAAGCGGCCAAACCACAGGGAGCCAAATAATGGCGATCGGATTCAGCAACATCCCCGCGGACATTCGTGTGCCGCTGTTCTATGCCGAGATGGACAACTCGGCCGCCAATAGCGCGTCGTCGGCCATGCGCCGGTTGATCGTCGGCCAGGTCAACGACAACATCGCCTCGGCAGACGTCGGCAAACTGGTGCTGGTTTCCAGCGTCGCCCTGGCTAAAAGCATCGGCGGGCAGGGTTCGATGCTCGCCTCGATGTACGAAACCTGGCGCAAGACCGACCCGCTCGGCGAAATCTGGTGCCTGCCGCTGCACAACGTCGAAGGTGCCATCGCCAAGGGCGTGCTGACCCTCACCGGCACCGCTACGGAAAGCGGCATGCTCAACCTGTACGTTGGCGGCGTGCGTGTCCAGGCGGCCATCGTCAACGGTGCCACCGCTGCCCAGGCTGCCACGGCGCTGGCCTTGAAAGTCAACGCGACAGCCGACCTGCCAGTGGCCGCTGCGGCCGTCGACGGTGTGGTGACCCTCAGCGCCAAATGGACTGGTGACAGCGGCAACGACATCAGCCTGCAGTTCAATCGCCTGGGCAAGAGCAACGGCGAAGACACCCCTGCGGGCCTGACCACGGCCATCACTCCCATGACCGGTGGCGCTGGCGTGCCGGACCAGACCGCCGCCGTCGCGGCCCTGGGCGACGAGCCGTTCGAGTTCATTGCCATGCCGTGGTCCGACCTGTCGAGCCTGAATACCTGGCAAGCGGTCATGGACGACAGTACTGGTCGCTGGTCCTGGGCCAAGCAGTTGTTCGGCCATGTCTACAGTGCCAAGCGCGGCACCATTGGCACCCTGGTGGCGGCCGGCCAAGCCCGCAATGACCAGCACATGACCCTCCAGGCCCTGGAGCCGGGCGTGCCGCAACCGTCGTGGGTCCAGGCCGCCGCACTGGCCGCCCGCACCGCCGTGTTCATCTCGGCCGACGCCAGCCGTCCGACCCAGAGCGGCAGCCTGCCAGGCCTGGATCCGGCCCCGGCCAGCGAGCGTTTCACCCTGACCGAGCGCCAGTCGCTGCTCAACTACGGCATCGCGACCGCCTACTACGAAGGTGGCTACGTGCGTATTCAGCGTTCCATCACCACGTATCAGAAAAATGCTTTCGGCCAGGCTGACAATTCCTACCTGGACAGCGAAACCATGCACCAGTCGGCATTCATCGTGCGCCGTCTGCAAAGCGTGATCACCAGCAAGTACGGTCGCCACAAACTGGCCTCCGACGGCACCCGTTTCGGCGCCGGCCAGCCGATCGTGACCCCGAGCACCATTCGCGGCGAGCTGATTGCCCAGTACGCCAAGCTCGAGCTGGAAGGCCATGTGGAAAACGCCGAACTGTTCGCCGAACACCTGATCGTCGAGCGCGACAGCCAGGATCCGAGCCGGGTCAACGTGCTGTTCCCGCCGGACTACATCAACGGCCTGCGGGTGTTCGCGCTGCTCAACCAATTCCGGCTGCAGTACGACGCTGCCGCCTGACTGTGGCATTTGAATGCATGAAGCCAGCCCACCCCGTGTGGGCTTTTTATTTGAAGGAGAAACACCATGGGTCAACTGATTGCGGGCACCTGCTACGTCAAAGTGGACGGCGCTCAACTGACCATCAACGGTGGCTGCGAAGCACCACTGATGTTCACCAAACGTGAAACCGTCGTGCCGGGTTTCTACAAGGAAACCGATATCGCCCCGTCCTTCAAGGTGACGGCGCTGCACACGGCGGACTTCCCGCTCAAGCAACTGGTGGCCGGCACCGACATGACCGTCACCTGCGAATTCAACAACGGCAAGGTCTACGTGCTGGCCGGCGCCTACCTGGTGGAAGAGCCGGTGTCCAAGGGCGACGACGCGACCATCGAGCTGAAATTCGAAGGCATCAAGGGGACCTGGCAATGACGGATGTCGTGACGTTGCGCGTGGCCATCGAGGCCCACGGCGAGCCGTTGAACGAACTGACCCTGCGCCGCCCGACAGTGCAGGAAGTCCGGGCGATCAAGGCGCTGCCGTACAAGATCGACAAGAGCGAAGAGGTGAGCCTGGACATGGACGTCGCGGCCAGATACATCGCGGTCTGCGCCGGCATCCCACCGTCGTCGGTCAACCAACTGGACCTGGCCGACCTCAACGCGCTGAGCTGGGCCGTCGCGAGTTTTTTCATGAGTGCGGCGTCGCAGCCATCGGCGACCTGATCGCAGCCGCCTATGACCTGGCCTGGTTCTGGAAGGTTGACCCCGAACAGATGATGGCCAGGCCATTGGATGTGCTCCGTGAATCCCTGGAGCACGCGCAACGGATCAATGCGATGCAGCAGGTGCAGTGATGGCAGACACACAAAAGGTAGAGAAAAAAG
This sequence comes from Pseudomonas sp. B21-056, assembly GCF_026016325.1. NCBI lineage: Bacteria > Pseudomonadati > Pseudomonadota > Gammaproteobacteria > Pseudomonadales > Pseudomonadaceae > Pseudomonas > Pseudomonas sp. B21-056. The sequence continues at coordinate 1,318,092 of NZ_CP087203.1, forward strand.
CGGTGCTGCTGACCGGCATCGACGAGCTGTCGCCCAAGCTCGCCGGCCTTCGGGCGAAGGTCCAGGGCTTCAAGCAGAACCTCGATGCGACCGGCCTCGGCAGCCTGGATATTTCCGGGCTGCTCCCGGACGGTGGCATCGCCAAACCGTTCATGGAAGGACTCCAGTCGGCGGCGGCGTTCAAGGCTGAAGTTGCTGGAGTGAACGCGGCGGCCAGCGCCGTCCAGGCACCGGCCGCGCCGCAGGTAGCGGCACAGAGCCTGGAGGGATTGAAGACGTCCATCAGCAATGTGTCGTTGCAGTTCGGTTCGGCGCTGGTGCCGGCGGTCAATGCGCTGACGGTCGGTCTACAGCCGATGATCGGCGGCGTGACCCAGGTGCTGCAGGACAACCCGCAACTGGTACAGGGCCTGGCTGCCGGCGCCGTGGCGTTCAGCGCGATGCAGACGGCGGTCAGCGGTGCGAGCCAGGCCCTCGAAGTGGTCAGCCTGGCCTTGAAGATGAACCCCATTGGCTTGATCGCCATGGGCATCGCCTTGGCGGCAGGGATGATCATTGCCTACTGGGAACCGATCTCGGCGTTCTTCGCCGGGCTCTGGCAACGGCTCGCGCCCATCGTTGTGCCGATGGCCGAGTTCTTCAAGACGATGTTCGCCTTCACCCCGATGGGGCAGGTGATCAGCAATTGGGGGCCGATCAGTGCTTTCTTCGGCGCGCTCTGGAACATGGTCGTGGCGGCCGCAACACCCGTCATCGGTTTCATGCAGACGTTATTCGCCTGGTCACCCCTGGGTTTAATCATCAGCAACTGGGGCCCCCTGACCGGGTTGTTCTCGGCCATCTGGGATCTGCTCAAGGCCTTGACGGTGCCGGTGATGGACGCGCTCCAAGGGCTTTTCAACTGGACGCCGTTGGGCCTGATCATGGCCAACTGGGGCACAATCGGGGAAGTCTTCGCCGGGATCTGGGAAGGCCTCCGCAATCAGGTGTCGATCATGCTGGCGGTGTTCAGCGGCCTGTTCGACTGGTCGCCCATCGACGGCCTCACCAAGCAGTGGGGACCGGTAGGCGAGTGGTTCAGCCAATGGTGGGACGAGCTGCAAGGCGTGATTGCGCCGATCAAGGCGTTCTTCAATGGCGGCTTCGGCGAGATCATCACCACCTTCACCGGCAAGGTCGAAGGACTGGCCCAGGCACAGCAGAAGACCAATGCCGAAGGCAAGGGCGAGCTGGCGCCGGCGTTTTTTGGCGGCGCCAGCGAACAGCCTTTGGGCCTGTCTTCAAGCGTTGCGCCCGGCGCGCTGCCGCAAACCTCCAATGCCCTGGTGCAACAAAGCGCCGCGAACAATCGTACTCAGCTTGAGGGCGGCCTGACCGTGCGCTTCGAAAACGCGCCGGCCGGTTTGCGCGCCGACCCACCCCAGACCAATCAACCGGGCCTGGCGATGAGTTCGCGCATCGGCTATCGCTCTCTGTCCGCAGGAGGTTCCAATGAGCTGGCGTGATCGTTTGTTGCCGGCGTCGTTTCGTGGCGTCGGGTTCTGGGTCGACCAGGCGAAAACCCCGGTCGGCCACAAGGGCCAGTTGCATGAATATCCGCAGCGCGACCAGCCGTTTTTCGAAGGGCTCGGCCAGCAGGCGAAAATCCATGAACTGACCGCGTTCATCGTCGGCCCCGATTGCCTGGAGCAGCGCGACAAACTGCTCAAGGCGCTGGAGCAGGGCAGCGGCGAACTGGTGCACCCTTGGCTGGGACGGATGCAGGTCAAGGTCGGCGAATGCGACATGACCCAGACCCGCCAGGACGGCGGGCTGGTGACCTTTGCCCTGAAGTTCTACCCCGACCAGCCGCTGCAATTCCCCTCGGCCGCGATCAACAGCCAGAAATTGCTGCTGGTGTCGGCTGACAGTTTCCTGGGTTCGGCGGTGCGGCGCTTCGAAGACGCGATGACCTTGATCAAGGCCGCGCGGATCGGTATCGCTGACCTGCGCAACAGCCTCAAGGAGGTCTACGGCATCATCGAGCAGGAGCTGAAGCCATTGATCGAGGTTTATGGACAGCTCAGCGATCTGGTCAAGGCGGTGAAAGAACTGCCCAAGGAAGTGGTGGCCGAGTTCAAGGGATTGTTGGGGGATATCCGGGAGTTGAAGGACTTTGCCCGTGACGGCTATCGCGGCGTGATTGCCAGCGTGTCGCAACAGGTCGAAGCCATTCGCCAGGCGGACGCGCCCAAACTCACCACCGGCAAGGACACCACGGCGGCGGCCCAGGCCGTGGCCGATCTGGTCCAGGACACTTTGCTGGTGCAGGCGGCGCAATGGATCGCGGCGATGCCCGTGGCGGCGCCGGTGGTCAAGCTCGGCGCCACGCCTTCGGTGGCGCAGCAGGCCGTGCAACCGATCCAGCGCCGTGACGTGCCGGTGGCCGACGATGTGCTGGCCCTGCGTGATGCCCTCAACGAAGCCATCTGGCAGGCCTCCCTCAAGGCCGATCCGGATCACTACCAGGCGTTGAACAACCTGCGTCAGCAAATGGCCGCGCACCTGACGGCAGTGGCGTCATCGGGCGTCAGGTTGATCAACCTGTCGTTCAAGCAAAGCCTGCCGGCGCTGGTGGTGGCGTATCAGCAATTTGCCGACGCCACCCGGGTGACCGAAGTAATCCAGCGCAACGGCGTGGCCCACCCGGGTTTCCTGCCGCCCAACGACCTGAAAGTCTCGGGAGAGTAAGCCATGGGCGAGTTCGCTAACACCGTCACGCTCACCGTCGGCGGGCTGGACTACGGTGGTTGGAAAAGCGTGGAAATCAGTGCGGACCTGGAGCGTCAGTTCCGCACTTTCAAACTCGACATCACCTGGCAATGGCCGGGGCAGACCCAGGCGGTGCCGATCCGTCCCGGTGATGAATGCCAGGTGCGCATCGGTGCCGACCTGGTGCTCAGCGGCTACGTGTTCAAGGCCCCGGTCAGCTATGACGGACGCCAGATCACGCTGAGTATCGAAGGCGGTTCCAGGACCCAGGACCTGGTGGATTGCGCGGCGATCAATCGGCCGAGCCAATGGCGGGGGCAGACGGTGCTGAGCATCGTCCAGGCCCTGGCGTCGCAATATGGCGTGGGGGTGGTCAGTGAAATCCCGGAGACCGCGCGTCTGAGCGAACACAGCATCGTGCCGGGAGAAACCGTCTTTCAATCCATCGACCGTTTGCTGACGTTGTTCCGGGTGTTCTCCACCGACGACGCCGAAGGCCGCGTGCTGTTGGCCAAGCCGGGCAGCGGCGGGCGGGCCAGTGATGGGTTGGAACTGGGCAAGAATATTCTTTCGGGCAATGCGCCGATGGACTACAGCCAGGTGTTCTCCGAATACCGGGTCATCGGTCAGCACAAGGGCAGCGACCAGCAGAGCGGGGCGGCGGTGAGCGAGGTTTCGGGCACCGCCACGGACCTGGGTTTCAAGCGCAAGCGGGTCACGGTGATCAACGAAAGCGCGCAACTGACGTTCGAGCTGGCCCAGCAACGGGCCGACTGGGAAAGCGCCATCCGCACCGGTCGGGCCTTGACCACCACCTACCGCGTGCAGGGCTGGCGCCAGGCCAACGGCGACTTGTGGCGCCACAACAGCCTGGTGCGGGTGATCGACCCGGTGCTGGGGTTCGACGGCGACATGCTGATTTCCAAAGTGACCTATTCGCTGTCTGCTCAGGGCTCGGTCACCACCCTGCAAGTCGCCCCGCCCCACACCTTCGACGCGAATCCGGTCAAGCCCAAGCCCTGAGCCCGACGCTCCCCACTGTGGGAGCGAGCTTGCTCGCGAAGGCTGAGTGTCAGTCACCTCAGTCTCCACTGATCCACCGCATCGCGAGCAGGCTCGCTCCCACACTGTTCCGGGATGACCACAAGATCCCGTCCACCACAAATCCCCTGTGGGAGCGAGCCTGCTCGCGATGGCGCCGGCCCAGACACCGACCACTTCGACTGACACCCAGCCCGCCCCCAACCGATTTCCGAAGGAACCCCAATGAGCCTACTGACCCGCCTCCTGGCGCGCGGCACTGTCGTGTTCGCCAATTCGGCCTCCAAGCTGCAATCGCTGCAAATGCGCCTCACCGCCGGCGAGGTGAACGACGACATGGAGCACTTCGAACCCTACGGCTTCACCAGCAACCCACTGGCCGGCGCCGAGGGCATCGCCACCTTCCTCGGTGGTGACCGTTCCCACGCAGTGGTGCTGGTGGTCGCCGACCGGCGTTTTCGCCTCAAGGCTCTCGCTCCCGGCGAAGTCGCGATCTACACCGACGAGGGCGACAGGATTCACTGCAAACGCGGTCGCGTCATCGACATTGAAACCGCCACCCTGAACATCCGCGCCAGCAGCGCAGTGAACATCGACAGCCCCGTCATCAACCACACCGGCAAGATCGTTTCCCAAGGGGACCAGATCGCCGGCGGCATCAGCCAGATCAAGCATGTGCATGGCGGCGTACAGGTCGGCAACGGCCAGACCGGCGCGCCGGCGGGAGGCCAATGATGTTCATCAGCCAGAACCTGCACGCCGCGTTGACCCGCTCGGTGCTCATCAGCCTGTTCACCTGGCGCCGCGCCGCTGACGACGACGCCCTCGATGACGAGGAACGTTTCGGCTGGTGGGGCGACACCTTTCCTACGGTCGCCGATGACCGCATCGGCTCGCGGCTGTGGTTGTTGCGCCGGGTCAAGCTGACCCGCCAGACCCAGCTCGACGCCGAGTTCTACGCCCGCGAAGCTCTGCAATGGCTGATCGACGATGGCCATTGCAGGGCCATCGACATCATCAGTGAACGCCTCGACGCCCAGCGCCTGAACCTGCGCACGGTCCTGACCCTGGCCGATGGCGAGCGTCTGGACATAAACCCCGATAACAGTTGGCAGGTGACCTATGCCGTTTGAAACCCCTTCGCTGCCGGTGCTGATCAAACGCACCCAAAGCGACCTGGCCAGCGATTCGCTGCGCCAGTCCGATGCCCAGGTGCTGGCCCGCACCCTCGGCGGCGCAGCCTATGGCCTGTATGGCTACCTGGACTGGATCGCCGAGCAGATCCTGCCGGACAAGGCCGACGAATCGACCCTGGAGCGCATCGCCGCCTTGCGGCTGAACCAGGCGCGCAAAGCCGCCCAGGCGGCCAGCGGCGCTGTCAGTTTCAGCGCGACCGCCGGTGCGGTGCTAGATGTCGACACGCTGCTGCAGTCCACCGATGGCCGCGCCTACAAAGTGACCAGTGCCCGTACCACCAGCAACGGCCTGAACACCACTACCATCGCCGCCCTGGATGCCGGCAGCCTGGGCAATGCCGACGCGGGCCTGGTGCTGACCCCCGTTCAACCGATCCTCGGCGTCTCCAGCAGCTTCATCGTGCTGGCGCCGGGGCTGACCGGTGGCGTCGCCCGGGAAAGCCTCGAATCCCTGCGGGCGCGGGTGATCCGCTCCTATCGCATCATCCCCCATGGCGGCTCGGCCCAGGATTATGAAACCTGGGCCCTGGAATGCCCCGGCATCACCCGCGCCTGGTGTCGCGGTAGCTACCTGGGGCCCGGCACCGTCGGCCTGTTCGTCATGCGTGACGACGATCCGCAGCCGATCCCCAACGCCGAGCAACTGGAGGAAGTCCGGGCCTATATCGAGCCCCTGCGCCCGGTCACCGCCGAGGTGCATGTGCTGGCCCCAACGCAGGTTCCGGTGGTCTACAGGTTGCGCATCACTCCTGACACCAGCGCCGTACGCGCCGCCATCGAAGCCCAGTTGCGCGACCTGCACAACCGCGAAGCCGGCCTCGGCGAAACCTTGCTGCTGACCCACATCGCCGAAGCCATCAGCAGCGCCACCGGCGAAACCGATCACACACTCACCACACCCACCGCCGACGTGGTCGCGGCCAGCAATCAACTGCTGACCTTCGGAGGCTGCATATGGCTGGAATAAGAACCGCCGAACAATACCGGGCCCAACTGCGCAGCCTGCTGCCCAGCGGCCCGGCGTGGGACCCGGAGCGCGTGCCGGAACTGGAGGACGTGCTGGAAGGCATCGCCCAGGAACTGGCGCGTCTTGATGCGCGTGCGGCTGATCTGCTGCATGAGATGGACCCGGCAGGGGTGAGTGAGCTGGTGCCGGATTGGGAGCGGGTGATGGGATTGCCGGATCCGTGTCTGGGAGCCACGCCGCTGTATGACGACCGCAGGTTGGCGGTGCGTCGGCGGTTATTGGCGGTGGGTAGCCAGACCGTTGCGTACTACGTGGAAATCGCCAAGAGCCAGGGTTATCCCAACGCCACCGTTACCGAACACAGGGCACCCCGCATGGGCCGTGCACGTTTTGGAGAGGCGCATTTCGGCACCTGGCAAGCGCAGTTCATGTGGACCCTCAACACCGGGGGGCGCCTGCTGCTCGGTCGGCGTTTTGGCGCCAGCTATTGGGGGGAGCGTTTTGGCGTTAACCCGGGGTCGGTATTGGAGTGCCAGATTCATCGTAATGCGCCGGCGCATACGCAGGTGCATATCAATTATGACTAAGGAGTAGATGGATGGATTATCCAAAAAATGTTCCCGGCGTGGGACTGGTGAATGGCCAGTTTGTAGACGAGAACCCGCTGACAGGCACGCCCGGTTCCTTGATACCTGCTAAGTGGGGTAACGGTGTTACGCAGGAGCTTCTGACCACGATCATTGAAGCGGGATTGGTGCCGGTCGAAGATAAAAACGATCAACTGTGTCAGGCAATCCGAACGCTGGCCAGACTTGATCCAAAACAGAACTTTCCAGCCCAGGTGTATCGCAGGAATCTGCTGATTAATGGGAACTTTGATATATGGCAGCGCGGTACAACTAACGTTAACCAAAATACAGGTGGATACGTAGCCGACCGCTTTCGGTGCGATTGGGATGGCAATGCGGGCGTTAATGTTTCTCGACAGAATTTTGTTCCGGGGCAATTAGATGTTCCTAATGAGCCTCGGTTTTTTTACCGTTGGCAGCAGGTGAGTGCTGGGGCGGGGGCAACCATACATAAAGTTTCTCAGTCCGTTGAGTTTGTGCGGACATTGGCCGGTAAAGTTGCAACCGTCAACTTTTGGGCCAAGGCTGACACTTCGCGGCAGGTGGCCTTGACGGTAACTCAGTTGTTTGGGGTCGGCGGTTCAGCGCCACTTGTCACTCCGGTAGCGACATTTCAAGTCAAGAGTACTTGGATGAGGTATAGCGCGACTTTTCAGGTGCCTTCCATTGCGGGAAAGGTTGTCGGTACAACGGCTACCGACTGTTTGATGTTGTCTTTTGATCTTCCCCTAAACATCGTACAGACTTTTGATCTGGCGCAGGTTCAACTTGAGGAAAGCCCTGTTGCTACGCCTTTTGAGAGTCGTAGTCCTGTCGAGGAGTTGCTTCTCTGTCAGCGTTACTACGAAAAAACCTACAGTCAAGAGACGGCGCCTGGAAGTTTAACAAACTCGTCGGGATGCCTGATTTCCATTGTTAACATGGGGCAATCGGGACCAGCATCACAGCCGTTGGCTCAGTGGTCGTTCAAAGTCGAAAAAAGAACCATCCCCAGCATCAGCTTGTTTCGACCTTTTCTACACGGCACCCTGGGACAATGGCGTTCTGGCTCCGATGAGTTCTCTTCCGGCAATGCCTTGCCTTTTGCAACCTCCACTCGAGGAACGGGGGTGTACAACTCGGATGTCGCTTTGACGTCGCAGGTTTATTACATTCATGCCACGGCTGACGCCGAACTCTAGGAGCAGTTATGAGTTTTCAATTGACTATTGATCCGGATACGGTAATTCGTCTGTATGACAATACAACCATTCCCCGTCATCACCGCTATTGGGCTGAATATGAGGACTGGGTCGAAAAGGGCGGTATCCCACTTCCTGTCGTGGAGGAGCGCGATGATTCGAAGGAGCGAGGATGGCGCGATTCGCAGTTCTATAACGTTCAATGGCTGCGCGAGCGCCATCGTGACGAAGTTGAGCTTGGTTTAAGTTCGACGCTGACAGATGAGCAGTTCAAGGAACTGTTGACCTATATACAATCGCTTCGAGACTGGCCTCAGGACGCAAATTTTCCTCAAGTGCAGCTGCGCCCCTCCGCTCCCCACTGGATCGCCGAACAAGTCCTTCAGAACCACTAGATCGTAAGCGTTTTTTCAATAGCTCAGGGGACGAGCTTTTTTCTGGGGCTGAACTCAATTCAGTTGCGCTTTCTTGGCTGATGGCGCAATTTCAATAATCAGTTTTTGATGGTCTGACCATGGAAGTTACCCAACAACAACTCATCAACATCATGCCCAACGCCCGCTCCCAAGCGGGCGTTTTCATTTCTCCCCTCAACACTGCCATGTCCCGACACCATATCGACACGCCCAAACGCGTCGCTGCATTTCTGGCCCAGGTCGGACATGAGTCGGGACAACTGCGCTATGCGCGTGAACTCGGTGATGAGCAATATCTGAGCAAGTACGACACCGGCGCGTTGGCCGCTCGCCTGGGCAATACCCCCGAGGCAGACGGTGACGGCCAGAAGTATCGAGGCCGCGGGCTGATTCAGGTGACCGGGCGCGATAACTATCGTCGTTGCAGCCTTGGCTTGTTCGATGATGAACGGCTGCTGACGCTGCCTGAACTCCTTGAACAACCGCAATGGGCGGCCGAGTCGGCCGCATGGTTCTGGGAACAGAATGGCTTGAACGAACTGGCCGATCGCGACCAGTTCAACAGTATTACCCGGCGCATCAACGGTGGCTTGAACGGTCTGGAGGATCGTTTGCAGCTCTGGGCGCGGGCGAGGGCGGTGTTATGCCAATCTTCGGCGTGATGCCTTTTTCTGCCCGCTCCCTTGTCGGCGCTGTGTTGCTGGCGCTGTTGGCGGCGGGTCCGGCGGTGCTGGCATGGCGCTTCCAGGACTTGCGTTACGGCCGGCAACTGGCGCAACTGGCCCAAACCCAGGCTGAAACCCTGAACCAGATAACCCAGGCGGCAGCGCTGCAACAAAAGGTTGAACAGGACAGGCGCCTGGTCTTGGAACAACAACTTTCCAGCAGCGAACAAACCCACTACCGAGCCTTGAGCGATGCCCAACGTGACCAGGATCGCCTGCGCGATCGCCTTGCTACTGCCGATGTCCGGCTGTCAGTCCTCCTCGACGCCGACGATGTTGTCGCCGGCTGTGCGTTGCCTGCCGCCACCCGCACCGGCGGCATGGATCATGGCGCCCCACGCGCCCGACTTGACCCGGCGCATGCTCAACGAATTATCGCCATCACCGACGAAGGAGACCGTGGATTGATCGCTTTGCAGGCCTGCCAGGCCTACGTCAAGGCATTGGGTCAGTAGTCCGCCGAGCCTTGCAAGCGGCGAGCGCTCGTGTACGGTAGGCCCCAATTGCGTCGAATCAGGAGAGCATCATGGATGACATCACCGAACTGGCGGCTGAACTGGGCAGGCGCCTGCAATTGGTCAATGCCCATGTGACCACGGCCGAATCCTGCACCGGCGGCGGGATTGCCGAGGCGATCACCCGGATCCCGGGGAGTTCGGCCTGGTTCGAGGCGGGCTACGTAACCTATTCCAATCGCCAGAAAACCCAGCAGTTGAATGTGCCGGACACGTTGTTCGAGCGGGTGGGGGCGGTCAGCCGCGAGGTGGTCGAGGCCATGGCGCGGGGCGCCCAGCAGAAAAGCCTGGCGCGGTTTGCCGTGGCGGTCAGCGGCGTGGCCGGGCCGGACGGTGGTTCGCCGAGCAAGCCGGTGGGCACCGTGTGGCTCGCCTGGGGCATCGGCGACAGGGTCGTCAGTGAGCAACGATTCTTTCCCGGCAACCGCGATGAGGTCCGCCGACAGACGGTGAGGGCCGCGCTAGAGGGGCTGCTGCAACATGCCGCCGTAGAAATCTCAAATCAGGGGTAGGCGATCCTGAATCGCTGTGGAATAATACTGGCTACTTATACAGGTGTTGGCCGCCAGGCCTTATTGATTACGTGAGGACTTTAATGGACGACAACAAGAAGAAAGCCTTGGCTGCGGCCTTGGGTCAGATCGAACGTCAATTCGGCAAGGGTGCCGTAATGCGTATGGGCGATCAGGACCGTCAGGCTATTCCTTCCATCTCTACCGGCTCCCTGGGCCTGGACATTGCGCTCGGCATCGGCGGCCTGCCAAAAGGTCGTATCGTCGAGATCTACGGTCCTGAATCCTCCGGTAAAACCACACTGACCCTGTCCGTGATCGCCCAGGCCCAAAAAGCCGGCGCGACCTGCGCCTTCGTCGATGCCGAACACGCCCTGGACCCGGAATACGCCGGCAAGCTGGGCGTCAACGTCGACGATCTGCTGGTGTCCCAGCCGGACACCGGCGAGCAGGCCCTGGAAATCACCGACATGCTGGTGCGTTCCAACGCGGTTGACGTGATCATCGTCGACTCCGTGGCGGCATTGGTACCCAAGGCTGAAATCGAAGGTGAAATGGGCGACATGCACGTGGGCCTCCAGGCTCGCCTGATGTCCCAGGCCCTGCGCAAGATCACCGGCAACATCAAGAACGCCAACTGCCTGGTGATCTTCATCAACCAGATCCGCATGAAGATCGGCGTGATGTTCGGCAGCCCGGAAACCACCACCGGTGGTAACGCGCTGAAGTTCTACGCCTCGGTTCGCCTGGACATCCGTCGTACCGGCGCGGTGAAGGAAGGCGACGAGGTGGTCGGCAGCGAAACCCGCGTCAAGGTCGTGAAGAACAAGGTCGCTTCGCCGTTCCGTCAGGCCGAGTTCCAGATTCTTTATGGCAAGGGCATCTACCTCAATGGCGAGATGATCGACCTGGGTGTGTTGCACGGTTTCGTCGAAAAATCCGGCGCCTGGTATGCCTACAACGGTACCAAGATCGGTCAGGGCAAGGCCAACTCGGCCAAGTTCCTGGCAGACAACCCGGAAGTTGCGGCAGCGCTCGAGAAGCAACTGCGTGACAAGTTGCTGAGCCCGGTTGCCGACGTCAAGGCAGTGGCCAGTCGCGAAACCGCCGACGACCTGGCTGACGCTGATATCTGATCGATTCGATGACCGCCGTACTCGATACCCTCGTCGCGGTGCGGCGAACTGCAATGGACCTGCTCGCCAGACGCGAGCACGGTCGAGTCGAGTTGACGCGAAAATTGCGTCAGCGCGGCGCTCTCGATGATTTGATCGAAACGGCCCTCGACCGCTTGACGGAAGAGGGCCTGTTATCGGAAAGCCGGTACCTCGAAAGCTTTGTCTCTTATCGCGCCCGCTCCGGCTACGGTCCGTTACGAATTCGTGAGGAACTGGGCCAGCGTGGTTTGCAACGCCCGGATATCGAACAGGCCCTGCGTGAAAGTGGTATCGATTGGCAGGATCAGTTGATGGATACCTGGCGTCGAAAGTTCTCGGGGCACTTGCCCATCGATGCGCGAGAACGGGCCAAGCAAGGACGTTTCCTGGCGTATAGAGGCTACTCCATGGAAATGATCAACCGCTTGTTCAGCGGTCGTGGCCTGGATGATTGAATAAAAACGGCCCGCTATTTTGATAGCGGGCCGTTTTTTTATGGGTTCAGGTTACCTTGATCGGTTCCCATGTCAGAGGGTGTGGCTGGGAGGAGGGTGTCGCCCAGTTTTCCGGCAGGTTGATGTAGTCCACCAGTTCTCTTAATCGCCCTTGGTTGCGGGCGTTGAAATTGAACGCCAGTCGCGTCAAATGGCTGAACCGGGCCTCGTCCTGTTCTTCGCCACCGTAGGTTTGTTGGTGAAAACAGTCGTTCAGGCACAGGTCGGCGAACTCAACCTGTATCTGGGCCATGGCTTGTTCGTTGAGCTTGTGGTTCATGCGGATCACGAACTGGTGCTTGAGCCAGCGGCTGGAATGGAAGTTGCGGTAGAACTGGTTGATTTCCTCCACGGCGTCTTCGGCGCTGTGCACCAGCCGCATCAGCTTCATGTCTGTTGGGAGGATGTAGCGGTTTTCTTCCAGTTGCTCGCGGATGAAGTCCAGGGCGCTTTGCCAGAACTTGCCCCCTGGAGCGTCCAGCAGCACCACCGGCACCAGCGGACTTTTACCCGTCTGCACCAGCGTCAGGACTTCCAGCGCTTCATCGAGGGTGCCGAAGCCGCCCGGGCAGAGCACCAGTGCATCGGCCTCCTTGACGAAGAACAGTTTGCGTGTGAAGAAAAAGTGGAACGGCAGCAGGTTCGGCGTGCCCTCGACCGTCGGGTTCGCATGCTGTTCGAAGGGCAGAGTGATATTGAATCCCAGGCTGTGTTCCCGGCCCGCGCCTTCATGGGCGGCGGCCATGATACCGCCGCCGGCACCGGTGATGACCATCATGTCCGAACGGGCCAGCGCCGCCCCCAGTTCACGGGCCAGGCCGTACAGTGGATGTTCGATGGGCGTTCGGGCCGAGCCGAAGACGGTGACCTTGCGTCGGCCCTTGAACTGTTCGAGCGTGCGGAACGCGTGTTCCAGCTCTCGCAATGCCTGCAGGGTGATCTTGGCATTCCAGCGGTTGTGATCTTCCTGGGCCATGCGCAGCACGGTCAGGATCATGTCGCGGTAGATGGGAAGGTTCGGGCTGTCGGGCGATACCAGGTTGAGTTGCTCTTCGACCTTGCGGGTGAGGTCGTGGCCATGGTTCTCAAAATGCCGACTGAGCTGGTCATTCGGTTTATAAGGCATTCAGTTGCTCCTTCTTACTTCTGAATCCTAGACCCTCGCGTTGATCTTCGCTGCCTTGATCATGGCCCTCAAAAGTGACGGTTGGCAACAAGCAATGAGCGGCCACAACCGCTCGTCAGATCGCCGACCGGGTACATGCAGCTCTGATTTACTGATAACAGGCGTGCCATGCAATTCGATGCCCACGGCTGGGCCACGCGAAGGATTGAGGTAGATCGGGCAAGGAGGCGGGAAAAATGACCAGGGTGACTCTGGAGCTCGACAGGCAGTTATATCTGGCGCTGCTGGAGGCGGCGCAGGCCAATCGAGTCAGTCTCGAGGAAGAATGTTGCCGTCGTCTGGAAGGCCGGGCCTGGCGCTCGCGCTATCTACAGGCGCTGGTGGCGGAGCTGCGCGCCGACGATGAGCAACGGCGCGACAGTGGCCTGCGTGGCTGACTAACGCCTACAAACGAATAATCGGACAGGCCCCTGGCTTGGGTTGATTACTTCTTCGTCTTGGCCGGTTTCGGGCAATCCGATTCCTGGAAGCGTTCGGTGGCGACCGGGCGATTGGTCTTGACCTCGGTGAACTCGTAGCGCAGGGTTGCACCCTTGGCCATCAGCTTGCGGAAACCCGGGTTGGTACAGACTTTGGAACCCAACTGGAAATACACAGCCTTGGGGTCGGCGCGCATTTGCTGGGCATGGCTGCTTTGCACACTGAGGTGGTTGATCAACTCGGTGCCTTCGACGGTATAGCCCTGGTCGAGAATGTCTTCGTTGATTGCCCGCGGAGTGCCGAGGCTGCTTTGCGCGGCGACGTTCTGCAGCATCTTGTTCAGTTCGAGTTCTTTCAGCGAGGCAGCCTGGGCGCTGAAGGACGTAGCCAGCAGAACGGCAACGGTAGGGACGATAAGGCGCAGCATGAAACTCTCCTGGTTCAGTGACGGCTATTTCGACCGGTCACGTGACTGTGCGTTCAGTGGCGGCGAATTATAGGGGAGGCCGGGTGGGACGGTACAGGATTGCGCGCTCTGGTAGACTGCCGGCCTTTATTGCCCTGCCGAGTGTTGTTCGTGTCGAGTTCTTTTGTTCGTCGGCGTTGCCCACGATGAATCATGCCCCTAACGCCGTAGCCCGCCTGCGCGATCAGCGCATCGATGAAGGCATCAAGCCGCTTCAAGCCCGTGGCTGGCGTGCCCCCCGTTGCAGCGCCTGCCGGGTGATCGAAAGCCATTGCCTGTGCGCCTGGCGTCCGAACGTCGAAACCCGCTCCGGGATTTGTCTGATCATGACCAACAAGGAAGTGTTCAAGCCAAGCAACACCGGCTGGTTGATCGCTGACGTGGTGCGCGACAACCATGCCTTCATCTGGTCGCGCACCGAAGTTGACGAGCAACTGCTTGCACTGCTCAACGACCCGCAATGGCAACCGTACCTGGTATTTCCCGGCGAATATGTCGAACCATCGCGAGTCACCCAGACGGTTGATCTCGATCGTTCCAGGCGCCCACTGTTCATTCTGCTGGATGCCACCTGGACGGAGGCGCGCAAGATCTTCCGCAAGAGTCCGTATTTCGACCGCTTGCCGATCCTCAGCCTGCAGCCCGACAAGCTGTCGCGCTACCGTTTGCGCCGTTCGACCCGCAGCGAGCACCTGTGCACCGCCGAAGTGGCGGCGCTGTGCCTGGAGCTGGCGGGAGACAATGACGCCGCGTCGGCCCTGGACGCTTATTTCGATGTGTTCAGCCAGCATTACCTGGGCGCGAAACGGCAGCAGGAGATGGATGTGTCGACGCCGGCTCACGCCGAGCTGCAACCCTTCATCCGCGCGTCCCAAGCGGTATCGGCCCCATAGTGGCCCATACTCAAAGCAGTGATGGCCGTGCTGCTTGACCACCCCGGCTTCGCTGGGCATGCTTGGCGCCGACCAGGTGCGGCCGACATTCGAAATGCTGCGTGGCGTCTTGAGTTGTTTTGGCGAGGCGCGATTGCATCGGGCCCCCATAAAAACAGGATCATTTGAAAAATGACCACATACGAAATCCTGATCGCCGATGACCACCCGCTCTTTCGCAGCGCGTTGCATCAGGCAGTGACCCTGGGCCTTGGCCCGGCTGTCCGGTTGACGGAGGTAGCCAGTATTGCGGAGCTGGAGACTCGGCTGACCGAAAAGGCCGACTGGGACCTGGTCCTGCTGGACTTGAACATGCCCGGCGCGTACGGTTTTTCCGGGCTGGTGCTGTTGCGCGGCCAGTATCCGCAGATACCGGTGGTGATGGTGTCGGCCCAGGAAGAGGCCTCGGTGATGGTCAAGGCGCGGGAATTCGGCGCCAGCGGGTTCATACCCAAGTCGAGTTCTCTGGAGATGATCCAGCAGGCCGTGAAGAAAGTCCTGGACGGCGATGTCGCCTGGCCGCCCCAGGCGTTCGAAGCGGTGAGTGTGTCCGAAGAGGCCAAGGCCGCCAGCGAAGGCCTGGCCAGTCTCACGCCCCAGCAGTTCCGAGTGCTGACCATGGTCTGCGAAGGCCTGTTGAACAAGCAGATCGCCTATGAATTGAACGTGTCGGAGGCCACCATCAAGGCCCATGTGACGGCGATCTTTCGTAAACTGAATGTGCGTACCCGGACCCAGGCGGCTTTGTTGCTGCAACAACTTGAGTCAATTTCACCGCAGTCATAGCATTTTTATTCACGCTTTTTTGACTAGGGTTGAATTAGCTTTCCCACTTCTTTCAATCAGTTGCCCATCCTATGTCTCCTTTTAAAGGCCAAACCGGCCTCAAACGCATCCTGAATGCTTCCGGCTACTCCCTGGATGGCCTGCGCGCCGCCTTCACCGGCGAAGCGGCATTCCGTCAACTGGTGCTGCTCAATGTGGTCCTCATTCCGCTGTCGTTCTTCCTGAACGTCAGCCGTGTCGAGCAGGCGCTGCTGATTGCGGTCTGCCTGCTGGCATTGATCGTGGAGCTGCTGAACTCGGCAGTGGAGGCGGCCATCGACCGCATCTCCCTGGAACTGCACCCGTTGTCGAAAAACGCCAAGGACATGGGCAGTGCCGCCCAGCTTGTCGCCTTGACCATGATTGCCTTGGTGTGGGGCCTGGTGCTTCTCTGATCAAGCAATGGTCGGCAACACGATTTCGTCGCTGCGCTGTGCCCCGGCGGTGAATGCCCGGCATAGCTCGAGGAATTCGCGCATCGCCGAGGTCTGGTATTTCTGCTTGTGCCAGATGAAATAGAATTGCCGCGCCAGGTCCATGTCCGGCGTTTCCACCGGCACCAGGCTGCCGCGACGGAACGCATCGCGCAGCGCCAGGCGTGAGATACAGCCAATCCCCAGACCGGATTCCACGGCGCGCTTGATGGCTTCGGTGTGTTCCAACTCCAGGCGGATGTTCAGCGCGCTGCGATGGTGGCGCATGGCTTGATCGAAGGTCAGCCGGGTGCCGGAACCCTGTTCCCGCAGAATCCATGCCTCGTGGGTCAACTCTGCCATGGTCGCCTGACCGCGCTTGGCCAGCGGGTGCTGAGGGGCGCAGAACACCACCAGCTCGTCCTCGACCCAGCTCTGCACCTCGATGTCCGGGTGGCTGCAATCACCCTCGATCAGACCCAGATCAATTTCATAGTGGGCGACCTGTTGCACAATATTGGCCGTATTCTGCACATGCAGCTTCACCTGGCTTTCCGGATGACGCTGCATGAAGCCGCCGATCAGCAGGGTCGCCAGGTAATTGCCGATGGTCAGGGTCGCGCCGACCGCCAGTGAGCCGAAGCCGGACTTGCCATTGAGCAGGTCTTCGATCTCCTTGGCCTGGTCCAGCAGCGCCACGGCCTGGGGCAGCAGCTGTTTGCCGAGGGCATTGAGGCTCAGGCGCTTGCCGGCGCGGTCGAACAATTGGCAGCTGGATTGCCGCTCCAGTTCGGTAATGGAGGTGCTGGCGGCCGATTGCGACAGATTGAGCTGGCCAGCAGCACGGGAGACGCTCTCTTGCTGGGCGACAGCGACGAAGACCTGGAGTTGACGTAGAGTAAATCGCATATCGATATAACCGATAACCCTTATCTTAATAATTCAGTTAACAGATATTGTCGTCGCCATTAGAATGCGATGCAAATGCGCATATAACGACGCAGGCATCATTCCCAGGAGTCCCACGTACATGAGCAACATGAACCACGAGCGTGTCCTCAGTGTTCATCACTGGAACGACACTCTGTTCAGCTTCAAGTGCACCCGCGATCCGGGCCTGCGCTTCGAGAACGGTCAGTTCGTGATGATCGGCCTGCAACAGCCCAACGGCCGCCCGCTCATGCGCGCTTACTCGATCGCCAGCCCGAACTGGGAAGAGCATCTCGAGTTCTTCAGCATCAAGGTGCCTGATGGCCCGCTGACTTCCCAGTTGCAGCACCTGAAGGAAGGCGACGAGATCATCATCAGCAAGAAACCCACCGGTACCCTGGTGCTGGACGATCTCAAGCCCGGCAAGCATCTGTACCTGCTCAGCACCGGCACTGGCCTGGCGCCGTTCATGAGCGTCATCCAGGATCCGGAAACCTACGAGCGTTTCGAAAAAGTGATCCTGTGCCACGGCGTGCGTTACGTCAATGAAGTCGCCTACCGCGAATTCATCACCGAGCACCTGCCGCAGAACGAATTCTTCGGCGAAGCGCTGCGCGACAAGCTGATCTACTACCCGACCGTGACCCGCGAGCCGTTCGAGAACGAAGGCCGCCTGACCGACCTGATGCGCAGCGGCAAATTGTTCCGCGACATCGGCCTGCCGCCGATCAACCCGCAAGACGACCGCGCCATGCTGTGCGGCAGCCCGAGCATGCTGGACGAAACCAGCGAAGTGCTCAACAGCTTCGGCCTGACCGTATCGCCGCGTATGCGCGAGCCGGGTGACTACCTGATCGAGCGGGCGTTTGTAGAGAAGTAAGCGCCGAACGCAGAGCGTCCGTTGCGGCGTGCCCACGCAGAGCGTGGGCACGATCCCAACTCCATGAAAAAGCCCGCGTTGCCTGATAAAGGCAACGCGGGCTTTTTCGTTTCTGCCGGTTATTGCCGGACGGGAACGACTTCCAGCACCCGGATCGACCCCGGTTGCGGGTAGTGCCAGCGCACATCCAGATCCCAGAACTGCGCGCCATATTCCCGTTCGGCTGTAGGAATCTGGTACGCCGGGCGTGGATCCTGGGCCAGGCACTGTTCGATCAGCTCGACCAAGGGCTCCTCCAGGCGCATGGCGTGGTTTTGCGCCTGGAGCAGCGCTGAGTCCGTCCACTGCACCGGAATCAGCCCAGGCGCCGCGCTGGCGATGTCATTGGTCGCCGAGCCGATGATGTCGGCATAGGGCACATAGGGCTTGATGTCCAGCACCGGCGTGCCATCCAGCAAATCAATGCCCGAGATCCACAACCGACCGGCTTCGACCCGTTCCAGCTTCACTACCGACTGGCCGATGCCATTGGGACGATGGGTGGCACGGGTGGCAAACACGCCCATGGACTTGTTGCCGCCCAGGCGCGGCGGGCGGACCTTCAAGCGCGGCTTGTCTTCCAGGGCCTGGTGGAACAGGAACAACAGCCAGACGTGACTGACCTGCTCCAGGCCCTGCACCGCATCGCCCTGGTCGAACGGCGCCACCAGCTCCAGCACGCCCCGCGCGGCCGGCGCCAGTTGCGGTTGGCGGGGGATGGCGAACTTCTCCTTGAAGCAGGAGCGGACGAAGCCGATGGGGGACACCGTGTAGGTCATGGGTCGGAGTCAGCCGCGAACACGCAGCGTCAGCCCCTTGAGGAAGTTGCGCAGCAACTGGTCGCCACACGGACGGTAGTTGGTGTGGCCGAATTTGCGAAACAGTGCGCTGAGCTCCGGCTTGGACACCGGGAACTCGGCGGCCTTGAGGATCGCGTGCA
The DNA here is from genome assembly GCF_026016325.1 of Pseudomonas sp. B21-056. Lineage (NCBI taxonomy): Bacteria > Pseudomonadati > Pseudomonadota > Gammaproteobacteria > Pseudomonadales > Pseudomonadaceae > Pseudomonas > Pseudomonas sp. B21-056. The sequence goes on from NZ_CP087203.1 coordinate 1,336,707, forward strand.
GGTCGTCCTCTTTCAGCTCGAAGGCCACCCGCAGCTTCTTGAGGATAATGTTGTTGGTCACCGGTACTTCGATGGGTTGTGGCGGGCGACTTTCGTCCTTGCCACGCTTGAAGATCACCAAGCCATCGAGAAAGTGCGCCATGACCTCGTCAGGGCAGAACACAAAGCCTTCTTCTTCGTCCTTCTTGAGATAGCCCGCCAGGTCCGCGAGGGACACTTCCAGGCCGCCCAGCTTGATGATCTCGATGACTTTCTTGTCGCTGATGTCGAGCATGTAGCGCACGCTGCGCAGTACGTCGTTGTGAATCATGTGTGCAATCCTGATCGATCGGCAATGGGCGCCCCAGCCACGTGCGGCGCCGAAAAAATTAGAATTTCTCTTTGGCGGACAGGTAGCGCCACTGGCCCAGCGGTACCTTGCCGATGGACACACCGCCGATGCGGATACGGCGAATGGCGACCACCTTGAGGCCGACGGCCTGGCAGAGCAGGGCCAGGATGCCCGGCTGCGGGTTTTTCATGGCGAAGCGCAGGCGGTTTTCGTTCTGCCAACTGGCCTTGACCGCCGGCAGTTCCTTGCCCTTGTAGGTCAGGCCATGGTTCAGGCGATTCAGGCCATGGGCGACCATCTCGCCTTCGACTTCCACCACGTATTCCTGCTCGATCCTGGCGGCGTCGGCGGTGAGCTTGCGCAGGATCTTCCAGTCCTGGGTGAACACCAGCAGCCCGCTGGCGTTGGCCTGCAAGTCGGCGCTGGCGGTCAGGCGCAGGAAATGCCCTTTGAGCGGGCGCTTGCCGAAGCGGTGTTCTTCGCTCAGGGTTTCTGGCCCAAGGGTCGCCATCGCAGTGTCCGCATCCATGCCGGCCGGGACGTTCATCAGGATCGTCACCGGCTCCGGCGCGGTGGCCTTGGCTTCGGGGTCAAGCTCGACGCGTTGGGCGCCGACCTTGAATTGCGGCTCGTCGATGACTTCGCCATCCACGGTGACCCAGCCACCTTCGATGAACAGTTCAGCCTCCCGACGGGAGCAGCCGACAAGTTCGATGAGGCGTTTGGAGAGGCGGATCGGGTCAGTCATGACAGGGCCGTAACAAAAAGAGGGTGGACATTGTACCTGCCTGGCGCCGGTTAATCGCGTGTCCATTTGTCTCGTCTAGCCGCGTCGGGCCTTCAGGTCGGGTTGCCGGTAGCGCATATGCAGCAACGGGTAGGGTTGGTTCATGCCGTCCCGGGCCGAACGGCCGACCACTTCAAAGCCTTGCTTGAGATAAAAGCCCAGGGCTTGCGGGTTCTGTTCGTTGACATCCAGTTGATCGGCATTCAATTGCTCCATGGCATAGCGCAGTAATTGCTTGCCCAGGCCCTGGCCGCGGTGTTGCGGGTCGATGAACAGCATCTCGACCTTGCCGGCCGCGACACCGGCGAAACCGGTGATGCGCTGGCGGGTGTCCCGGGTGCAGATCAGCATCACGGCATCCAGGTAACGGGTGAGCACCAGGTTCTTCAGCAACTCGATGTAGCTGTCCGGCAGAAAATCATGGGTAGCCCGTACCGAAGCTTCCCAGACTTGGGTCAGTTCCTGGTAATCGCCGGGTTTGGGTGTATGGATGACCGAATGCTGGCGCATGCCCGCCTGCTCCTTGTGCTGGATGTCCTGGGTTTATCCATACGATAGTCGTAAAAAAGCCCCGCATCTTGTCGCAAGGGCGGGGCTTTCAGAATTCATTGTGGGAGCGAGCCTGCTCCGGGCGGCGATCCGACGATGGCATTGGGTCATTCAGCATTGAAGCTGACTGACCCCCGCTATCGCGAGCAGGCTCGTTCCCACAGGGGGATAGGGCAGATCAACCGATCTGTTCAGCCCACAAGTCATACTCGTCGGCATCGGTCACCTTGCACCAGACCTTGTCGCCCGGCTTGAGGTTACTGCCGTTGTCGATGAAGACGTTGCCATCGATTTCCGGAGCGTCGAAGAAGCAGCGGCCGACAGCGCCTTGCTCGTCCACTTCATCCACCAGCACTTCGATTTCACGGCCGATGCGCATTTGCAGGCGTGCCGAGCTGATGGCCTGCTGGTGCGCCATGAAGCGCTCCCAACGGTCCTGCTTGACGTCGTCTGGCACCACGTCCAGGTCCAGGTCATTGGCCGGTGCGCCTTCTACCGGCGAATACTGGAAGCAGCCGACGCGGTCGAGCTGGGCTTCGGTCAGCCAGTCCAGCAGGTACTGGAAATCTTCTTCGGTTTCGCCGGGGAAACCGACGATGAAGGTCGAGCGGATGATCAGGTCCGGGCAGATTTCGCGCCAGTTCTTGATGCGTGCCAGGGTCTTGTCTTCGAAGGCCGGGCGTTTCATCGCCTTGAGGACTTTCGGGCTGGCGTGCTGGAACGGGATGTCCAGGTACGGCAGGATCTTGCCGGCGGCCATCAGCGGGATCAGCTCGTCGACGTGCGGATACGGGTAGACGTAATGCAGGCGGACCCAGACGCCGAGGGTGCCGAGGGCTTCGCACAGTTCGGTCATGCGGGTCTTCACCGGCGCGCCGTTCCAGAAGCCGGTGCGGTATTTCACGTCGACGCCGTAGGCGCTGGTGTCCTGGGAGATCACCAGCAGTTCCTTGACGCCGGCCTTGACCAGGCGCTGGGCTTCGTCGAGCACATCGCCCACCGGGCGGCTCACCAGCTTGCCGCGCATCGACGGGATGATGCAGAAGCTGCAGCTGTGGTTGCAGCCTTCGGAAATCTTCAGGTACGCATAGTGGCGTGGCGTCAGCTTGATGCCTTGTGGCGGCACCAGGTCGATCAGCGGGTTGTGGTCCTGCTTGGGCGGCACCACGTCGTGCACGGCGTTGACCACCTGCTCGTACTGCTGCGGACCGGTCACGGCCAGCACGCTTGGGTGCACGTCGCGGATGTTGCCTTCTTCCACGCCCATGCAGCCGGTGACGATGACCTTGCCGTTTTCCTTGATGGCTTCACCGATGACTTCCAGGGATTCGGCCTTGGCCGAGTCGATGAAACCACAGGTATTGACCACTACCACGTCGGCGTCCTGGTAGGTGGACACGACGTCATAACCTTCCATGCGCAGTTGGGTCAGGATGCGCTCGGAGTCGACCAGAGCCTTCGGGCAACCCAGGGATACGAAGCCGACCTTGGGATTGGCTGGCGTAGTAGTGGTGGACATGTCTAACCTCGGTGTAGGGGGATCGTCTCTTGCCGAGACAGGGCGCCTGACGCGCCTCTGATCAAAAAGTGCGCAATTCTAGCGACGGGCGAGGCACTTGACCAGCTTTATACAGGGAAAAACGACGAGTGCTGCGCTATGCTTCGCGCCTTTGCGCTTTACCGGTTATTACAGTCAACAAAACACCTGTAACGGCATGTAAAACAGCGCATGCTGCGTGACGGGGCATAAGGCTTCGTTGAACAAGAAGACAGATCTGGGAATCAGGAGTGCTGGATGGGTCATGCAAGTAGTCAGGCGGCAGGTGCCGAACATTCGGCAACGAAGTCGCTGAGCATGCTGGTCGCGGCGGTCGGGGTGGTTTATGGCGACATCGGCACGAGCCCGTTGTACACCCTTAAAGAAGTGTTTTCCGGCGGCTATGGCGTACCGGTCAACCACGATGGCGTGTTGGGGATTCTGTCGCTGATCTTCTGGTCGCTGATCTGGGTCGTGTCGATAAAATACATGATGTTCGTCCTGCGGGCCGACAACCAGGGCGAAGGCGGGATCATGGCGCTGACGGCCCTGGCGCGACGTGCGGCGGGGGAGCGCAGGCGATTGCGTACCTTGCTGGTGATCTGCGGCTTGATCGGTGCGGCACTGTTCTATGGCGACAGTATGATCACCCCGGCGATTTCCGTGCTGTCGGCAATCGAAGGCCTGGAGCTGGCGTTCGAGGGGATTGACCACTGGGTGGTGCCGCTGTCGCTGGTGGTGCTGGTGGCGCTGTTTCTGATCCAGCGCCACGGTACTGCGCGGATCGGCATCCTGTTCGGCCCGATCATGGTCACCTGGTTCCTGGTGCTCGGTGCCCTCGGTGTCTATGGCATCAGCCAGCACCCGGAAGTTTTGCAGGCGGTGAACCCTGTCTGGGCGGTACGTTTCTTCGCCGTTCATCCGGGCATGGGCGTGGCGATCCTCGGTGCGGTGGTGCTGGCGCTGACCGGCGCCGAAGCGCTGTACGCCGACATGGGGCATTTTGGCCGTAAACCGATCGCCCGCGCCTGGTTCATCCTGGTGCTGCCGGGGCTGATGCTCAATTATTTCGGCCAGGGAGCGTTGCTGCTGGGCGATCCGGAAGCGGCGCGCAACCCGTTCTATCTGTTGGCGCCGAGCTGGGCGTTGATCCCGCTGGTGGGCCTGTCGACCCTGGCGACGGTGATCGCTTCGCAAGCGGTGATTTCCGGCGCGTTTTCCCTGACGCGCCAGGCGATCCAGTTGGGCTATATCCCGCGCATGTACATCCAGCACACTTCCAGCGCCGAACAGGGCCAGATCTACATCGGCGCGGTGAACTGGTCGCTGATGGTCGGCGTGGTGTTGCTGGTGCTGGGGTTCGAATCCTCCGGTGCGCTGGCTTCGGCCTACGGGGTGGCGGTGACCGGCACCATGCTGATGACCACCATCCTGGTGTCGGCCGTGATGCTGCTGTTGTGGAAATGGCCGCCGGTGCTGGCGGTGCCGGTGTTGCTCGGTTTCCTCTTGGTGGACGGCCTGTATTTCGCCGCCAACGTGCCGAAGATCATCCAGGGCGGCGCATTCCCGGTCATCGCCGGTATCGCCCTGTTCGTGTTGATGACCACCTGGAAACGCGGCAAGCAGTTGCTGGTGGAGCGTCTCGACGAAGGTGCCTTGCCGCTGCCGATCTTTATCAGCAGCATCCGTGTGCAGCCGCCTCATCGCGTGCAGGGCACCGCTGTGTTCCTGACCGCGCGCTCCGACGCCGTGCCTCACGCGTTGTTGCACAACCTGTTGCATAACCAGGTGCTGCATGAGCAAGTGGTGCTGTTGACGGTGGTGTACGAAGACATCCCGCGGGTGCCGCCGCAGCGGCGCTTCGAAGTCGATTCCTATGGCGAAGGCTTCTTCCGGGTCATCCTGCATTTCGGCTTCACCGACGAGCCGGACGTGCCCCAGGCGCTCAAGCTCTGTCATCTGGATGACCTGGACTTCAGCCCGATGCGCACGACTTACTTCTTAAGTCGCGAGACCGTCATTGCTTCCAAGCTCGAGGGCATGGCCCGTTGGCGCGAGTTGTTGTTCGCCTTCCTGCTGAAAAATGCCAACGGCAACCTGCGCTTCTTCAACCTGCCGGTGAACCGGGTGATTGAGTTGGGGACGCAGGTCGAGATGTAGCCGGTAAACCGAAAGCCCCCGTGGCCTTTGTGGCGGCGGGGGCTTTTTTGTGGGTGCGTTTGCCCCGGAACTCCATGACAACGCCGGCACACAAGGTATCGGAGGATTTGACAGATTCTCACTACCTGCAAGACTGCTCGTCGCCCGCAGTGGGGTATTTGCCGGCGGCCAAGGATTTGGCCGTTACTCACCATCAAGCAAGGGATTGTCTATGCAGGGTCCAGATACCGTTACCCAACAGGTGGGTGGTCAACCGGTGCGCGCGCATCAGAGCGCCTCACACCTGACCGTTGCCCAACAGATTCTCGAATGCCTGTTTCGCCGTCGCAGCCTCGCACCGGGGCAGGACGACGAACTTTCGGCGCAAGTGCTGGAACCCCATCTGGCCAAGGTCATGCAGGCGGTGGAGTGCGGGCGCCAGATTGAAATGGTTTTGCCGGCCTTTCCCGGAAAATCCCCCAGCCGCAAGAAAACCCTGAGCCACCTGCCTGATCTGGCTGAGCACCATGCCATCGACGAGTTGTATCGTCTGTGTGCTGAAGTCCAGGCGATCTACGCGCCGGGCGCGCTGATCCATATCTGCTCCGACGGTCATGTGTTCTCCGACCTGGTGCGCGTTTCCGATTCGGACGTCAAGGCTTACACCGACGCCATCCAGGACTACGCCGAACGCCATTATCCCGGCACGTTCGTCCATTTCGATCTCAGGGATGCCTATCCCCAGCTCGATTGCCTGGACGCCATGCGCGAGGAAATGATGATCGAACATGGTCAGTCCCTGATCCTGCTGCAACAGCGTTTCAAGGATGACCCGCACATGATGTTGATGTATTGCGGTATCCATCGCTTCCTTTCTGAAGATTACTCGGGCCTCAAGGTGTTCGCCGGCATGAGCCTCAATGCGGTGAAGAAGGTCGCCAAGCCGGCCTCCCAGCGGGTGATCCAGCGCAGTGAGGCCTGGGGTGCCCTGTTGCAGGCGCGTTATCCGCATTGCCTGCGCCTGTCGATTCACCCGCAACTGGCGGTATCGACGAAAATCGGTATCCGCCTGGTGCCGACCAGCGACCTGTGGCGTACCCCTTGGCATTCGGTGGCGATCAAGCGACGGGGAGTGGTGACCCTCGAAAAGCGCAGCAATGTCGATGAGCGTTTTCACCGGCTGGTGTTTCGCAAGGGGCGTCCTTGTCACTACGCCAGTGCCCAATGATGGCGCCTCGGTTGCGGGTCGATGCGGTGCTCTTCGATCTGGATGGCACGCTGGTGGACACCTTGCCGGACATCACCTGGTGCCTGAACCGGGTGCTGCTCGAAGAGGGTTGCCCGGTGCTGACGGCAGACACCGTGCGGGGCTATATCGGTGGCGGCACCAGGGCGATGATAGGGCAGGTGGCTGCGCAGTTCGGCATTGCCGGGGCGGCTGCGTTGCACCAACGCTATATGACGTTGTACCAACACCATCTGGTGCAGTTTTCCAGGCCTTTCAACGGCGTATGGGAACTGCTCGAAGGCTGCCGCCAGTTAGAGCTGCCGCTGGCGATCGTGACCAACAAGGCCGAGGACATGGCCCTGGAGATCGCCGGTTCATTGTTTGCGCAAAATACCTTCGCAACGGTTCTGGGGCAGTGCACGGGCCGTTCGCTCAAGCCCCAGCCGGATGTCGCGTGGGAGGCCGCCCGGCAGTTGTCGGTCGACCCACGTCGGTGTCTGTTCGTCGGTGACACGGAGATCGACCTGCAAACCGCCCGAGCCGCCGGCATGCCTTCGGCGATGGCTGCGTGGGGCTATGGCCGGACGTGTACCTGGCAGGCCCAGTCCCCGAACTTCTATTGTCAGCACCCGCTCGGCTTGCTGCGAGCACTGCAACAGGTCTGCGCCGAGCAGGACGATACCGTCAAATCCTGTTGATATACCCACTCTCAAGGAAACTGTTCCATGGAACATAGAGACACCTGGATCGCGGCTGTCAGCGATGTGCTGGCCGCTTATCTGTTCAAGGGCACGGATGATCGTTTCGAAACACAAGGCAGGGAGCACCTGGCGCGTAGCCTGGGGCGCTATTTCGACCACGGGCTGCCGGTGCGACTGGTCCTGCCGGGCTTTCCCTGCAAGTCACCCAATGCCAGCGACCAGACGTTCGGTGTGCTGCCGGACTACGGCGAAGTCATGGCCATCGAGCGCCTCGACCAGCTCGGCCAGGCTGTCGCCGCGTTGCATGCACCGGGCTGCGTGGTGTCGATCCTGAGCGACGGAACCACCTTCAATGACATCGTCGGGGTGGCCGACGACGTGCGTGCGGCCTACAACCGGGCGTTGCGTGAGCTGTGTACCACTCACGCGATCCAGTGGGTGAGCATGGAAGATCTGTTTCCCCAGGCACAAAGTGCCGAGGCGGTTCGCGCCAGTCTGGTCAAGCAGGCCCGTCTACCCTGGAAAAACCTGGAGGAGCTGATCGAGCAGAGCCGCCACGACGAAGCCCTCGGCCAGACCCATGACAATCTCTGCAGTCATTTGTACAACGACCTGCGCCTGTGCCGCGAGGACGGCCAGAGTGACGATGAATACCTGCAACAGATCAACCTCAAGGCCTACCAGATGATGTTGCGCGGGCAGGCCTTGAATGCGGCGGTGGATCGTTTCTTCGGTGACGACATCCGCCTGTCGGTCCATCAGTACAGCAATGCCGGGCCAAAATTCACCGTCGGATTGGCCGAAGGGCTGACTCATACGGACAGCCCATGGCATGCCGTGCCAGTGTGCAACCTCGATGGCAGCCAGTGCCTGCGCGCGCGGGCGCAGGTGGACCTCGACCGGCATGTGCTGGTCACCTGGCAAGGACGGCCGTGGCTTTATCACCAGACCGAAGGCCCCGAGGCGCAAGGCTTCGAGTACGAACTGCAGAAGCTCCCGCTGTTTGGCCTGGTGGTGCGCGATCCATCGGGGCTGGGTTTCGAGCGATTGTCCACGGGCCTGCTGGAGGCGTTGGTGGAAACCTTCGGCTTTGTTTGCCTCAAGGGTTGTCATTTTGAGGACCAGGACAGTTTCGCCCGCAGTTGCGAACGTTTCGGCACATTGTACAAATGGGCCTTCGGCGCGGTGCATGTGGTCAAGCCGGCGGACAAACCGCAAGGCGTGGTGCACTCGCTGGAGAAAACCCCGTTGCACTGGGACCTGAACATGTTGCCCGACAGCGACCCCCAGGTTCAGCGCAACCCGAAATTCTGTGCCAGCAAGTTCATGCTGTATTGCAAGACGGCGCCGTTGCCGGGCGAAGGTCAGACCACCGTTGTCGACAGCCGGAACGTGCTGCGCAAGGTCGGGCAGCAAGTCGCCCGACAATGGCAGGGCGTGAACATCACCTACTACACCAAGATGACCTATTTTGGTGGTTCGCCGCGCATGTACAGCCTGGTGGATCGTCATCCCCGCAGCGGCGAACTCATCCTGCGTTACCAGGAGGGTACCGACTCGACATTGCAGACCCTCAGCCAGGCCGTGCAGGATCATGACGAACAGGCGCAAAAGGCGCTGCTGGATCAGGTCAACGAGCTGGTCTATGACCCGGAGTGCCTGATTGCCCATCCATGGAGCGAAGGCGATCTGGTGCTGATCGACAACTATCGAACGCTGCACGGTCGGTTGCCGATGTCGGCGGGATCTGGCTTGCGGGAGCTGTGGCGGGTGCAGGTCTACTAAGGCCAGCCCCGTCTGTGGGAGCGAGCCTGCTCGCGAAGACGGCGGCACCGTCACAACAAAAAGCCCCTGCATGCCGGAAGGCAGCAGGGGCTTCTTGTTAAGCCAGCATCCGATTACTGATCGGCAGGCTTGGCCTGGCGCTTGTTGATCTCATCGATCAGGCGTTTGGCCAGGGCCGGGTAGTTTTCGTCGAAGTGGTGGCCGCCCGGCAACTTGATAACTTCGCCTACGGCGGTCTTGTCGGTGCAGCCACTTTCGTCGGCTTCTTCACCACCGTAGATGCATACCACTTTCTCGGCCGGCAGCTTGGCCATTTCCGGCCCGGTGGCGGCTTCGGTACCGGCGTTGCCGAGCCAGCCTTCGACTTCGATCTCGAAGCTGCCGGTGCGGGCGAAGGCCAGCAGGATGATTGCGTCGACCCGTTGCTGTTCGGTGGCCGGCAGGCGGTTGTAGATCGCCGGCAACACGTCGGCGCCGAAAGAGTAGCCGGTCAAAATGAAGTGCTTGGTGCCCCAGACCTGGCGGTAGTGCTGCATCAGCTCGGCGAGGTCCAGCGCGCTCTGTTCCGGACTCTTGTGCTGCCAGTAGTAGCGCAGCGTGTCGATGCCGACCACCGGGTAACCGATCTTGGCCATCTCATCGGCGACGTCGCGGTCCAGGTCACGCCAGCCGCCGTCGCCGGAGAGGAACAGGGTCACGGTGTCCCGGGCCTGGCTCGCAGGCACCTCGACCACCGGAATGGCCAGGCCACCCTTGGCCTTGTCGGTGCCGACGAGGATCTTGCGCAGTTCGTTGTTCAGCACTTGCGGCAGGTTGATGTCGTAGTCGCTGATGCTGGTTTCGGCATTCTTCTGGTCCCGCACGAACGCGGCGCTGGTGTCGTCGGGGTTGTCGTTCCAGGCGACCAGCCAGTGACCGTGGGTCGCGGTTTTGGGCAGCAGGTGCGTGCAGCCGGGTTTTTCCAGGGCCAGGTCCACCGAAATGGCCTTGGCCTTGTCGTCCTTCTGCTCGGCCAGCCAACGCCAGGCGAGCACGGCGCCCGGGCCGATGCCGCTGACCAGCGTCGCCGGTCCTTGAAGTTCTCTCAGGCCCGCCTGCAAGGCGCGACCCTGCAGCATGCAGTCCTTGGGCAGGATCACCTGGACGATCTGCGCCGAGCCGCTGCGGCTGAGGGTCGTCAATTGCGTGTCGCTGAGCTTCTGGTCTTCATTGACCGCCACCAGTACCTGGGCGCGAGGTTTGGTGCCGGGGATGACACGGGTCATCGGCGCGCCGTCGGCAGGCGTCAGTTGTTCAAGGGTGGGTTGCGGGGCCGGGCGGTTCCAATACCAATAGCCGCCACCGAGAATCACCGCCAGCACCAGCAGGGCGGCCACTACGTATCGCCAGGAGCGTTGCATCATCAGCGTTTCACCAGTCCAGTCAGGCCGCCTGCAATCAAGGCGGCAGTATCGGCCAGCGCCACCAGCGGATCGAGTCCGGCGGGCACGGCCATGTAACGAGGTTCCCAGTCAGGCTGGAATTTGTCTTTGAAACGGCGCAGCCCCTGGAAGTTGTAGAGCTGCTCGCCACGGCGGAACACCATCGAACCCAGGCGCTGGGTCAATGGCGCACCGCGACGCGGTTGCAGGCCCGACAGCGGGACCATGCCAAGGCTGAAGCGGGCGTAGTCATGGTTCTTATAATGCTGGATCAGGCCGACCATCATGAACTCCATGGTCAGCTTCGGCGCCTCGGGGTGGGCACGCATCAGGTCGAGGCTGGCAAGCTCATGGCTGTGGGTTTCCAGCAGGTTGGCGAATGCCACGGGACGGCCCTCGAAGCGAATCACGGCGATGCGGAAATGCTTGAGGTAGTCATCGCTGAAGCGGCCCAGGGAGAAGCCTTTCTCGCGTACGTTCTTGCCGGTCAGCCAGGCATCGGAGATCATCTTGAGCTCATCCATCGGCGCATGCCCCGGCTCATGGATCTCCAGCGACAGGCCGTCCCGGGTGCCGCGGTTCCAGGTGTAGCGCAGGTCCTTCATCTCCTTGCCCTTGGCCTCGAGGTCGAAACGCTTGAGGTCGACCCGGGCTTCTTCACCCAGCTTGATCGCTGTCAGGCCGATGTCCATGTAGTACGGCAGGTTCTCGGCGCGCACCTGGTAGAACACCGGGCGGGCGTGGTGGATGTCGCACAGGTCGCGAAACTGCCAGATCATCTCGGCCCGTTGCTGGGCGGGGCCGATCGGGTCATACAGGGCCACCAGGCTGCGACCACGACGGGCGTACATCAGGAACGCCTCGTCGTTGGGGTGGAACAGCAGCGCCTTGTCACCGGTCAGGGCCAGTCCGCCGTCGGGCTGTGAAGACGCCATGAGGACCGTCCTTGCTCGCTCCAGTTCTTCTGTCGTGGGCAGATGGATCACCGGTCGCGCGGTGCGCAGCAGCCAGGTCAGGGACACCACCACCAGCAGCACGGCGGCCCCCAGCAACGAGCGCAGGCCACGGGGAGCGTCGGCATCGAGGGTGAACTGCCACCACAGTTGATGGCTGTAGGGCACGTCCTGGTAGGCAAACAGCAGCAGCCAGATCGACGCGCCGAGCACGCAGAGGCTGGCGATCAGGAACAGTGGGGAAAAAGGCAGTTCGGTCAGGCGACTCGGGCGATAGAAGGAGCGCCGGAATACCGCCAACAGGGCGGCCGTCGAGGTCAGCAGCGTGGCTTCCTCCCAGTCGAAGCCCTTGAGCAGGGAGAGCAGGGCGCCCACCAGCAGCAATACGGTGGTCAGCATCCAGGCCGCTGACAGGCGACGGCGCAGGCCCTGGGCGAGTAACAGGCATAACACGCCCACCAGGCTGGCGCCGAAGTGCGAAGCGTCCACCAGCCGATGGGGGATCAGGAAACCGATGTGCTCCAGGCGTGTATCGATCTCCGGAGTCACGCCGGAAAACAGCAGCACCACGCCGGAGAGGAACACCAGCACCGCCAGGATCGGCGCCGCGAAGCCGGATGCCGCCCGCAGAGTCTGGCGCGTCTGGAACAGCCGTTGGGCTTCATTGATCAACAACAGCACGCAGGCCACCAGCATCGGCAACAACACGTAGATCAAGCGATACAGCAGCAGGGCGGCGGCCAGCGGCGCGGCGCCCAGTTTGTCGGCAAATGCCGCCAGCAGGATCGCTTCGAATACACCGACACCACCGGGAACATGGCTGAGCACGCCCGCAGCCAGCGCCAGCAGGTAGACCAGCAGGAACGCGCCGAACGGCGGCGCCTCGGGCAGTAACAGATACAGCACCGTGGCGGCGGCCGCGACATCCAGCGCTGTGATGATCAGTTGCAGGAAGGTCAGGCGTCGGCTCGGCAGGCGCAGGGTGCGACGTCCGGCCTTGACCAGGAGCGCATCCCGATGAGGTTGCTCCGGCAGGCGGCGACGATAGATGCCGATGGCCAACACGCCCATGAGCAGAAGCACCGCCAGGGAGACACCTGCCAGCAAGGTGGCGGGTAGATGCAGTGCGGCGGAAGCGGCGGGCAGGTTGCTGAGGGTGGCCAGGGCGGCCAGTGGCGGCAGCGCACAGCCCAGGGACAGGCTGGCGAACAACGTCATGTGGGCGACGTCCGAAGCCCCGAGGCCATGGCGAGCATACAGGCGATAGCGAACCGAACCGCCCGACAGCAGCGACAGCCCAATGGCATTGCCGATGGCAAACGCGGTAAATCCACCCAGCACCAGGGTCTGTGGCGGCAGTGTCACGCCGGCATAGCGGCTTGCCGACCATTCGTAGCCCAGCAGAATGATGAAGCCTGCGACCGTGGCGGCGACCGCACCGAGCAGGGCCGGCCGGGGCACATCGAGAATCGAGTCGTGCAGCGCGTAAAGATCGAGTTCGCTCAGAAGATGGCGACAGGCAATCAGCGCAATTGCAAACAGCAGCAGCGTGACAGCGAGGCCGATCGGCTGGCGGTACTGGCTGATCCGGTCCAGCCAGCGCAGTCGTTCGGCCTTGATCGGTTGTGTCGCGGTAACAGTGTCCTGCGGGTCAGAATTTGCGCGCATCAATCACCTCTTGAGCTATGCGCGACAGGATGGGGGTATCCAGCCAAGTTACCAATCCCTACGGCAGAAAATAATTACAAAACTTTTGTAATGAGGCCGATTTTAGACAAGCCAAAAAATAACGGGCACAAAAAAGGCCACTCTTTCGAGTAGCCTTTCCTGATGTTTGGTTGCGGGAGCCGGATTTGAACCGACGACCTTCGGGTTATGAGCCCGACGAGCTACCAGGCTGCTCCATCCCGCGTCTGTGAGGCGGCATTCTACAGGCGAACGCTTGAGTGTCAACTGTTAAAAGGGCGCGGCTGCAAATTAACGGCCAAAGCAGCCTTTTCCTTCCTAAATACCAGAAATCAAAAGGGAAATTGTCCTACAACTGCGGGCTCGTGGGGCTGGCATGGGAAAGACGCGCGCACAAAAAAGGCCACTCTTTCGAGTGGCCTTTTTTGATGTTTGGTTGCGGGAGCCGGATTTGAACCGACGACCTTCGGGTTATGAGCCCGACGAGCTACCAGGCTGCTCCATCCCGCGTCTGTGAGGCGGCATTCTACAGAGGATCGGCTGGCTGTCAACCCTTGCCGTGGAAAAAACTGTTCCGCTTCAAGCGCTTAGCCTCTCCAAAAAGGATGGTGACCACGCTGTGACGCAGGCGGGGCAAGGGCTGCGGCTCTATTGGGCGGTTCGGTACGATTGAAGAAATACATTTTACGTAGTCCTTTTCCAGGCTAAGCGTCGGATCTTTCAAACTACTGGTGCTATATACAGTTGCTGGTGCGATACTGGCGGTCCGATTCGTCCCGTATCCCGCTTTTTATGACGCAACGCAAAATCATCCACGTCGACTGCGATTGCTTCTATGCCGCCATCGAGATGCGCGATGACCCGCGGCTGGCCGGCAAGCCCATGGCGGTCGGCGGTTCGGCGGATCGACGGGGTGTGATTGCGACCTGCAACTATGAGGCGCGGGCTTACGGTGTACGCTCAGCCATGTCCTCCGGGCACGCCTTGAAACTCTGCCCGGACCTGCTCATCGTCAAGCCCAGGATGGATGCCTATCGCGAGGCATCGAAGGAAATCCAGGGCATCTTCCGTGACTACACGGACCTGATCGAGCCGCTGTCCCTGGATGAGGCCTACCTGGATGTTTCCGACAGTGCCCATTTCGGTGGCAGCGCCACCCGCATCGCCCAGGATATTCGCCGGCGCGTATCCAATCAGTTGCATATCACGGTGTCCGCCGGTGTCGCTCCGAACAAGTTCCTGGCCAAGATAGCCAGTGATTGGAAAAAGCCCAACGGCCTGTTCGTCATCACCCCGGACCAGGTCGAGGACTTTGTCTCGGCCCTGCCGGTCAGCAAGCTTCATGGCGTCGGCAAGGTGACGGCCGACAAGCTGAACAGGCTTGGGATTGTCGATTGCCTGCAATTACGTCAGTGGGACAAGCTGGCGCTGGTGCGCGAATTCGGCAGTTTCGGTGAGCGACTCTGGAGCCTGGCCCGTGGCATCGACGAGCGTCTGGTGCACAACGACAGTCGACGTCAGTCCATCAGCGTGGAAAACACCTATGACGTCGACCTGCCCGATCTGGCGAGCTGCCTCGATAAGCTGCCGGAACTGATGGAAACCCTGAGTGGGCGCATGGCGCGAATCGACAACAGCTATCGGCCTGGCAAGCCCTTCGTCAAAGTGAAATTCCATGACTTCACCCAGACCACTCTGGAACAGGCCGGGGCAGGGCGGGACCTGGGCAGTTACCAGTCGCTGTTGACCCAGGCGTTCAATCGCGGCGCGAAGCCGGTGCGGTTGCTGGGGATCGGGGTACGGCTGGAGGACTTGCGCGGTGGGTTTGAGCAGTTGGAGTTGTTTGAGCGGTGATGTTCTGGGGGGATGCTCACAGAGCCTTTGCTTTTTTGTGGCGAGGGGATTTATCCCCGCTGGGCTGCGCAGCAGCCCCAAGCCAGCCAATTCAATCTGTCAGACATACCGAGTCGCCCGGTTTTAGGGCTGCTGCGCACCCCAGCGGGGATAAATCCCCTCGCCACAAGGGTGTCAGTGAGCGCCCGGATCCGCCACCAACCGTCCGCCACTCTTGGTCAATGCCTTCATGAATTCGGCCTGCAATTCAGGATCGTTGCGGGTCAGTTCGATCAGGCTCTGTTCCAGTTCGCTGGCTTCTTCTTCCAGGCCCAGTTCCGACAGGCGCTTGACCCGATGAACCCACTGGCTCACTTCGTCGTCTTCCAGGTCGTCGTAGATCAAGGCGTGGGCTTCCACCAGCCTGCTGCGCAGGGTGCTGCTGATGCTCAGGGATGAGTCGGTGTGCACCTCGTCCTGGGCGTCGGTTACGCTGATCTGCAATTTGCCGAATTGGCTCAGGTCCTGCTCGGCGAACGGGCTTTCCAGCAGGTTGAGGCGCAGCACGCCATTGCGGTCGGTGCTCAGCTCGAACGTCTGGCGGGCAGCCTTGACCTGCACCGGTCGCTCGCTCCAGGGCAGGCTCGAGTGTTCGGTGCGCTTGTCACGCTGGACTTCGTCGATGCCGGCCAGGTTTTGCTGAGCGCGACCGTGGGAGGGTACGTTCATGAACGGGTTCAGCCCGGCGACACCGTAGCTGAGCCAGTCATGGGTCACCGTCTCCGGCAGGTTGCCGAGGGTAAACACATTGACCACGTTCGCGCCGATGCCGGCCACCACCGCCACTGCGCCCAACGGGATCTCGTAGATTTCCCGCCAGGGTTGGTACGGTGTGTAGCGGTCATAGCGACGAGTGACTTCGAACTCGGTGACTTCGAAGGTCTTCTGCTCATGGATCCGTACCCGGCGTTGCGGCAGATCGAGCACCTTGGGTTCGCCCACATCGATCTGCAGGCTATGGTCGAGCAATTTACGCTCGACCCGCTCTTCGTGCTCGCTGCGTTGCGACATCTGGTTGGCACAGCCGCTGACCAGCAGGGCGCCGCAGAGCGCGGCGCCACCGAGGCCTAAGGTGTTTCGCTTGAACATGACGTCTCTATCTGGTGTCAGCGGCGGATACGGGCCTGGAGGAAGGAGAGCACGTCGGCGACCGGCAGCGCTTGCGGCTCGGCCTCGGTGCGGCTCTTGTATTCCAGGTTGCCTTCGGCCAGGCCACGGTCACTGACGACGATCCGGTGCGGGATGCCGATCAGTTCCATGTCCGCGAACTTGATGCCGGGGCTGGTTTTCTTGTCGCGATCATCCAGCAGCACTTCAAAGCCGGCAGCCTTCAGTTCGGCGTAGAGCTTGTCGGTGGCTTCGCGAACCAGGTCGGTCTCGTAGCGCAGTGGCACCAGGGCGATCTGGAACGGCGCCAGGGTGTCGCTCCAGATGATTCCTTTCTCGTCGTTGTTCTGCTCGATGGCAGCCGCCACCACGCGGGACACGCCAATGCCGTAGCAACCCATTTCCAGGGTGACCGGCTTGCCGTTCTCGCCCAGCACTTCGCACTTCATCGCCTTGCTGTACTTGTTGCCCAGCTGGAAGATGTGCCCGACTTCGATGCCGCGCTTGATTTCCAGCACGCCCTTGCCGTCCGGGCTCGGGTCGCCGGCCACGACGTTGCGCAGGTCGGCGATGGCGGGAACCGGCAGGTCGCGCTCCCAGTTCACACCGAAATAGTGCTTGTCATCGATGTTGGCGCCGATGGCGAAGTCGCTCATCAATGCTACCGAGCGGTCGATGATGATCGGCAGTGGCAGGTTCAGCGGGCCAAGGGAACCGGCACCGGCGCCGATGGCGTCGCGCAGTTCGGCGTCGGTGGCCATGACCAACGGGCTGGCAACGCCTGGCTGGTTGGCGGCCTTGATTTCGTTCAGCTCATGATCGCCGCGGACGATCAGCGCAATCAGCTTGCCTTCTTCTTCGGCGCGGACGATCAGGGTCTTGATCGTGCGTTCGATCGGCAGGTTGTAGCCTTCCACGAGCTGGGCAATGGTCTTGGCGTTCGGGGTGTCCACCAGGCGCAGTTCTTCCGATGGCGCAGGACGGGAGGTTTCCCGTGGCACGGCTTCGGCTTTCTCTATATTGGCGGCGTAGTCGGAGCCGCTGCTGAAGACGATGTCGTCTTCGCCGGACTCGGCCAGTACGTGGAACTCGTGGGAGCCGGCACCGCCGATGGAGCCGTTGTCGGCTTCAACCGGGCGGAACTTCAGGCCCAGGCGAGTGAACACGTTGCAGTACGCCTGGTGCATGCGGTCGTAGGTGACCTGCAGCGAGGCCAGGTCGGCGTGGAAGGAGTAGGCGTCCTTCATGATGAATTCGCGACCGCGCATCAGGCCGAAGCGTGGGCGGATCTCGTCACGGAACTTGGTCTGGATCTGGTACAGGTTGATCGGCAACTGCTTGTAGCTGCTCAACTCGTTGCGCATCAGATCGGTGATCACTTCTTCGTGGGTCGGGCCTGCACAGAAGTCACGACCGTGACGGTCCTTGAGGCGCAGCAGCTCCGGACCGTATTCTTCCCAGCGTCCCGATTCCTGCCACAGCTCAGCCGGTTGGGTGCCCGGCATCAGCACTTCCAGGGCGCCGGCGGCGTCCATCTCTTCGCGCACGATGGCTTCCACCTTGCGCATGACCCGCAGGCCCATCGGCAGCCAGGTATACAGGCCCGAGGCGAGCTTGCGGATCATGCCGGCACGCAGCATCAGCTGATGGCTGATCACGACGGCGTCGGAAGGCGTTTCTTTCTGTGTGGCGAGCAAAAATTGACTGGTGCGCATGGTTGGCCGTTGTCGGTTGCTGATGACGAGAAGTGACGGAGCATTGTACGGGCGAGATGCCCTGGCGTACAGGCGCGTGGCCGGTCGCCAGGTGCGAATGCCGGTTTCCCCGGCGCTTTCTGAAGTTTCCTACGACTCTTCCGCTGGCCGGGTGGGTGTCGGTTCCATGGCAGTGGGTGAGCCCTGGCGACGGTTCTCCTGGAACCAGTGCAGGGCGATCAACAGCAGGGTCGGGACGCCGAGCAGGGCGGTGATCAGGAAGAAGTTGTGGTAGCCGAACTTTTCCACCATCACCCCGGAGTACCCACCGATCAAGCGTGGCAGCAACAGCATGATCGAGCTGAGCAGGGCGTATTGGGTGGCGGAGAACTTCAGGTTGGTCAGGCTCGACAGGTACGCCACGAACGCCGAGGTGGCGAGGCCGGAGCTGAAGTTGTCCAGGGAGATGGTGAGCACCAGCATCTTCAGGTTCGGGCCCATGTCGGCCAGCATCAGGAACAGGATGTTGGTGGCCGCCGAGGCCACGCCGCCGATGAACAGGATCGGCAGGATGCCGAAACGCACGATCAACAAGCCGCCCATGCCGGCGCCGACGAGGGTCATGATCAGGCCGAAAATCTTGCTGACACTGGCGATCTGGTCCTTGGTGAAGCCCTGGTCGATGTAGAACACGTTGGCCATGACGCCCATGACCGTGTCGGACATCCGGTACGTGGCGATCAGCCCGAGCAGCAACAGGGCCTGCCAGCGATAGCGCAGGATGAAATCGTTGATCGGCGTGAGCACGGGTGCCAGGCCGCGACGTCCCATGGCCGACAGGCACATGGCCGTCAGGAGGATATAGAGAATGGCCCGCAGGAAGGCACGGTCCTCGAGCAGCAGGTCGAGCAGGCTGACGCCTTCGAACAGCACGCTGGCGAAGTCGGTGTAATAGAGCTGGGTGAACATCGCGGGGACGGATACCAGCAGCACGATCAGCACGAACACTGATGCCAGTTGATGAACGAACGTGTAGCGCCCGGCCTGCAATTGCGTGCGCAATGGCACCGGTGGTTCGCGCATGAACAGCGAGGTCAGCAATGCCGGGACCATCAACACGCCGAACAGCAGATAAGTACCGGCCCAGGCCGAATGCTTGTAGCTGAAGCCGGTGGAGCCGAAACCCTCGGCGAAGAACAATGCGCCGGCGGTCGCCAGCAGCGCGGCGACCCGGTAGCCGGACATGTAGCTGGCGGCAAGGGCAGCCTGGCGGGTGTCATCGACGATTTCCAGGCGATAGGCATCGACCGCGATGTCCTGGGTGGCCGAAGCGAACGCCACGAGCACGGCAATGGCGATCAACCATGAGAGGTGTTTTTGCGGATCGCAGAAGCCCATGCCGACCAGGCCCAGGATCACCAGGCCCTGGGAAAGCACCAGCCACGACCGGCGACGTCCGAGTTTACCCAGCAGCGGCAGGCGCCATTGGTCGAGCAGCGGTGACCAGACCCATTTAAAGGCATACGCCAGGCCGATCAGGCTCGCATAACCGATGGTTTCACGGGCCACGCCGGCCTCGCGCAACCAGACCGAAAGCGTGGAAAACACCAGCATGTAGGGCAAGCCGGCGGCGAAGCCAAGCAGCAACAGCACGAGCGTCGAAGGACTGGCATAGGCGGCGAGGGCGGCGCGCCAGGTTTTACGGGGCATGGGCTGGAGTCTGCCTCAAAAATTGCGAAAACAAAGCGCGCACTCTAACCGCTGTGCTCTACCGGGCGCCAGCCATGGCGCCGAATATCAACACGATTATTCAGGACACTGATCCCTTCCATGCGCAGGCGTGCGCGTTGTTCATCCCCGGAGACACTGCCCGCCGGCAGGCTGATCCGACCACCGGCGCCCAATACCCGATGCCAGGGCAGGCTGGTGTCGTTGGGCAATTGGCTGAGGGTCCGGCCCACCCAGCGCGCCGCCCGACCCAGGCCAGCCATCTCGGCGAGCTGGCCATAGGTGACGACCTTGCCGGCCGGCACTTGCGCGAGGGTCAGGTAAAGCGTGGTGCGGCGTACCTGCGCGGCGTCTTCGGGGCCCACTGGGATGTCGGTCACGGGGAGGGTTCCTGAAAAAAGTACATGTCCGTTCGTAGATTAATGCTGGCACGGTTGATTGAGAAATGAACTCATCCCCCATCCTCGGGTCAGTCCTTGCTGAGGTGTCGTCCTGGGGGATAATGCCGCCTTTTCACCGCAAACCTGAGCTCTTTATACGCTTATGTTGTCCAGAACCCTGCTTTGCCTGGCTGTTGCCAGCGCCTCCACACCCTTGCTGGCCGATACCGTCTGGTTGAAGAACGGCGACAAACTCAGCGGCAAGATTACCGTTTTCGATGGCGGCAAGTTGCTGATCCAGACCGATTATGCCGGCGCCGTTCCCATCGATTGGAAACAGGTCAAGACCCTTGAAAGTGACCAGCAGTTGCTGGTCAAGCAGGATGCCTACACCGGCGAGAAGGCCAAGGCCCTGCACGCCGCCGAGGACGGCAAGGTGACCTTGGCCAACGGTGACGCGCCCAAGACCGTCGAGTTGGCCAGTATCCAGCAGATCCTCAAGCCCAAGCCGGTGGTCGAGGACCTGGTGTGGAAGGGCAATGTCGATGCCGCAATGGACTACCAGCGGGCGGAAAAGGATGTCGATGACTATGACATCGATTTCAAGACCTCGGCGCGCCACGGCCGATGGCGGCACACCGCCGAGGGCGAGTACAACCGTGAGTTCCAGGATGATGTGGTCTCGACCGATAACTGGAAACTGGAGTACTCCCTCGACCGATTCCTGACGGATAAATGGTTCTGGCAAGGCCGCCTGAACTACAAGCGTGACAAGGTTGAAGACCTGGCCCGTCAACGGGTGGTCGGCACCGGTCCGGGTTACCAGTTCTGGGACGACGAATTGGGCGCGTTCTCGCTGGGTTCGTTGTTGAACCGCACCGATTACGAGTATCAGGACGGCGGCAAGGACAACTTCTATTCCGTTGCCATGAAGTGGGACTACAACCGCTACCTCGTGGGCAAGCGTGTCGAGTTCTTCACCAATGGTGAAGTGGGCAAGCCGCTCTCCGGCGTTGCGGAGTATTCCTACGACGCCGAGATGGGGCTGCGCTACAAGGTCACCGACTGGGCCTCGCTCAACCTCAAGGCCGAGAAAGACGTCATTGAGGGCACGGAAGATAGTGACTTGAGCAAGACGCGTTATACGGCCGGGTTCGGCGTGACCTGGTAAGCCCCGGGCAGGAATAGCCCTTGTGGGAAATAGCCCATGTGGGAGCGAGCCTGCTCGCGATAGCGGTAGACCAGCAACAATACTGTTGACTGGCACACCGCTATCGCGAGCAGGCTCGCTCCCACAGGTTTTTTGGTGCCGGCAAAACCGGCAGGCACAAAAAAGCCCCGCTTTTGAGGGCGGGGCTCTTTACCGAAGCAGGAACAGTTAGATAACTGTTACTTCTTCAGCTTGCATGCCTTTCTGACCGCGGGTAGCGATGAAAGAAACCTGTTGGCCTTCTTTCAGGCTTTTGAAGCCGTCGGATTGGATAGCTTTGAAGTGAACGAACAGATCGTCACCGGATTGTGGAGTGATGAAGCCGAAGCCTTTTTCATCGTTGAACCACTTAACGGTACCGGTTTGGCGATTAGACATGGTGTAACTCCTTGGACAAAGATAACTGCGACTCAGGAAGAACCCTGGCCGAGACTGAGTGCAAAGAGCAGGAAAAATTCTTGTAGATGGTTGGATCGAAATTCAACATATCGTGTAGAGATTCTCAGTGACACAAGCAACACAGTGGCGCCACCTTAACCCTTTTTCCGAAACGTGCCAATGGTCTTTGCGAAGGTTTCTCGATTTTGGTGACTGACGGCGTCCAGGCTCGGGAAAACCCGGTGGATCGGCGAGAATTGCGTCCCACGCTTTGAACCCTGCCGCTCGCCCCGGTAAGATGCCGGACAGTTTTCTCCACCTCGCTATTCAGGACACCCGCCATGAGCATCAAATCGGACAAGTGGATTCGCCGCATGGCGCAAGAGCACGGCATGATCGAGCCCTTCGTAGAGCGCCAGATGCGTGGCGAAGGCGCCGACCGACTGATTTCCTTCGGTGTCTCCAGCTACGGCTACGACGTGCGCTGCGCCGACGAATTCAAGGTGTTCACCAACATCAACTCGGCCACCGTCGACCCGAAGAATTTCGACGAGAAGAGTTTCGTCGACATCAAGAGCGATGTTTGCATCATCCCGCCAAACTCCTTCGCCCTGGCCCGTACCGTCGAGTACTTCCGCATCCCGCGCAACGTGCTGACCATCTGCCTGGGCAAGAGCACTTATGCCCGTTGCGGCATCATCGTCAACGTCACGCCGCTGGAACCGGAGTGGGAAGGCCACGTGACCCTGGAATTCTCCAACACCACGACCCTGCCGGCGAAGATCTATGCCAACGAAGGCGTGGCGCAGATGTTGTTTCTCGAATCCGATGAAGAGTGCGAAGTGTCCTACAAGGACCGGGGCGGCAAGTACCAGGGCCAGCGTGGTGTGACACTTCCACGCACCTGATTCTGACGAACAGCGGGAATTCCTGAGCGGGCAGACACTCTATTGCGTGTACTGCCCGTTTTTTTTGCGTCAGCGCAGCGGGCCTTCGTTCAGGAGTTGCTCTATGAAGATCGATCCGCGAATCAGTGCCGAACTGGCAAGGCTTGAGCCCAATCAGATCGGCGTCATGGCCTGGTCCCTGCTGGCCCACCCTGCCGAAGCGGCAGGCGGTATTCCTGGCCAGCCTGATCCCGACACCCCCAATGAACAACCCACCGAGCCGGGCGAACCGACCCTGCCGGACGAGCCGCCTCCTGCGCCCGTAGCCTGATCAGACTATGGCCCGTTAGCGATGCTTAGCTGACGGGCCATATTTCGTTATCGCCAATGACAAAAATCCTGCACTCATTGTCCTGCTCGACCCGATAGCCGCCTGTGAACGCGCCGAAGGCCGGCAGCAGGCTGACCTCGGTGCCCAGGCGGAAGCACGCCAAGCGCAGGCGCTGCCGGCCCTTGCCGCTCAGGTGATACACCGGGTGCACGTGACCGGCCAGCACATGACGGCTCGGGTGCGGGTCGGGTTCGTGTTGCACGGCGAAGGGGCCCAGCAGCAGAGGTTCCGGGACGACGCGAATATTCAGCGAAGCCGGTGGGTCGCCGGCGCGTTTGTCATGGTTGCCACGAATCAGCGTCATGGCCAGGAGCGAATGCCTGGCACGCCAGTCGGAAAGGGCCTTCAAGGTGCCGGGCGCGTGAGAGCCGGGGCCGTGGAGAAAATCCCCGAGAAAGATCAACTGTCGACACGGCAGGCTCGCCAGTAATCCATCCAATACCTCGATGTTGCTGGCGGTGGTGCCGTGGGGTACCGGTTGGCCGAGGCTGCGATAGGCGGCGGCCTTGCCGAAATGCACGTCCGCCACCATCAGGGTCTCCTGGGCGGGCCAGTAGAGGGCTTTTTCCGGTAGCAACCAGAGTTCTTCGCCGGCCAGGCTGACAGGATAAGGCGCGGGCATCAGGCGTCACCCCTATCGGCGCTTTTCTCCAGCTCACTGACCATCCGCCGGATGCGATCGGCAAGCTTCTCCGAGCTCATGCTTTCCCTGAACCGCTCCACCAGCAACGGGAAACCCAGCGGGGTAGGACGCTTGATGACATGCAGGTCCAGCGTCAAGGTGTTGAGGCGTTCCAAAGTCTGCTCCAGGCGACGTATATCCAGTTCTTCGCGCAAGACTTCTTCCCCGGCCTGGGCCAGCAGGAGGTTATCGGCGTCGTATTGCTTGAACACTTGAAAGAACAACCCGCTGGAGGCCTGGACCTGCCGGGTGCTTTTCGGCGCGCCGGGGTAGCCGGCGAAGACCAGGCCGGCGATCCGGGCGATTTCGCGAAAGCGCCGAAGGGCCAGCTCACCGGCGTTCAGGCTGGCGAGCACGTCGGCCAGTAGATTGTCGGTGCTCAAGAGCGCGGGCTTCAGGTAGTGCGACCAATCCAGCGCCGTGGCACTGAGCAGCTCCAGGCCGTAGTCGTTGACCGCAATGGAAAAGGTCACCGGTTCTTGCTGGCTGACGCGCCACGCCAGCAGGCTCGCCAGCCCCAGATGCACCTGGCGTCCGGCAAACGGGTACAGGAACAGGTGCCAGCCTTCCCGGGACTTCAGGGCTTCGGCCAGCAATGAGGTTTGCGTGGGCAGACCGGACCAGCGCTGCTGGGTCAGCAACAAGGGCTGTACGGCTTGCATCTCCGGGCCCTCGAAGCGCCCCTTGGCGGCCTCGCTCAGGCGGGCCACGACAGCAGCGACCAGTTCGTTGGAAAGCGGCATCCGCCCGCCGTTCCAGCGCGGCACGGCGGCTTTTTTCGCCTGGCTGCGGCGCACGTAGGCGGTCATGTCTTCGACCCGCACCAGCTCCAGCAAGCGTCCGGCGAACAGGAAACCGTCCCCCGGCCGCAGGCGGGCAATGAAGCTTTCTTCCACGCTGCCCAGGGTTTTGCCGCCACCACCCTTGCTCCAGAATTTCAGTTGCAGGCTGGCATCGCTGACGATGGTGCCGATGCTCATGCGGTGACGCCGGGCCAGGCGTGCGTCAGGGACTCGCCAGATGCCATGCTCGTCCGGCTCGACCCGACGGTAATCGGGGTAGGCGGTCAGCGACAGGCCGCCGTGGCGCACGAAGGCCAGGGCCCAGGCCCATTGCGCTTCGTTCAGGTCACGGTAGGCCCAGGCGCCGCGCACTTCCCGGAACAACTCATCGGGCACAAAGCCGCCGCCCAAGGCCATGCTGACCAGATGTTGCACCAGCACATCCAAAGGCTTGTGGGGGGATTCGCGCGGTTCGATACGCCGCTGGGCCACGGCATCCTGGGCGGCGGCGGCCTCGATCAGTTCCAGGCTGTGGGTCGGCACCAGGGTGATCCGCGAGGTTCGCCCCGGCGCGTGACCGGAGCGCCCGGCACGTTGCATCAGGCGCGCCACGCCCTTGGCCGAACCGATCTGCAACACCCGCTCGACCGGCAGGAAATCCACGCCCAGGTCCAGGCTGGACGTGCACACCACCGCTTTGAGTTGACCGTCCTTGAGCGCCCGCTCCACCCAGTCGCGGGTATCGCGGGACAGCGAGCTATGATGCAGTGCGATCAATCCAGCCCAGTCCGGACGCGCTTCGAGGAGCGCCTGATACCAGATTTCCGATTGCGCCCGGGTGTTGGTAAAGACCAGGCAACTGCTGCTGGCGTCGATTTGCGCGATGACCTGGGGCAGCATTTTCAGGCCGATGTGCCCGGCCCACGGAAAACGCTCGAGGGCCGGAGGCAGCAGCGTATCGACCTGGAGCGCTTTGTCGTTGGTCCCTTGCACGCTGATGCCGTTGCCTTGGGGGATCAGCACCTGCTCGGCGTGAGCCTGGTTACCCAAGGTGGCGGACACGCCCCAGACGATGAGCCCGGGATGCCAGTGCCGCAGGCGCGCCAACGCCAGTTGTAGCTGTACGCCGCGCTTGTTGCCCAGCAGTTCATGCCATTCGTCCACCACCACCATGCGCAGCGTTGCCGTCGCCGTCTGTGCGTCGGCGCGGGCGAGCATCAGGGTCAGACTTTCCGGCGTGGTGATCAGCGCCGTGGGCAGGCGCCGCCCCTGGCGGGCTCGTTCGCTGGCGCTGGTATCGCCGGTGCGCAGGCCGACGCTCCAGGGAATCTGCAGTTCCGTCAGCGGCGCTTCGAGAGCTTTGCCGGTGTCGGCGGCCAGTGCACGCATCGGCGTGATCCACAGGACGGTCAGCGGTTCGGCCACAGGTTTGCGTTTGCGCGGTTTATCCGGGGGCGGGGCGGTGCGGGCGAAACGGTTGAGGGCGGCAAACCACACTGCGTAGGTTTTACCCGCACCGGTGTTGGCGTGCAGCAGCCCGGACTCCCCTCGCTTGACCGCGGCCCATACCTGTTTCTGAAAGGCGAACGGCTTCCAGCCGCGGGCGCGGAACCACTGGTTTGCGAAGTTGTTGGATGTCGCCATGCCTGCCGCGTGCGCCCTGGAAGTCCTCTTTCAGTGACCACGGCGGCAGGGGAAAGGTTTAATGACTTACCACGTACTGTGCAGGAGCTGCCGTAGGCTGCGATCTTTCGCTTGGGACGCAATTGTCTGGGACAGGATCGCAGCCTCGTTGCACTCGACAGCTCCTACACACTGGGTACCTCTTGCAAGTTCTATTTCAGGTTGCCACTTAGGAACTGCTTGAGCCGCTCGCTCTTCGGATTGCCCAGCACGTCTTCCGGCGCGCCTTCTTCTTCCACCAGGCCCTTGTGCAGGAACAGCACCTGGTTCGAAACCTTGCGGGCGAAGCTCATTTCGTGGGTCACCATGATCATGGTCCGGCCTTCTTCGGCCAGCCCCTGGATGACCTTCAACACTTCGCCCACCAATTCCGGGTCCAGGGCCGAGGTCGGTTCATCGAACAGCATCACCTCCGGTTCCATCGCCAGGGCGCGGGCGATGGCCACGCGTTGCTGCTGGCCGCCGGAAAGGAACGCCGGGTACTGCTCGGCCACGCGCGGCGCCAGGCCGACCTTGTCGAGGTAGCGACGGGCGCGCTCATCGGCTTCCTGTTTGCTGATGCCCAACACCCGGCGTGGCGCCATGGTGATGTTTTCCAGCACGGTCATGTGGCTCCACAGGTTGAAGTGCTGGAACACCATCGCCAGGCGGGTGCGGATGCGTTGCAGTTCATCGGCGTCAGCCACGTGCATGCCATGGCGGTCCTTGATCATCTGGACCGGTTGGCCGTCCAGGCTCATGGCGCCGTCGTTGGGTTGCTCCAGGAAGTTGATGCAGCGCAGGAAGGTACTCTTGCCCGAGCCGCTGGCGCCGATCAGGCTGATGACGTCGCCGGTCTTGGCCTTGAGCGAAACGCCCTTGAGCACCTCATGTTCGCCGTAGCTTTTATGCAGGCCTTCAATGGTCAGTTTGTACATGGAACAGGCATCCTCAAGGCGAAAGTAGGTAGCCGCTGCGGTAGGCATCGGCGCCGGCGACGTGGGCGACGACCATGCCGGCGGTGGCCATGCGGCGCAGCGAGCGGGCGTACATCAGCCCGGCGTTGCAGCAATGAATGGGGGTGACGGTATCGTTGACCGGATCGATGATTTCCGCCACCAGTTGACCGGCCTCCAGGTACTCGCCAGGCAGGGCGCTGTAGACCAGCAGCCCGCCCACGGGTGTTGCCACCGGCTCGACGCCGGCCAGCGGTGTGGCCGGATAAGGCAGCTCGGGCAGGGGCATCGGTTCGCCGTCGATCGCGCCGTAGTGGATCAGGTATTCGATCAGGGCCTGGCAGTCGAGACTCGCCAGCCCGTGGTTGACGTCGCCCTGGCCACGCAATTCGACGGTGACGGAAAAAACTGCCCAGGGGAATCTCGAAGCGATCGCCGAAACGTTCCTTGAGTTGCCACCAGAGCAGGGTGAAGCATTCATCGAACGATTGACCGCCCGAGTCGGTCGCCAGCAGGCTGGCCTCGGCGCCGATGTAGCGGGCCAGCGGCTCGACCTGGGGCCAGGCTTCCGGTGTGGTGTAGAGGTGCGCCACGGCTTCGAAATCGCAATGCAGGTCCAGCACCATGTCGGCGTCGCAAGCCAGCCGCTGCAGGACCAGGCGCTGGGATTGCAGTTGCGTGGGCGCGGTCTGCCGGGCGAGGGCATCGCGCAGACTGGTGCGGATCAGCATCAGGTTGTGCTGCGGATCCTGGGTGAGCAGCTCTTCGATCTCGTTGCCGACTTCCTCGCTCAGGTCGATGAAGCGGCGGTTGAAGTTCTGCCCGCTCTCCAATTCGTAGCGACCCAGTGGCACGTCCATCAGCACTTGTTCGAGGCCGATGGGGTTGGCCACGGGCACCAGCACGATTTCGTGTCGCAGGTGGCCGGACGCCTCGAGTTCCGCCAGGCGTTGCTTGAGGTGCCAGGCCACCAGCATGCCGGGTAATTCATCGGCGTGCAGGGACGACTGGATGTAGATCTTGCCGACGGCTTTTTCCGGGCCGAAGTGAAAACTGTGGATCTTGCGTGCGGTCCCCGGCAGTGGGGCCAGCAAGTCATGGATCTGGTGGCGCATTTGCGTGTGTGTCCTGGACTAATGAGTCGGCCCGAGAAAGGCCAGCCAGCGGCGTTCGGCAAGGCGGAAGAGACCTACCAGTGCGAAGGTCACGGTCAGGTAGATCAACGCGGCGATCCCGAACGACTGGAAGGTCAGGAAGGTGGCCGAGTTGGCATCCCGGGCCACTTTCAGCACGTCTGGAACGGTAGCGGTGAATGCCACGGTCGTCGAGTGCAGCATCAGGATCACTTCGTTGCTGTAGTAAGGCAGCGAACGACGCAGCGCCGATGGCATGATCACGTAGGCATACAGCTTCCAACCGGTCAGGCCGTAGGCCTTGGCCGCTTCGACTTCGCCGTGGTTCATGCTGCGGATCGCCCCGGCAAAGATCTCCGTGGTGTAGGCGCAGGTGTTCAGGGCGAAGGCCAGGATCGTGCAGTTCATCGCATCGCGAAAGAAACTGTCGAGCAGGGGTTGGGCGCGCACCGCCGCAATGCTGTAGATACCGGTGTAGCAGATCAACAGCTGGATATAGAGCGGTGTGCCGCGGAACAGATACGTGTAGAACTGCACCGGCCAGCGCACGGAGCGCTTGGGCGAAACCCGGGCGATGGACAGCGGGATCGACACCAGGAAGCCGACCAGCAGCGAAGCGCTGAGCAGCCACAGGGTCATCGCCAGGCCCGTGACGTTGACGCCGTCGCTATAAAGGAACGGCCGCCAGTATTCTTGTAGAAGTTCGATCATCGCACCGCCTCCCGTGCTCCGGCGGCGTAGCGGCGTTCAAGCCTGCGCAGAATGAAATTGGACGCGCTGGTAATCAGCAGATAGATCAGCGCCGCCAGCACCAGGAAGTAGAACAGTTGATAGGTGCTCTTGCCCGCATCCTGGGCCGCCTTGACCAGGTCGGCCAGGCCGATGATCGACACCAGCGCCGTGGCCTTGAGCATCACCATCCAGTTGTTGCCGATCCCCGGCAGGGCAAAGCGCATCATTTGCGGAAACACCACGAAGCGGAAACGCTGGCCACGCTTGAGGCCATACGCGGTGGCGGCTTCGACCTGGCCCCTGGGCACCGCGAGGATCGCGCCGCGAAAGGTTTCGGTGAAGTACGCGCCATAGATGAAGCCCAGGGTAATCACCCCGGCGCCGAATGGGTCGATCTCGATGTATTCCCATTCCATGAAATCGGTAAAGGAGGTCAGCCAGGTTTGCAGGCTGTAGAAAATCAACAGCATCAGCACCAGGTCCGGCACACCGCGAATCAGCGTGGTATAGAGCTGGGCCGGGATTCGCAGCAGTTTGACCGGGGACAGCTTGGCGCTGGCGCCCAACAGGCCGAGCAAGACGCTCAATAAAAGCGACAGGGCCGCCAGTTTGATGGTCATCCAGGTGCCTTGCATCAGTAGTGGGCCAAAGCCCTTCAGGCTGAAGGCGGAGAGCCCCAGATTTTGTAGGAGTTGTTCGAACATGGAAGAGGCCTTTGGCAGTCAAAAAGCGCCCATCCGCAATCGGATGGGCGCCGCGCATTATTTGCCGCTGTACAGATTCAGATCGCCAAAGTGTTTTTTCTGGATGGTGGCGAATGTGCCGTCATCGTGTAACGCTTTGATACCTTTATCCAAAAGAGCCTTCAGCTCGTTGTTACCTTGCTTGATACCGACGGCGGTCTTGGAAGGCAGCAGTTCGCTGTCCACCGGCTTGCTGACTTCGTAGTCGGCGCCTTGCGGGGACTTCAGGAAGCCCAGCTCGGCTTGCAGCATGTCCTGGATCGAGGCGTCGAGGCGGCCGGAGACCAGGTCGGCATAGACCTGATCCTGGTTGGCATAGGACTGGGTCTTGACGCCGGCCTTGTCCAGTACCGCTTTGGCGTAGGCTTCCTGGATGGTGCCTTGTTCATAGCCGACCGTCTTGCCCTTGAGCGAAGCGATGTCGGTGCTCAGGCCAGAGCCCTTCTTGAACACGAGGGACGTTGGGCCGGAGAACAGCTCGTTGGAGAAGTCGATGACTCTCTCACGGGCTGGAGTCACGGTCATGGACGAGATCACACCGTCGAATTTATTGGCCTTGAGGCCAGGGATCATGCCGTCGAAATCGCTTTCGACCCATTTGCATTTGACCTTCAGCTCGGCGCAGATCGCGTTGCCCAGGTCGATATCGAAACCTACCAGGCTGCCATCGGCGGCCTTGGATTCAAAGGGAGCGTAGGACGGGTCGACACCAAAACGCAGTTCCTTGTATTCCTTGGCCGTGGCGGCGCCGGCGGCCATGCACAATGCCAGTGCAGAAAGGGTCAGCAGTGCTTTTTTCATTATCGAGTCCCTAAAACCATGATGGGCGCTTGTGGCGCATAAGTTTTTGTTACCGGTGAAGATGAGAACGGTATGACGGCATAAAGGTAGCAATTTCCGAACCAGAGTGCCGAACAAGCGTTTTAAAAAGTTTCTGCGGCAGACGGTGGAACGCGCTGGTGCGCGGAGGAGATCGTACAACAAAAGGTGCGTTGGGATGGTGCGTGCATTGCAGCGCGGACACTTGTGGCGGGGGATCGAAACGTCGCCCCGCTCGCTGGGTTGCGCCTGCGTAGGAGCTGTCGAGCGAAGCGAGGCTGCGATCTTTCCCCTGACACTTGAATCTCAAGCGAAAGACCAAAAGACCAAAAAGATCAAAAGATCGCAGCCTCGCTTCGCTCGACAGCTCCTACGCAGGCGGCGGGGCGGAGCCACAGAGGGTTATTTCAGCAGGTCCTGGAGCGTTGCCAGGGTATCGGCCTCGTCGACGCGCTTGTCCCTGCGCCAACGCAACATCCTGGGAAACCGCACCGCGATCCC
Organism: Pseudomonas sp. B21-056; assembly: GCF_026016325.1. Taxonomy (NCBI): domain Bacteria; kingdom Pseudomonadati; phylum Pseudomonadota; class Gammaproteobacteria; order Pseudomonadales; family Pseudomonadaceae; genus Pseudomonas; species Pseudomonas sp. B21-056. The sequence goes on from NZ_CP087203.1 coordinate 1,367,502, forward strand.
GCTCTTGTGGCGCTTGGACAAGGCAATACCCTCGAAACCCAATTCGAAAACCAGGGTAGGCGTCACGCTATTTACCGGGCCGAATTTCTCAACGGTGGTCTTGCGCACGATGCTGTCGACCTGGCGCATCTCTTCATCGGTCAGCCCCGAATAGGCTTTGGCGAACGGCACCAGGCTGCGCTCGCGGCTGCCCGGCGGGTTGTCCCAGACGGCGAAGGTGTAATCGCTGTACAGGCTGGCGCGTCGGCCGTGACCGCGTTGGGCGTAGATCAACACGGCGTCGACGCTGAACGGGTCGATTTTCCATTTCCACCACACACCCATGTCCTTGGTCCGGCCGACGCCGTACAGCGCGTTGCGCGCCTTGAGCATCATGCCTTCGACGCCGAGGCTACGGGACGCTTCGCGCTGGCGGGCGAGGTCGGGCCAGTCCTGGCCGGTGACGATCGGCGACGGTAGCAGCACCGGGCTTTTGGCGCGGGCAATCAGTGCCTCCAGTTGCTCGCGGCGCTCGGCCTGGGGACGGCTGCGCCAGTCCTCTGCTTGCCATTCCAGCAGGTCGTAGGCCATCACTACCACGGGCGCATCTTCGAGGACTTTTCTGCTCAGGGTCTTGCGACCGATGCGCTGTTGCAACAGGGCGAACGGTTGCACGGCCGGTTGCAGCGGTGCAGCCGCATCGAAAGCCTCCCCGGTCACCGGTTGCGGGTTTTTCCAGACCACGATTTCGCCATCGATTACCGTGCCGTCGGGCAGTACCTGAGCCAAGGCATGCAATTCAGGGAAGCGCTCGGTCACCAGCTCTTCGCCCCGGGACCAGACCCACAGATGGCCGTCGCGCTTGATCACCTGGGAGCGGATGCCGTCCCACTTCCATTCCACTTGCCAGTCGCTGGCCGGCCCCAGCAGCGTGTCGAACTGCTCTGCCGGTGCGGCCAAGGCATGGGCCAGGAAAAACGGGTACGGCTGACCGCCGCGTTGGGCATGTTCATCCTCGGACTCGGCGGCGATCAGCTTGAGGTAACGCTCGGCCGTCGGGCGATGGGACAGGTCGGTGTAACCCACCAGGCGCTGGGCGACCCGTTTGCTGTCCAGCCCGGCCAGCCCGGCCAGGGCCCGGGTCACCAGCAGCTTGGACACCCCGACCCGGAAACTGCCGGTGATGAGCTTGATGCAGAGCATCAGGCTCGAGCGGTCGAGTTGTGCCCACAGGGCGGGTAATCGCACCGCCAATACCTCAGGCGCTTCGCCGCGCAACGGCAGCAGTTTTTCTTCGATCCACAACGCCAGGTCTTCGGCAGAGGTGTGGGGAGACTCCGGCAACACCAGGGAAATGGTTTCGGCCAGGTCGCCCACGGCCTGATAGCTTTCTTCGAACAGCCAAGGCGACAATCCGGATACCTGTACGGCCAGTTCCCGCAGGATCTTCACCGGCACCAACTGCCGGGGGCGGCCACCGGACAGGAAGTACACGGCCCACGCCGCGTCCTGGGGCGGGGCCTGGGTGAAGTAGCGTTGCATGGCGGCCAGCTTGGCATTGCTGGAGGTGGTGGCGTCCAGGTCGGCGTAGAGCTCGGCGAAGGCTTTCATGCTGCGTCCTCCCCGGTGGCAGGGGAGACGTCTTCTTCATCGTCGCCGTATTCAGTGCTGAAACCCTGGGCATCCAGGCCGAGCTCGCACAAATGTCGCACCAGCACGCCCACCGACCCGTGCGTGACCATCACCCGTTCGGCGCCGGTCTGTTCGATGGCCCAGAGCAGCCCGGGCCAGTCGGCGTGATCGGAGAGCACGAAGCCCCGGTCCACGCCGCGCCGCCGTCGAGTGCCCCGCAGGCGCATCCAGCCGCTGGCGAAGGCATCGCTGTAGGCGCCGAAACGGCGCATCCAGGTGCTGCCACCGGCCGAGGGCGGGGCGATGACCAGGGCCTGGCCCAGGATGGGATCGTTCTTCTTGATGTCACCGGCATAGATCGTCGGCGGCAAATGCACCCCGGCCTCGCGGTACACCCGGTTCAACGGCTCCACCGCGCCGTGGGCGAGGATGGGGCCGAGGCTGGCGTCGATGCCGTGGAGAATCCGCTGGGCCTTGCCGAAGGAATAGCAGAACAGCACGCTGGCGCGATTGGCGGCGATGTTTGCGCGCCACCATTGGTTGATCTCATCGAATATCTGCGCCTGGGGTTGCCAGCGATAGATGGGCAGGCCGAACGTGGATTCGGTGATGAACGTATGGCACTTCACCGGCTCGAACGGCGTGCAGGTGCCGTCGGGTTCGACTTTGTAATCCCCGGAGGCCACCCAGACCTCGCCTTCATGTTCCAGCCGCACCTGGGCCGACCCCAACACGTGGCCGGCGGGGTGAAAACTCAAGGTCACGCCGTGATGTTGCAGGCGTTCGCCGTAGGGCAGGGTTTGCAGATTGATGTCCTGGCCCAGTCGCGAACGCAGGATGCCTTCACCGGGGGCCGCTGCCAGGTAGTGTTGATTGCCGCCGCGGGCATGGTCACCGTGGGCATGGGTGATGACCGAGCGCGCAACCGGGCGCCAGGGATCGATGTAGAAATCCCCGGGCGGGCAATACAGGCCTTCGGGGCGGGCAATGACAAGATCCATGCAATCACCGGGGCGATGGGCTTGTCAGGTAGAGGCAGGTGCGAGGGGAGAAGTTCTATCGAGTTCTGATGGAGAGGCGCCTGCCCCCTGTAGGAGCTGTCGAGCACCGCGAGGCTGCGATCTTTTGATCTTTCGCTTGAGACTCAAGTGTCGGGGGAAAGATCGCAGCCTCGCGGTGCTCGACAGCTCCTACACGTGCTCGACAGCTCCTACGACCGCGGTCTGGGAGCCGGGAACGCTTTATTTACCGGGAACGAGGGTCAGCCGCGTCTTGCCATACGCCCGGTCAAAGTTCTGCGGTTGCAGCGGCAGGTTCTGGTACTGCCCCTTGATCCACGGATCGATGCCGTTGAGGTAGTAGGGGCTGGCCGGGTTGCCCGACTGGCCGCTACCGCTCTGGACCATCAACGGTTCGGGCTGGCCGAAATCGACGATGAAGCGCATGTCCGGCGCCTGGGTGGTGTTGAAGTCCTGGCCCCAGGCGAACGCCGCAACGTTGAGCGTGGTGGCGTCGCCGCCGCTCGATAGCGGACCGCGCACGACCTGGCCGCTGCCGTTCCTCCACGCGTAGCTGTGCAATTTGCCCCACTGCCAGGCCTTGTGGTCACCGCCCAACTGGCTTTCACCGGCACTGATGGACGCTGCCAGGCTGCGGGCGAGGATAACCGCCTTGTCTTCTTTCTGCGGGGTACGCACGTCATCCCAGAACGGACTGTCTTCACGTCCCAGCAGGTGATCGGCCTGGGCCGAATAGGACAGTTGGCCGTTGGCGACCAGCGCTTTCCACGCCGGGCTGCTTTGCGGGCCCAGTTCATCGAGGAAAATCTGCTTCATGCTTTCTTGCAGGAACAGTTCGTAGATAGCCGCGTCGGCGGAGGTCGGGCTGAGCCGGCCATCGAACGCCATCAGGCGGGTATAGGCCTCGCGGGCCTTGGCCCGGTCAGTCACTGGCAGGGCTTCGATCGCCTGCTTGAGCGGTTGGGCCATGCCCGGGGCCTCGAAGACTTTCTTGAGTTTGGCCGCGAACGTCGTGGTCTGGTCGTATTGCATGGCGGTCAGGCTGCGGACGTCGTGTTTGCTGGCGCCGGCCAGCTCGGCCAGACGCTCGCTACGTTCCGGTGCGGCCCAGGAGTTGGACAGCTGCATGCCGTAGCCATGGGGAATGACCCGCTGGTTGGCGTTGCCCAGCCAGCCCTGGGGCGGATCCTGGTCGTAAGGGTGCGCCATCGGGTCGGCGTAGCCCTCCCAGTCGTAGCGGCCGTCCCAGCCCGGCGACGGCAACAGGCCTTCGCCTTCGCGGCGGTTCGGATAGCGACCGGTGACTTGCCAGCCGATGTGGCTGGCGTCGGCAAACACCAGGTTCACCGCCATGGCACGGATCTCGCGGCTGGCATCGGAGGCTTTCTCGGCGCTCTGTGCCCGGGACAGGTCGAAGAACGCGTCCAGGGTCTTGTCGTCGGTGAGGCTCGGCGTCTGCAAGGCCAGGCCAAAGCCATTGGCCATGGCCGGACCCTGGACGCTGTTGAGCAACGGGCCGTGGCGGGTTTCATACACGGCTTCGCGAATCGACCGCTGGCCTTTGACGAAGTAGGTTTCGTTGCGCACCATCGCCGGCTGCCATTTGCCGTTGACCTCGTAGGACAAACCACTGCCCTGGCGTCGGATCTTTTCCAGGAACAGATCCTGGTTGTCTCCCTGCACGCTGGTCATGCTCCAGGCCACGTTGCCGTTGTAGCCCGCCAGAATCATGGGAATACCGGCCACGGAAACCCCGGCCGCCTCATACTTGGGTGCGCGAATCTGCACCACGCTCCACAACGAGGGCACGCCCAACGGTCCGTGGCTGTCGCTTGCCAGCAGGCTCTTGCCGTTGCGGCTGCGTTGCGGGGCCATGGCCCAGCTGTTCGAAGAGGTAGCGCCCAACAGGTTCAGTTCGGCCAACTGGCGGGTGGCGTTGTTGATTTCGTTCAGGCCCGGGATCTGGCCGTTGAGCCGGACACCCTGGAGCTTGTCGGCTTCGCCCTGGGGCAGGGGTTCGTCCGGGTAGGACGGGGTCAGCCAGGCCAGTTTGTCCTGGCTGACCGTCTGGGCCATGACCAGGGCCGCGATTTCTTCCGGCAGGTTGGCCGATTGGCTGAAGTTCAGCAGGCAGAACATCAGCGCCGAATCTTCCGGTTTCCAGTACTCGGGTTTGTAGCCAGTGGCGGCCAGGTCCGACGGCAGTTTGTCGCGGTAGCGGAACAGGTAGGCGTTGACGCCGCGGGCGTAGACTTCGAAGAAGCGCTTGAGCCGCGGTGAGGAAGCCTTGTACAGCTCGTCGGCACTTTTCTTCAGGTTGACCGCGCGCATGTAGCGGTCGACGTCCAGCCGTTCGGCCCCGGACATTTCCGCCAGCCGACCCTGGGCCAGCAGGCGCATGGTGACCATCTGGGTGATGCGATCGCTGGCGTGGACGTAGCCGAGGGCGAACAGCGCGTCGTGGAAGCTGTTGCTCTCGATCAGCGGCATGCCCATGGCATTGCGTCGAACCGAGACGTTCTGCGCCAGCCCCTTGAGTGGTTGCACGCCGGAAACCGGTGGGACGGTGTCCTGGGCATTCCAGGACTGGCAACCGCTCAAACCGAGCACACTGGCCACGGCGGCGGCAATACCGAGCCGGGGGAAGAAGGAATTAGAGGCTGGCGAGGCCATGACGAAGCTCCTGCGGGAGGGGGGCGGCAAATAAAGGCGCTACGTTAGTGAGCAGGAGGGGGCCGCGCAAGCGGGGGCGGGGGTTATTTGTGGATTTGGCGATGAACCCCAGCTGTGGCGAGGGGATTTATCCCCGCTGGGGCGCGTAGCGGCCCCAACCCGAGCAACTCGGTGTGCCAGCCTGTGTCTGGAGGGGGCCGCTTCGCAGCCCAGCGGGGATAAATCCCCTCGCCACAGATAAATCCCCCTCGCTACAGGTTGCTCAGGGCTTCGGTGGGTTGATCTTATCCACCAGCGCATAGGCCCTTACCGTCGCCGGGCGCTCCTTGATGCGATTGAACCAGCGCTGCAGGTTCGGGAAGTCTTCCAGGCGCTGACTTTGCCATTGATGGGACACCGTCCAGGGGTAGATCGCCATGTCGGCGATGCTGTACTCGCTGCCCGCCACGAAATCACGGTCCGCCAGGCGTCGATCCAGCACGCCGTACAGGCGAGCGGTTTCGTCGACGTAGCGCTTGATCGCGTAGGGAATCTTTTCCGGAGCGAACCGGCTGAAGTGATGGTTCTGCCCGGCCATCGGCCCCAGGCCGCCCATCTGCCAGAACAGCCATTGCAGGACTTCCTGCCGCCCGCGCAGGTCCTGTGGAATGAAGCGGCCGGTTTTTTCCGCCAGGTACAGCAGGATCGCGCCCGACTCGAACAACGAGATCGGCTCGCCACCGTCGGCGGGCTCATGGTCGACGATCGCCGGGATGCGGTTGTTGGGGGCGATTTTCAGGAAATCCGGCTTGAATTGCTCGCCCTGGCCGATGTTGATCGGATGTACCTTGTAGGGCAGGCCGGCCTCTTCGAGGAACAGCGAGATTTTATGGCCGTTGGGGGTGGTCCAGTAATACAGGTCGATCATGGAGGGCTCCAGATGAGACAGCGTGGTGAGTGGACAACAAACGACGGCAGGAGGTCGTCCTCTTTCGCGCGAAGGCTTGCCTGTGGGAAGAGGTGATGCTCAAGTGTGGAAAATTCAATGACCATGCACGCGAAAATCGGAATGGAGTTACAGACATGGCGCTAGAGAAAAATGCAGCGTTGATCCTTATCGATCAACAGAAAGGCATCCTGCAGCCCAGGCTCGGCTCTCGCAACAACCCCGAGGCAGAGCTGCGCATGCTCGAACTGCTGGCCTTCTGGCGAGATTCGGCGCGGCCGGTGATCCATGTCCATCACCTGTCCCGCTCGCCGGATTCGGTGTTCTGGCCAGGGCAGCAAGGGGTGGAGGTCCAGGAACGGTTCGAACCGCAGGAAGGCGAGTGGCTGATCCACAAGGACGTGCCGGATGCGTTCTGCGCGACTCATCTGGAGGCTGACTTGCGTCGGGCGGGGATCGGACAATTGGTGATCGTCGGCGTGGCGACGAACAACTCGGTGGAGTCCACGGCGCGTACGGCAGGCAACCTGGGTTTTGATACCTGGGTGGCCGAGGACGCCTGTTTCACCTTCGACAAGGCCGATTATTTCGGCCGGGCCCGTTCGGCCGATGAGGTGCACGCCATGTCGCTGGGTAACCTGCACGGCGAGTATGCGACGGTGGTCAGTGTGAAGCAGGTTCTGGAGGCAGGCTGACAAGCGGTGTTGGGGGTGCGGGCCTCATCGCGAGCAGGCTCGCTCCCACAAGGGATCTGCGGCATTCACAAATCTGACGCCTGCCTTCATTCCTGTGGGAGCGAGCCTGCTCGCGATGACGATTCAACCGGCGAAGACTCTCTGCGCCCAGGCTATCAAGCCCCGTGGCACTTCTTGAATTTCTTGCCATTGCCGCACGGGCAAGGGTCGTTGCGGCCGACATCCTTCAAGGCGTTGCGCACCGGCTCCTGGTGGGCGTGGCCGCAGTTCGGGCCGTGAACGTGGCCGTGATCATGATCGTGGTGATGGTCGTGATCGTGGTTGCAATCAGGGCCGTGAACGTGGGGTTGTTGGGTCATCGGGGTTACTCCGCAATAAAATCGGCGGCGATTATCACGCCATTGCGTTTCAGGTGCACGTAGTGGGCGACGAATAATCCGGTTTCCAGCTCACCTTCCAGACGATAGGGGATCTGCTGGCGGGGTTTCTCGAGCAGTTTCACCACTTCCCGCACCTGCGGCCACAGATTGGTGCGAATCGGTATCTTGAAGTAGCCACTTTGCCCGGGAGGGACGGTGAACCAATGCTCATGCTCGCCTTCGGTCAACAGCAGGTCGCCCAGATGGATCCGGTAGGTCAGGCCGCGCACGGTCAGGTCGCTGTCACCGGGGTTATCGACCCGCAAATGCAGCATGAACCGCTGTTCCAGCAGCCGGGCCCGCACCACTTCGACCTTGACCAGGTGCACCTGCGGTTCAGTTGCCTCTTCGGTTTGCCAGGACGCACAGCCGCCAAGCCCGATGAACAGCAGCAGGCAGGTGATGCGTAGCCTATGTAATGAATGGGTCATGTCCGCGCCTCTGCTTTTCAGTCTAGCCCGCTGATAACAGGGCAAGCGTCGGACGTTTCCGAAATCAGCGAGCGAAGTAGCCTGCGCAGCATTTCTTGAACTTGTGTCCGCTGCCGCACGGGCAACTGTCGTTGCGCCCGGTCTTGACCGGCACGGTCGGGTCGATGAAATACCAGCGCCCATCGTTCTGCACAAAGGAGGACTGTTCGCGGTGGCTGTGTTCCCCCTGGCCGTCATGCCAACGCGCGGTGAAGGTGACGAAGGCATGTTCCGGCTGCCCACCGAATACCTCGCTGCTCTCCACCTCCAGCCCCAGCCAGGTGCTTTTGCTGCTCCATTCACTGATGGACAGGCGATCGAGACCGTCCTGCTGGACGGGCAGGGTGGTGCCCACCAGATAGTCCACCAGCCCCAGCACATAAGCGCTGTAGCGCGAACGCATCAAGGCTTCGGCGCAGGGGGCGGGGTGGCCGTCGTGGTAATGGCCGCAGCAGGTGTTCAACGGGTTGCCACTGCCGCAGGGGCAGATGGTTGCGTGCTGGCTTGTGTTCACGGCTACCACCAGTATTTTCCGAAGTTTTCGGGATTGGCCCAGAAACGTGAATTGAGCCAGTCGGGGACTTGTTTGTATTCCAGCAGATCGTAGGTGAACAGGGTCAGCACCTGTTTCTCGCGCTGGAACCGTTCGCTGGCTTGCAGGGCCAGGGAAAAGAAGTCCGTTTCCTGCCAGCCGCAGGCGTCGAGGTCCGCCAGCACGGCAATGCGGCTGGCGTTGAGATTACGGATGCCGCCCAGCAGGTTCAGACCGTCGCGCTTGGGCACATGTTCCAGGCAATCGAGTGCCAGGGCCAGGTCGAAGCGCTGTCCGGCCACCTCCATCGGCAAGGGGCCGGGAGCTACCTGGATCACTTCGGTGTCGGGGTGTGCCTGCCGGAACGCCTCGAGCGCGGGAAAGCTGCTGGCACCGATCAACAGCAGTTTTCGCGGGGCGTAACGGTCAAGCACGGCAGCCAGTGCTTGCTGGGGTGTGCGCGATGAAATGGCAACGGTCATTGAAATTCCTCGATCAGAACCACCACGATAGCCTGCCTGGACAACGTGGCCTAGAGCGGTTTGCATTAAAACGTGCCGAACGGCCGCAAACACTGGGCAAAATCCGCGATAGCGCGGTGCTGGCGCAGATCCCCACTCGGGTCTTTACTCCCCTGAATCGGTGCAAAGCCGATCCCTCAAGGAGAAACCCAATGAGCATAGTTCGGACAGCGTTACCCCTGGTTCTGCTAACCAGTGTGTTGACTGGTTGCGCAGGTTTGCAAAAAACCGACTGGCCGACCTGTGCGGCCGTCGGCGGCGTGGTCGGCGCGGGATTGGGCGCCACTGAAAGCACCTCCTGGGCCGGCGGCGGTGCGCTGTTTCTCGGCACCATGGCAGCGGCCTATTGCTGGGTGCACGGAGACGGCGACGAGGACGGCGATGGCGTGCCGGACAGCCGCGACAAGTGCCCGGGTACACCGAAGGGCGTACAGGTCGACGCCGATGGTTGCCCGCCGCCCGCCCCGGCGCCGGTAGTAGAGGAGCCCGTGGTTGTCAAAGAGGAAACAATCGTAGTCCGCGATGTGCATTTCGAGTTCAACAAGTCCACGTTGACGGCGGCTGACAAGCAAGTATTGAGCGGCGTCGCGACCCGACTGAAACAGGAGTCGTCCACCGCCCAGCTTCGGGTGACCGGGCACACCGACAGTGTCGGCAGCAATGCCTATAACCAGCGACTGTCGGAGAAACGGGCCAACTCGGTGGTGCAGTACCTGGTTGAAAGCGGCGTACCTCGCGCCAGTTTCGTCTCGGTGGCCGGTGCTGGTGAGAGTCAGCCGGTGGCCGACAACAAGACCGCCGATGGACGCGCCATGAACCGCCGCACTGAAATCAAGATAAACCGCTGAAACCTGTGGCGAGGGAGCATGCTCCCTCGCCACAACAAGCTCTCCAGTCAAAAACTCGCGCTTTTGTCACATAGATTAAATTTGCTCTGCCCTCTGGCTTAACCGGCGCGCAAGCCGTTACTGTGCGTGCAAAGAATAATCCTCACCCGGGGGGCGTATGAAGGTGTTTTGGGGGCTGGGGCGCTTGTTGACCCTGTCGTTCTGGCTGGTGGTGCTGGTCAATCTGGCCGTGCCGTTCGTTCATCCGCTGCATGTGCTGGTCAACCTTGCCGGGGCGCTGTTACTGGCGGTCCATTTGCTCGAACTGCTGCTGTTCAGGGCCAGTTTCCGTGGCTTGCCCTCTCCCGGTCGTGAACGCCTCAGAGTGCTGTTGTTCGGCATCTTTCACCTGCAAACCCTCCCGACTGCCGCAGAGGCCTCCCATGCGTAAATTGTGTCTGCTCGCTGCACTCGTGTGCCCGTGGGCTTGTGCTCAAGTGCTCCAGGTAGAAACCCACTCGTTGATGCGCCTGCCCAATACCGCCAGCACCCTGACCCTGGAACGGCTGGACGTGGCCGATTACGCCACGTTGCTGGTGCCGTCGACCGTCACCCAATTGTCCATTGGCCAGTTGCACCTGGGGCGCGAGGCGCGAATCGCCATCGTGCCGTCGCAACAGCCGCTGGCGATGAACGTTACCCAGGCTGAGCTGGCTGACGGCAGCCAGATCACTTCCCGCGGTGCACCGGGCACCTACACGAAGGCGGCGCGGCCGGGCCGCGATCTCAATCTGCGTTTCAATGCGTTGGATGCGCCGGTGCTGTCGGTGGATGCCCGTGGCGGCACGGGTGCGCCAGGTTACGTGGGCCTCGACGGCGCCAACGGGCAGGCTCCGGGTTGCACCTGGGGTTCGGCCGGGCGCGGTGCCGACGGCAGCAATGGCAGCGATGGCCAGCCAGGTGCGGCCGGTGCGCTGGTGCGCCTCGAACTGCCCCGTGATTACCCCGCCGAGCAGATCAAGGTGGTGGTGGAGGGTGGAGTCGGCGGCGCGGCGGGTCCCGGTGGCAAGCCAGGCGCCGGCGGCAAGGCCAAGGGTTGTTTCGTCTATACCGCCGACGGCGGTAAAAGTGGTCGCCCCGGTGCGGCTGGCCAGCCAGGACCTGCCGGAGCGGCGGGGACGGTGACGGTGCAACGGTTTTAAGTCCGGAGACGAACCTTGTGGGAGCGAGCCTGCTCGCGATAGCGTCGGGTCAGGCAACTCTGATGTGACTGAAGGATCGCTATCGCGAGCAGGCTCGCTCCCACAGGGGGCTACGCAATCTTCAGAACATCGGCCGGGCCGCGGCAATCGCCACCACCAGCAATCCGATCAACAGGTTGATCCCCACCAGCCTGCGGATCTTCCCCAGCGTCGCCGCCGCCGTCGGCCAGTCCTGCGCCGCCACGGCGCTACGCAGTGCCGGCAACTGCAAGCCCTGGATACGGATGAACAGCGCTGTCATCACCACATACAACCCCATCATGATCTGTACATAACGCGGTGCCGTTTCGAAACCGGCGAAGCGCACATGGATCAGGCCGACGCCGCTGATCGGCAAAAGCGCCACCGCCACCCAGACCCAGATGAAAAAACGTTGAAACACTTCTACCCACAGTTTCAGCCGGGCAGGGCCCTCAAGCGCCGTCATTGCGGCGGGGCGCAGGATCATCCAGGCGAAAAACATGCCGCCGACCCAGACCAGGGCCGCCAGTAAATGCAGGGTGTAGATGAAAGCAAAGGGTGTCATTGAGTTACTCCGTTCTGCGCGGGATTCATTAGCGGGGTATGATAGCCGCCGATCCGAACCACTGAAAATTTATCCAGCGTTTCCAGCGCCCGACCATTCATGATCAGCACCGAACTCAAAACCACGATCCAGGGCGCCTATTCGCGTTTTCTCGAAGCCAAGAGCCTCAAGCCGCGTTACGGCCAGCGCCTGATGATCGCCGAAGTGGCGAAAGTCCTGGGTGACATCGCCACCGACGACGAAGGCCGGCGCGGTGGCGATCCCGCCGTCGTGGCGGTGGAGGCCGGCACCGGTACCGGAAAGACCGTTGCCTACAGCCTGGCGGCGATCCCCACGGCCAAGGCCGCCGGCAAGCGCCTGGTCATCGCCACCGCGACCATCGCCCTGCAGGAGCAGATCGTCTTCAAGGACCTGCCCGACCTGATGCGCAACAGCGGTCTGAATTTCAGCTTTGCGCTGGCCAAGGGGCGGGGACGCTACATGTGCCTGTCCAAGCTCGACATGCTGCTGCAGGAAGGCCAGGCGCAGACGGCCACGGCCCAGCTGTTCGAGGAAGAAGGCTTCAAGATCGAAGTCGATGAGGCCAGTCAGAAGCTGTTTACCAGCATGATCGAAAAACTGGCCGGCAATAAGTGGGACGGCGACCGCGACAGCTGGCCCACCACCCTGGAAGACGCCGACTGGGCTCGCCTGACCACCGATCACAGCCAGTGCACCAACCGTCATTGCCCGAACTTCGGCCAGTGCGCTTTCTACAAGGCTCGCGAAGGCATGGGTAAGGTCGACGTCATCGTCACCAACCACGACATGGTGTTGGCCGACCTGGCCCTGGGTGGCGGCGCGGTGCTGCCGGACCCGCGCGATACGATCTACGTGTTCGACGAAGGTCACCACCTGCCGGACAAGGCCATCGGCCACTTCGCCCATTACACCCGGTTGCGTTCCACCGCCGACTGGCTGGAAACCACCGCCAAGAATCTCACCAAGCTGTTGGCCCAGCATCCGTTGCCGGGCGACCTGGGCAAGTTCATCGAGCAAGTGCCTGAGCTGGCCCGCGAGATCAAGACGAACCAGCAGTTCATGTTCACCGCCTGCGAGCAGGTGGCCGACTTCAAGCCCGGCGAAGACGTCGAGGGCCGCGAGCGGCCACGCCATCGTTTCGTCGGTGGCGTGATCCCCGAGCACATGCGCGAGATGGGCATCGAGCTGAAGAAGGGCTTTGCCCGCCTGACCGACCTGTTCACCCGCCTGACCGACCTGCTCAAGGAAGGCATGGATGGCGAGGTCAATATCGGTCTCGCCAGCAACCAGGCCGAAGAATGGTACCCGCTGTTCGGTAGCCTGTTGTCCCGCTCCCAGGGCAACTGGGACCTGTGGATGGCCTTCACCACTGAAGACCCGGAGGACAACCCGCCGATGGCGCGCTGGCTGACCCTGGCCGAAAGCGGTTCGCTGTTCGATATCGAGGTCAACGCCAGCCCGATCCTGGCAGCGGACATGTTGCGTCGCAGTCTGTGGAACGTGGCCTATGGTGCCCTGGTGACCTCCGCCACGCTGACCGCGCTGGGCACGTTCGACCGCTTCCGCATGCGCGCCGGCTTGCCGAAAACCGCCGTGACCGCCGTGGTCCCGAGCCCGTTCCATCACGCCGACGCCGGTGTGTTGCGGGTACCGGACCTGAAGGCCGATCCCCGGGATGCCGCGGCGCACACCGCTGCGATCGTCCGTGACCTGCCGGAACTGGTGGAGGGTTCGCGGGGTACCCTGGTGCTGTTTTCCTCGCGTAAACAGATGCAGGACGTGTTCGACGGCCTTGACCGTGACTGGCGCAAGCAGGTGTTCATCCAGGGCAACCTGTCGAAACAGGAAACCCTGAACAAGCACAAGGCGCGGGTGGATGGCGGGGATTCCAGCGTGCTGTTCGGCCTGGCGAGCTTTGCCGAGGGCGTGGACCTGCCCGGTGCCTATTGCGAGCACGTGGTGATTGCCAAGATCCCGTTCTCGGTCCCGGATGACCCTGTGGAAGCGGCACTGGCCGAATGGATCGAAGCCCGCGGCGGCAATCCGTTCATGGAAATCTCCGTGCCGGATGCCTCGCTGAAACTGGTCCAGGCCTGCGGCCGGTTGCTGCGCACCGAAGAAGACCGCGGCACCATCACCTTGCTCGACCGCAGGCTGGTGACCCAACGCTATGGCAAGGCGATCCTCAATGCGTTGCCGCCGTTTCGGCGGGAGATTTCCTGATATCGACGGCGCGGCAATCTCCTGTGGCGAGGGGATTCATCCCCGCTGGGCTGTGTAGGAGCTGTGTAGGAGCTGTCGAGCGAAGCGAGGCTGCGATCTTTTGATCTTTTGATCTTTTGGTCTTTCTCTTGAGACTCAAGTGTCAGGGGAAAGATCGCAGCCTCGCTGCGCTCGACAGCTCCTACGAGCGCAATTCAGCAGGGATAAATCAGGCTGCGTCAATTCAGCCAGCCGTCCCATGGTGGTTTCCAAAACCACCAATGGCTGAAACAATGCGGCCACTTGAGAAAGTCTTTGTTTCAAAGGAGTTGCGGGTGCAGATTCAAGGCCATTATGAACTTCAGTTCGAGGCGGTACGCGAAGCCTTCGCAGCACTGTTCGATGATCCCCAGGAGCGCGGCGCGGCGCTGTGCATCCAGGTCGGCGGTCGGACGGTGATCGATCTGTGGGCCGGTACGGCTGACAGGGACGGTACTGAAGCCTGGCACAGCGATACCATCGCCAATCTGTTTTCCTGCACCAAGACTTTCACTGCCGTCACCGCCTTGCAATTGGTGGCCGAGGGCAAGTTGCAACTGGACGCCCCGGTCGCCCGTTACTGGCCTGAATTTGCGGCGGCCGGCAAGCAATCCATTACCCTGCGCCAACTGCTGTGCCATCAGGCCGGGTTGCCGGCGTTGCGTGAGTTGCTGGCACCCGAAGCCTTGTATGACTGGAACGCCATGGTCAATGCCCTGGCTGCCGAAACGCCTTGGTGGACGCCGGGCGATGGCCATGGTTATGCCGCAATCACCTACGGCTGGCTGGTCGGCGAGCTGCTGCGCAGGGCCGATGGTCGCGGACCCGGAGAGTCCATCGTGGCCCGGGTCGCCAAGCCTTTGGGCCTGGATTTTCATGTCGGCCTGGCTGACGAAGAGTTCCATCGCGTGGCTCATATCGCCCGGGGCAAAGGCAACGTCGGCGATGCGGCGGCACAACGCCTGCTCCAGGTGACGATGCGCGAGCCCACTGCCATGACCACCCGGGCCTTTACCAATCCGCCGTCGGTTTTGACCAGCACCAATAAGCCGGAGTGGCGACGTATGCAGCAACCGGCCGCCAACGGCCACGGCAATGCCCGCAGCCTCGCCGGGTTCTACGCCGGTCTGTTGGACGGCAGCCTGCTGGAAGGTGAAATGCTCGATGAGCTGACCCGCCAGCACAGTTTCGGCGAAGACAAGACGTTGCTGACCCAGACCCGCTTTGGCCTGGGTTGCATGCTCGACCAGCCGGACGTACCGAACGCGACCTATGGCCTCGGCCCGCGGGCGTTTGGTCATCCAGGAGCAGGGGGCTCCATCGGCTTTGCCGATCCGGAACACGATGTCGCTTTCGGCTTCGTGACCAACACGCTTGGCCCCTATGTGCTGATGGACCCGCGCGCGCAGAACCTTGCGAGGGTACTTGCCACTTGTCTGTAAAACGCCATTGAAGGCGGTGGGTACAGGAACCTCGTGCCCTTTTCAGTTTCCAAGCGTCTGTTTATGCGGCCTGGACAGGGCCTTCCATTTTTCATTTACATCATTTTGTGGATATCCAATGTCATCGAATAAAACCCTCGCTCTGGCGCTGTGCTTCGCCATCACCGGTTGTGCACAAACCCCACAAAATGATGCCGAAGGCGGCGGTAGCTGGTGGTCGTTCGGTTCTTCCGACAAGGTTGCGGCCAAGGATCCGGCGCCAGCGGCTCCACTGAAACCGGTGGCCGTTGCGCCGCAGGCCAAGGCCGAGAGCGGGAGCCACTGGTGGTGGCCGTTCTCCTCCGATGACGCCGGCAACGATGTTGCAGCAAAAGACCAGGCCAAGCCTGAAGTGAAGGCCCCGGCGCCTGTCGCCAAGGCCGAAACGCAAAGTGGTGGGAAATGGTGGTGGCCGTTCGGCGGCAAGGAGCAGGAAGCCGCCAAGGCGGCTCCGTTGCCTGATCCGAAAGTCACCCAGGCCTGGCTCGACGACTACGAGCCGAAGCTGCGTACCGCCATTCAGGACAGCAAGCTCCAATTGGAACGTCGCGACAACGTCCTGGTGGTCACCGCACCTGTGGACAGTTCTTTCAACCCGGATCGCCCGGCCATGTTGCTGCCGGTGACCCTTGGCCCATTCACTCGCGTGGCGAAGGTCCTGGAAGCCGATCCGAAATCCGCCGTGCTGATTCTTGGCCACGCCGACACCTCGGGTGCTGCACCGGCGAACCTGAAACTCAGTCAGGAACGCGCCCAGTCCGTGGCAGCGATTTTCCGTCTCAGCGGTCTGCAGCGTGATCGCCTGATGCTGCGGGGCATGGGTTCGGTGGAGCCGCGTGCTGCCAACGACAGCGTTGAAGGTCGCGCCTTGAACCGTCGCGTGGAGTTGCTGGTCACGCCGCAGAACACCCTGGTTGCGCTATTGAGCAAATACAATATGCCAGCCCCGGCGCCGGTCACGCTGGTGGCCGCCCAGGATGTGAAGCCCGTGACCCCGGCCCCAGCTGCCCAGAAAGCTGTAGTCCCGGCCACTAAGAAGGCACCTGCCAAGAAAGCGACCATCAAGGCTCCAGCGAAGAAAGCCCCGGCCAAGAAGGCCACTCCGGCGAAGAAACCTGAACCGGCCAAGGCTGCCACCGATGCCAAGAAAGTCGCCGCCGCCGATACCCCCAAGCAGTAACGGGCGAACCACAAGGAGTGCGCCATGACCCAAACGCTGGCTGATATGCGCCGCGACTACACCCGTGATGGCCTGACCGAGGCGCAAGCCCCGGCCGAGCCATTTGCGCTGTTTCACCAATGGTTCGCCGAAGCGGTGAAAACCGAGCAGGCCCCGGTGGAGGCCAACGCCATGACCCTGGCCACGGTGGACGCCGATGGCCGTCCTCACTGTCGGATCCTGCTGCTCAAAGGCCTGGATGCCCAAGGCTTTACGTTCTTCACCAACTACGACAGCGCCAAGGGCCAGCAACTGGCCGCGAATCCGTTCGCGGCCATGACGTTTTTCTGGCCGACCCTGGAGCGCCAGGTGCGCATCGAGGGCAAAGTGGTCAAGGTCACGGCGCAGGAGTCGGACGCTTATTACCAGGTTCGCCCCCTTGGCAGCCGTCTCGGCGCCTGGGCTTCACCCCAGAGCCGGGTGATTGCCGGTCGTGATGAGCTGGAGAACCTGCTCAAGGCCACCGAGCAACGCTTCAGCGATAGCCAACCCCACTGCCCGGAGCATTGGGGGGGGTATCGCTTGCTGCCCGAGCGCATCGAGTTCTGGCAGGGACGCCCAAGCCGCCTGCACGATCGCCTCAATTACCGCCTGCAAGGGGCGGACTGGACTCGCGAGCGTCTGGCGCCTTAGTATCGGGATACCCTGCCGCAGCGGTTTGAAGCCATTGCGGCAGGTCCCGGCGCTTGATTCCTTGTTCTCGGGAACGGGCCAGTTGCTGCAGCATGTAGGCTTTCTTCTGTTCATCCTGCCCCGCCAGTGACAGCGCCAGGTCGCGGTCCATCCAGCGTTTGATCCGCACGTACAGCCACCCGTGAAAGTAGAGGCCGGCGACGGTGGTCGCGACGATGATGAAATAATCCATGAAAAAATCCTTGGGCTGATGACGCAGGTTTCGGCAATTGACGCTACTGTTGGATGAATTTTTCGGGTGCGTCTGTATCCCACCTGAATGAAAACAATTTTATCCCGGCCAGGCCGTGACAGGCGTCAAGCTGCGGAGTTTAATAGTTCCCTGTCTTTTGGAGTTGATGCTATGCGTAAGTCTGTTTTGCTGGTTGCTTCCTTTTCCACGATGGCGATGTTGCTCACTGGCTGTCAGTCGAGCCTGACCGGTGACTCTTACTCCCGTGACGAAGCGCGTCGCGTGCAGACCATTCGCATGGGGACCATCGAATCCCTGCGCCCGGTCAAGATCGAAGGCACCAAGACCCCAATCGGCGGTGCCGCCGGTGCTGTGGTGGGTGGTGTAGGCGGCAGCGCCATTGGTGGCGGTCGTGGCAGTATCGTCGCCGCCGTGATCGGCGCGGTGGCTGGCGGCCTGATCGGCTCCGCTACCGAAGAAGGCCTGACCCGTACCCAGGGCGTGGAAATCACCGTTCGTGAAGACGACGGCAGCATGCGTGCCTACGTGCAACAGGTTCAGGAAAACGAGGTGTTCCGTGTGGGTGAGCGGGTTCGTATTTCCACTGTGGGCGGGACGAGTCGCGTATCGCACTAAGCTGGATCGGGTAAGCGTTTCTCTGGTTTTAATGTCTGCTCAAAAAAAACGGCGCTTTCTCCAATGGAGGAAGCGCCGTTTTTTTGAGCGTATGCGTTCCCCTGTGGGAGCGAGCCTGCTCGCGATAGCGGTGGGTCAGCTTGAATAAATGCTGGGTGTGCCGACGCTTTCGCGAGCAGGCTCGTTCCCACAGAGGGTTTGCGTTTGCTTCAAGAAGAAGGGATCGCCATACAGCGATCCCTTCTTGCGCCGACGTATCAGGAGGACAACGCGGAAGGCTTGCGACTGGCCGCCGCTGCCACTATGTAGCCCAGCAGTGCAGCGAGGATCGACCCCGTGAGAATGCCCATCCGGTCCATGCCGGCATATTCGCTGGCGCCGGGCTCGAAGGCCAGGGAGCCGACGAACAGGCTCATGGTGAAGCCGATTCCGCACAGGATCGCCACCCCCAGTATCTGCCCCCAGTTGGCGCCGCTGGGCAGGCTGGCGATGCCGATTTTCACCGCCAGCCAGGTCAGGCCGAACACGCCGACGGTCTTGCCCAGCAACAGGCCCGCCGCGATACCCATCGGCACGTGGTGGGTGAAGCTCTCGACGGTGACACCGCTCAGGGATAGGCCGGCATTGGCGAAGGCAAACAGCGGCAGGATGCCGTAGGCCACCCATGGATGCAGGGCATGCTCCAGGGTCAGCAGCGGTGAGGTTTCGGCGTTTTTCGTGCGCAATGGAATGCAGAACGCCAATGTGACTCCGGCCAGGGTCGCATGAACGCCACTCTTGAGCACGCAGACCCAGAGGATCAGGCCAACGATCATGTAGGGCCCGAGCCTGACCACGCCCATCCGGTTCATCGCCACCAGTAGGGCGATGCACGCCGCCGCCAGCATCAGTGACAGGGTCGACAGGGCGCCGGAGTAGAAAATGGCGATGATGATAATGGCGCCCAGGTCGTCGATGATCGCCAGGGTCATCAGGAACAGTTTGAGTGAAACCGGCACTCGTTTGCCCAGCAAGGCCAGCACCCCGAGGGCGAAGGCGATGTCGGTGGCCGTCGGGATTGCCCAGCCAGAAAGGGCTGCCGGATTGTCACGGTTGAGGAACCAGTAGATCAGCGCGGGCACCACCATGCCGCCAATCGCCGCGGCGCCCGGCAGGACGATTTGCGAAGGCTTCGACAGTTGGCCATCGAGCACTTCACGTTTGACCTCAAGGCCGATGAGCAGGAAGAACATCGCCATCAGGCCATCGTTGATCCACAGCAGCAGGGGCTTGGCGATTTTCAATGCGCCGACCTGGACCACCACGGGGGTCTCCAGCAGGCCGCCGTACAGCCAGGAAAGGGGCGAATTGTTGATGACCAGGGCCAACACCGCGGCGGCAATCAATAGCAGGCCGCTGGCAGCCTCCAGCTGAAAAAAACGTGTCAGAGAATTACGTAGAGGCAAGATCGCTCTCCATTCGTCAATCAAAAGTGGTCACACCCTAACCCGTACTGTTAGTTGTTAAAACAAAAGTTATATTCTTTTTTGTTATATGTCGTTACAAGGCTGGCGAGGCGGTCGGGCAGTTGCAGGGCATATTGGACCTTAGCTGTACCTGTGCGTGATGTCGGTTTTTTCCTAAGCTTGTGACTGGTTTTTCCGATACCCAGTCCTGACCGCCAGGCTTCCCAGCGTCGAACCTATTCCTGCGAGAGAACACATGAACGACCATCGTCAGTGGGCACGCGAAGCGATTCGCATCATTGAGGCTGATTTCCAGCGCAGCGCCGATACGCATCTGATTCCGCTGCCACTGCCGGGGTTTGCGGGCATCGAGTTGTACTTCAAGGACGAGTCCAGCCATCCCACCGGCAGCCTCAAGCACCGACTGGCCCGCTCGCTGTTTCTCTATGCGTTGTGTAATGGCTGGCTCAAGCCCGGCGCCCCGGTGATCGAAGCGTCCAGTGGCTCGACGGCGATTTCCGAGGCCTATTTCGCCAGGCTGCTGGGCCTGCCGTTCATTGCGGTCATGCCGGCGACGACTTCCCGGGAAAAAATCGCACAGATCGCTTTCTATGGGGGCCAGAGCCATCTGGTGGATGATCCTACGCAGATCTACGCCGAGTCCGAGCGTCTTGCCCGTGAGCATGACGGGCACTTCATCGATCAGTTCACCTACGCCGAACGCGCCACGGACTGGCGGGCCAACAACAACATCGCCGAGTCGATCTTCCAGCAGATGCGTTTCGAGCAGCACCCTGAGCCGAGCTGGCTGATTTCCAGCCCCGGCACCGGGGGGACCACCGCGACCCTGGGGCGCTACGTCCGCTATCGGCAGCATGGTACCCGCGTACTGTGTGCAGACGCCGAGCGTTCGGTGTTTTTCGACTACTACCGCAGCGGCGATGCCAGCCTGCGCCTGGAATGCGGCTCGCGGATCGAAGGCATCGGCCGGCCGCGGGTCGAGGCGTCGTTCCTGCCAAAAGTCATTGATGCGATGGTCAAGGTACCGGACGCCTTGTCACTGGCGGCCATGCATTACCTGGCCCAGCGTTTGGGGCGACGGGTTGGCGGGTCCAGCGGCACCAACCTGATCGGTGCGCTGATCGCCGCGAAACGGATGGTGGAAGCCGGCGAGTCAGGGTCGATCGTGGCGATCCTGTGTGACGGCGGCGAGCGTTATGCCACGACGTATTACGACCCGGCGTGGCTCAAGGTCCAAGGGTATGAGTTGAGTGGGCTGATGGACGCCGTGGCGGCGAGTGTGGAGCGGGGAGAGGCATTGCCGGAGACGGTGCTGCGGGCCAACATCTGAACCTTCCAGACACTGGAAATCCCTGTGGGAGCGAGCCTGCTCGCGATAGCGGAGTGTCAGACGCTTTCTTCGTCGACTGACCCACCGCTATCGCGAGCAGGCTCGCACACAAGGGATTGGTGGTGCACACTTAAAGGGGATCAGGCCTCCAGACCGAGAATATCCCGTGCCACCGCCTCGGCAATCCGGATCCCGTCCACGCCCGCCGACAGAATCCCGCCCGCATAACCGGCGCCTTCCCCTGCCGGGAACAGGCCCTTCACGTTCAGGCTCTGCAGCGATTCATTTCGAGTGATACGCAGCGGCGATGAAGTGCGGGTTTCAATCCCGGTCAACACCGCATCGTGCAGTGAGTAGCCGCGAATCTGTTTCTCGAAGGCCGGCAGGGCTTCTCGAATGGCTTCGATGGCGAAGTCCGGCAGGGCCAGGGCCAGGTCGCCCAGCGCAACCCCGGGTTTGTAGGAAGGTTCGACGCTGCCCAGTGCCGTGGACGGTTTGCCGGCGATGAAATCACCCACCAGTTGCGCCGGGGCTTCGTAGTTGCTGCCGCCGAGCACGAAGGCGTGGGACTCAAGGCGCTCTTGCAGTTCGATCCCGGCCAGCGGTCCACCCGGGTAATCCACTTCCGGGGTGATGCCCACCACGATGCCGGAGTTGGCATTGCGTTCGTTGCGCGAATACTGGCTCATGCCGTTGGTCACGACGCGGTTCGGCTCGGACGTCGCCGCCACCACGGTGCCGCCCGGGCACATGCAGAAGCTGTACACCGAACGGCCATTCCTGGCGTGGTGCACCAGTTTGTAGTCGGCGGCACCGAGTTTCGGGTGGCCGGCGTATTTGCCCAGGCGCGCGCTGTCGATCAGCGATTGCGGGTGTTCGATACGGAAACCCACCGAGAACGGCTTGGCCTCCATGTACACGCCACGGCTGTGGAGCATGCGGAAAGTGTCCCGGGCGCTGTGGCCCAATGCCAGGATCACGTGCCTGGAATGGATACGTTCACCGCCGGCCAGTTCGACGCCGACCAGTTGGCCGTCTTCGATCAAGACGTCGGTGACCCGCTGCTGGAAGCGTACTTCGCCACCGAGGGCGCGAATCTGCTCACGCATGGTTTCCACCACGCCGGTCAGACGGAACGTCCCGATGTGCGGTTTGCTGACATAGAGGATTTCCTCCGGCGCCCCGGCCTTGACGAACTCGTGCAGCACTTTGCGGCCGAGGAACTTCGGATCCTTGATCTGACTGTAGAGCTTGCCATCGGAAAACGTGCCCGCGCCGCCTTCGCCGAATTGCACATTGGATTCGGGGTTGAGCACGCTTTTGCGCCACAGGCCCCAGGTGTCCTTGGTGCGCTGGCGCACTTCCGGGCCGCGTTCGAGGATGATCGGCTTGAAGCCCATCTGCGCCAACAGCAGGGCGGCGAAGATGCCGCACGGGCCGAAACCGACCACGATCGGCCGCTCACCCAGATCGGCCGGTGCCTGGCCGACCATTTTGTAGCTGACATCCGGCGCTTCGTTGACGTTACGGTCATCGGCGAACTTGCGCAGCAGGCCGGCTTCATCGCGCACCGTCAGGTCGAGGGTGTAGATGAAGCACAGTTCGGAGGACTTTTTCCGCGCGTCGTAGCTGCGCTTGAACAAGGTGAAGTCGAGCAGGTCATCGCTGACGATGCCCAGGCGCTGCAGGATGGCAGGGCGCAGGTCTTCTTCGGGATGGTCGATCGGCAGCTTGAGTTCGGTGATTCGTAACATGACGGGATCCGGTTCGCGGGGCGCACAACTGCGCCAGGGCGTTCTTCAAACCGGCGATTATAAGCTGCAATCCCCTGTCACAATGAATCAGTCGTTACGCGCACCACCAAAGTAGGCGCAACCACGCTGAACCACGCCGTTGACCCGCAACTCGGCACTCAGGTGCTGGACACTGCCGCTGACGCTGTCGACGCAGCGCTGCGGCGCGACCCATAGCTCGACTTTCTGACCGTTCGCTTCGGTACTCAGGTCGAAACGGCCGTCTCCCAGTTGCTCTTCAACGTAAGGCACCGCGAGCGCCGGTTGACCGTCACGTTCGAGCACCAGGCCCTTGCCGCTGGCCTTGAGGCTCCACTCCGGACCGTGGCCGCTGGCGCGCAGCACCAGTCGTTTGAAATCACCGTCGTCGCAGGCCGTGCCCGAGCGCTCCAGGCGATACAACTGTTCCAGGTCCAGTTGGCTGTCGGCACCCGCCGCGGCACTGGAGACGATATGGCCGCGCACGTCGGCGAACAGTTTGCCGCGCTCATCGGCCAGGGTGGCGGCTTGTTGCAGCACGCTGGTGCCACCGCTGTCGTTGACGATGTAGCGGCGCTGTTCCTGGCACGGTTGGAACACCAGCTTGCCGTCGGCCGCGGTGAGTTCGCCCTGCATGCGCATCTGGCCAGCGTGGGACGCACTCTGGCGTGGTGCCTCGAGCAACTGGCAGCCGGCGAACAAGGGGAGGAGGGCAACACACAACAGGGAACGGGCGGCACGCATCATTGGGTCTCCAGACAGGTGCCGCCACGTTACTCAGACTGATCCTACACCACAACCCCATCCCTGGAGCTGCGTTGAGCTAAGTAGGAGCTGTCGAGCGCAACGAGGCTGCGATCTTTCCACTGCCAATTGAATCCCAAGCGAACGCTCCCGTACCTCAAGATCAAAAGATCGCAGCCTGCGCCAGCTCCCGCCGGTAACGTGTTGGTAGCGCGGTCTTAACCCACATGAAAAGTCTGGCCGGTTTGCAGGCCTTCGACACTTTTGGCGTAGGCCAATGCCACATCGACGGCCGGCACCGGTTTGTAGCCGCGGAAGTAAGGGGCGTATTTGTCCATGGATTCCAGCAGCACGTTAGGGCTCACCGAGTTGACGCGCAGGCCCCGTGGCAACTCGATGGCCGCCGCCCGCACGAAACTGTCCAGGGCACCGTTGACCAGTGCCGCCGAAGCGCCGCTCTTGATCGGATCGTGGCTGAGCACGCCGGTGGTGAAGGTGAACGATGCGCCGTCGTTGGCGAATTCCCGGCCGATCAACAGCAGGTTGACCTGGCCCATCAACTTGTCCTTCAAGCCGAGGGCGAAGCTTTCCTCGGTCATCTCGCCCAGCGCTGCGAACGTGACGCTGCCCGCGGCGCAGATCAGCGCATCGAAGCGCCCGGTCTTTTCGAACAGGGCGCGGATCGAGGTGCTGTCGCTGATGTCGACGTGAAGTTCACCGCTGTTGCGGCCGATTCGAATGATTTCGTGGCGCGGCGACAGTTCGTTGGCAATGGCCGAACCGATGGTGCCGTTGGCGCCGATCAACAGGATTTTCATGGGCTGTTCCTCAGTGGGTTGAACGAGGTTGCAGTTTAGAGTGGTTTTTTCCATTGATAAGCGTGCTAATAGGCAACCTTTGGTTTTCTATTGGAAA
This sequence comes from Pseudomonas sp. B21-056, assembly GCF_026016325.1. Classification (NCBI taxonomy): domain Bacteria; kingdom Pseudomonadati; phylum Pseudomonadota; class Gammaproteobacteria; order Pseudomonadales; family Pseudomonadaceae; genus Pseudomonas; species Pseudomonas sp. B21-056. Next base: position 1,391,672 of record NZ_CP087203.1, read on the forward strand.
CAATCCAGTGAGCGAGATGGATGACCTGGCGGCGTTCGCCGTGTTGATCGAGGCCGGCAGTTTTACCCTGGCGGCCCAACAATTGGGGTGCAGCAAGGGCCAGTTGTCCAAGCGCATCAGCCTGCTGGAAAGCCGCTTTTCGGTGGTGTTGCTACAGCGCACCACAAGGCGCTTGAGCCTTACAGCGGCCGGGGCGGCCTTGTTGCCCCAGGCCCAGGCGTTGTTGGTTCAGGTGGAAAGGGCGCGTCAGGCATTGGCCCGATTGAAGGACGATGTTTCCGGGCCGGTACGTATGACGGTTCCGGTTTCGTTGGGCGAAACCTTCTTTGAAGGACTGCTGATGGAGTTCGCACGCACGTACCCCAACGTGCAGATCGAATTGGAGCTGAGCAACGGTTATCGCGACCTGACCCGCGAGGGCTTCGACCTGGCGATCCGCTCCGACGCCGCCATCGATGAACGACTGGTCGCCCGACCGTTGCTGGCCTGGCACGAGATGACCTGCGCCAGCCCGGCCTATCTCAATCAATACGGCGAGCCACAAACGCCCCAGGCCCTTGCCGAACACCGTTGTCTGCTCAACAGCCACTACAGTGGCCGGGAAGAGTGGTTGTATCACCAGCAACACGAACTGCTGCGGGTGCGGGTATCGGGGCCGTTCGCCAGCAATCACTACAGCCTGTTGAAAAAAGCCGCCCTGGCCGGCGCCGGAATCGCCCGGCTGCCGTCCTACCTGCTGAATGAAGAGTTGGCTGACGGACGCTTGTGCTGGCTCCTACGGGACTTTCAGACCCGTCGCATGCCGATGTACCTGGTGCATCCCTATCAAGGTGGGTTGCCCAAGCGCACCCAGGTGTTGGCCGACTACCTGATTGACTGGTTCAAGCGCAGCGGTGAAGCGCTGGACCGTCTCCAGCAATAGCGAGGCATTACACCAACCCTTGTGGGAGCGAGCCTGCTCGCGATAGCGGTGGGTCAGTCAATCATTGTGTAAAGCTGACATTGCTATCGCGAGCGGGCTCGCTCCCACACAGCAATCCGATGGTCGATGGACAGCACGCCAGGGCCACGGGCCATCAGGTAAAGCAACACCGCCGCCCAGGTCCCATGGGTCGGGTAGGCGTCGGGGTAGACGAACACCTGAATGGTCAGGGTCATGCCCAGCAACGCCAGTGCCGAAAACCGTGTGGCCAAACCCAACAGAATCAGGACCGGGAAAAAATGCTCGGCGAACGCGGCGAGGTGCGCGGCGATTTCCGGTGACAGCAGCGGGATGGCGTATTCGCTCTTGAATAACGGGATGGTTGAGTCGGCCAGATGCGGCCAGCCGAGCTGGAAGGTGCCATCGATCAAGTCGATGGCCAAGCCTTCGACCTTGGTCTGCCCGGATTTCCAGAACACCGCCGCAATGGAAAACCGCGCAATGAACGCGATCAGGCTGTGGGGGATTTTCTCCAGCAGGGTAATGACGCGAATGATGGGATTGTTCATGGCGATGCCTTGTCGTGGTGTAAGCGAGTGATGGCGCCCTGGCTGATCAGCAGCGCCAGGGCTTGTTCGAGGTCGAAGACGGGGGCGCAGGCCAATGCCTGGCCCAACGACTGGCCATTTTGCAGGCCCCTGATGAAGGTGCAGGTGCCTGGGGCGATGGCGAACACCTCCACGTCGAGTCCGTTGCGCAGGACCAAGGCGTGTTGCCCGTGGTTCGGGTCGATGTCGGCGAGCGTCGTGTCCGTGTGATGGGCGGCCCAGATCGCTACGACTGCAAACGCGGAGTCGAGCAGGCGCACGGACGGATGAAGCGTGACGCACAGCTCGCCCAAGGATTGTGGATCGGCGAGCGCAGCAGCGATCTGCTCATGGCCCAGCGGGACGGCGTCAGCGGCGTGATAGGCGACGGTGCGCAACCTTTCCAACCGGGCGACATCCGCCAGGTACGGCACGGAGGACGCCGGTTCGAAGTCTTCGATGAAGTCGGCCAGATCCTCGCCGTAGCCACTCATCAGCGGGCTGAGGGGCGCTGAGGCTTGCACGTAAACGGCCGCCATGGCCTGGAAGAACTCATCACCGACCAACTGCCGGACCACCGGATAGCCGTCTGCCAATGCATTGATCAATGAGCCCTGGACGTTGTTGCGATACACGGCGAAGCGGCTCGCCGGGTCCGCACCGTTGGCGCAACACAAGCCTTCCGGGCAGGGTTGCCGGATGTCGAGCAGGGCGGCGGTGAATGCGGCTTGGCTGCTCATGCCGACCTCCCTGCAGACAGCAACAGTTCATCTGCGTGATGGGCTTCGGCCAACAGGACGCTGAAGGCCGGAACCTGATTGTCACGCTCGATCAGGGTCGCCACCGGGCCGACGCGTTCCAGCGCCTCTCGGTACAGCGCCCAGACAGCCTGATCAACAGGCGCACCGTGATCGTCGATCAGCAAACGGTCGCCCAGGCTGTCGGAGTCTTCGGCAAACCCGGCCAGATGAATCTCGCCCACCGCTTGCAGCGGCAGGGCATCGAGATAGGCCAGTGGATCGCGTTGATGATTGATACAGGAAACGTAGAGGTTGTTGACGTCCAGCAGCAGCCCGCAACCCGTGCGACGAATGACTTCACTGATGAAGTCCGTCTCGTCGAGGGTCGAGCGCTGGAATGCCAGATAGGTGGCCGGGTTTTCCAGCAGCATCGGGCGTTTGAGGGTGTCCTGCACTTGGTCGATGTGGGCGCAGACGCGGTTCAGCGTCGGTGCGTCGTAAGCCAGGGGCAGCAGGTCGTTGAGGAACACCGGGCCATGGCTCGACCAGGCCAGGTGTTCGGAAAAGGCTTGGGGCTGATAGCGCTCGATCAGTTTGGCGAGGCGCTGCAGGTGTTTCGCATCCAGCTTGTCTTCGGTGCCTATAGACAGGCCGACGCCGTGCAGCGACAGCGGGTACTGCTCGCGGATCAATCCCAGGAAATGATGGAACGGACCACCGTCCACCATGTAATTTTCGGCGTGGACTTCAAAGAAGCCGATGTCCGGCCTTGAACCGAGCACTTGCTGGAAGTGCCCGGTCTTGAGCCCCAGCCCGGCACGGGGCGGGAGCTCGGTGCAGGCTGCCTGAGTGCCAGGGAAAGCAGGTTTGCAAGACGTGGTCATGATCGACACTCAGGCAGACGGCAGATCAGGACTTGGCTTTGAAGGCTTCGAGCTGACCGAAACCGGTCGGCGAGGTCTTGCTCATGGTGGTCATGCAAGTGCCTTTCGGGACCAGTTTCCAGGCGTTGCCCTGGTAGTCCATCTTGGCGGTACCGGCACAGGTGGTGCCGGCGCCGGCGGCGCAGTTGTTTTGCCCCTTCATGGCCACGCCAAAGCATTTTTCCATGTTGTCGTCAGCGGCGTGGACGGTCGATACGGCAGCGATGCTCAGCGCGGAACCGAGGGCCAGGACCAGGGCGGAGGCGGACAGGGTACGGGTGGTAGCGGACATGATGTTTCTCCAGTTCTTCTTGGGAAATTAACCGGCTTCAGCGCCGGTCTGCTGAACTAGAGAGGGGAGGTGGGGGAGTGTTACAGCGAGTTCTGAAATATTTTCGATCACCGCGAAATTTGTGGTGAAAGGGATTAAAAGAAGCATCTCCATCCCTTGTGGCGAGGGAGCTTGCTCCGGGCTGGGACTTGTAGGAGCTGCCGAGTGCAACGAGGCTGCGATCTTTCCAGTGCCAATTGAGTCGAAAGCGAAAGAGCAGGATCAAAAGATCGCAGGCTTCGCCAGCTCCTACAGAGCCCAACGGGGATAAATCCCCTCGCCACAATGCTGTTCGCTTGAAAGTGGCGCAAAAAAAAACGGCCCGAAGGCCGTTTCTGTTTACCGCAACCGCTCAACCACCCAGGTACGCCTCGCGCACCTTCGGATCGGTCAGCAGCGCTTCACCGGTGCCTTGCATCACCACTCGACCGTTCTCCAGCACATACGCCCGGTCAGCGATTTTCAGCGCCTGGTTGGCGTTCTGCTCCACCAGGAACACCGTCACGCCATCCTTGCGCAGCTGTTCGATGATGTCGAAGATCTGCTGGATGATGATCGGTGCCAGGCCCAGGGACGGCTCGTCGAGCAGCAGCAGCTTGGGCTTGCTCATCAGCGCACGGCCGATGGCGAGCATCTGCTGTTCGCCGCCGGACATGGTGCCGCCGCGCTGGCTGAAGCGCTCTTTCAGGCGTGGGAAAAGGTGCAGGACCTTGTCCATCTGTTCCTGATAGTCGCCCTTGTCGGTGAAGAATCCGCCCATGGCGAGGTTCTCTTCCACGGTCAGCCGGGCAAACACCCGACGACCTTCCGGCACCACCGCAATGCTCTTGCGCATGATCTGCGACGAGTCCTGGCCCACCAGTTCTTCACCCATGTAGCGGATGCTGCCGCTGTGGGCCTGGGGCGAACCGCAGAGCGTCATCAGCAGGGTGGACTTGCCGGCGCCGTTGGCGCCGATCAGCGTCACGATTTCGCCCTGGCGGACCTCCACGTTGACGCTGTGCAGGGCCTGGATCTTGCCGTAGAAGGTGGAAACGTTTTCGAACTGCAGCATTTACGCTTCCCCCAGGTAGGCTTTGATCACTTCAGGATTGTCACGGATCTGTTCCGGCGTGCCGTTCGCCAGGGGCGTGCCCTGGTTGATCACCACGATGTGGTCGGAAATGCTCATGACCAGTTTCATGTCGTGCTCGATCAGCAGCACGGTGACGTTGTGCTCCTCACGCAGCACGCCGATCAGGGCCTTCAGGTCTTCGGTTTCCCGTGGGTTCAGGCCGGCAGCCGGTTCGTCGAGCATGAGGATCCGCGGACGGGTCATCATGCAACGGGCGATTTCCAGGCGCCGCTGCTGACCGTAGGCCAGGGTGCCGGCGGTACGGTTGGCGAATTCCTTGAGGTTGACCTTTTCCAGCCAGTACTCGGCGTACTCCATCGCCTCGCGTTCGCTCTTGCGGAACGACGGGGTCTTGAACAGGCCGGCAAAGAAGTTGGTGTTCAGGTGACGATGCTGGGCGATCAAGAGGTTCTCGATGGCCGTCATGTCCTTGAACAACCGCACGTTCTGGAAGGTGCGCACCACACCCTTGAGGGCGATCTTGTGCCCCGGCAGGCCCTGGATCGGCTCGCCGTCCAGTACGATGCTGCCGCCGGTTGGCTGGTAGAAACCGGTCAGGCAGTTGAACACGGTGGTCTTGCCCGCGCCGTTCGGCCCGATCAAGGCAACCACCTGTTTCTCTTTCACGGTCAGGGCCACGCCATTGACCGCCAGCAGGCCGCCGAAGCGCATGCTGAGGTTTTCAACCTTGAGGATCTCGCGGCTCATTTGCGCAGCTCCATGTGGGGGCGTTGCATAGGCAGCAGACCTTGAGGACGCCAGATCATCATCAGCACCATCAAGGCGCCGAACATCAACATGCGGTATTCGCTGAATTCACGCATCATTTCGGGCAGCAGGATCATCACGATGGCGGCCAGGATCACACCCAGCTGCGACCCCATCCCGCCCAGCACCACGATGGCGAGGATGATCGCCGACTCGATGAAGGTGAAGGATTCCGGCGTCACCAGACCCTGGCGGGCGGCGAAGAAGCTGCCGGCGAAACCGGCAAACGCGGCACCGAGGGTGAAGGCCGACAGCTTGATCACGGTCGGGTTGAGACCCAGGGCACGGCAGGCGATTTCGTCTTCGCGCAGCGCTTCCCACGCACGGCCGATGGGCATGCGCAGCAGGCGGTTGATGACGAACAATGCGGCCAGGGCCAGCAACAGCGCCACCAGATACAGGAACACCACTTTGCTCACCGGGTTGTAGGTCAGCCCGAAGAACTCGTGGAAGGTCTGCATGCCCTCGGCCGCATTGCGGTCGAAGCTCAACCCGAAGAAGGTCGGCTTGGGGATGTTGCTGATGCCGTTGGGGCCGCCGGTGAGGTCGGTGAGGTTACGCAGGAACAAGCGGATGATCTCACCGAAACCCAGGGTCACGATGGCCAGGTAGTCGCCCCGCAGGCGCAACACCGGGAAGCCCAGCAGGAAGCCGAACGTGGCCGCCATCATCCCGGCAATCGGCAGGCAGATCCAGAAGCTCAAGCCGAAGTAATGGGACAGCAGCGCGTAGCTGTAGGCGCCCACGGCGTAGAACCCCACGTAACCCAGGTCGAGCAGGCCGGCCAGGCCGACCACGATGTTCAGGCCCAGGCCCAGCAACACGTAGATCAGGATCAGCGTGGCGATATCCACCGCCCCACGGGAGCCGAAGAACGGCCAGACCAGCGCGACCACGATCAGGCCGATGATGATCCGGCGCTGGGTGCGTGGCAGGGTCAGGAACTGGCTGACCTTGGGCGAAACCAGCGGGCCACGGCTGGAGCGCAGCGCGGCGCCGACCTGTTGGCTGAACAGCACCCGCAGGAACATCAGCACCGAGCACAGGGCAATCACGCTCAGGGTCAGTGGGCCGGTGCCGTGCACTTCAAGGTTGACGCCGACGATGCTCAACTTGAGACCGAGCACCGGAAAGGCCACGGCCCAGACCAGCAGGGCGCTGAACAGCGCCTGTTTAAGATATTTGCTCATACTTTCTCAACCTCCGGGCGGCCCAGGATGCCGGTCGGCCGGAACAACAGAACCAGGACCAGGAGGCCGAACGCCACCACGTCCTTGTACTGGTCACCGAAGATATCGGCGCCGAATGCTTCGGCCACCCCCAGCACCAGCCCGCCGAGCATCGCGCCCGGAATACTGCCGATGCCACCCAGTACCGCCGCGGTAAAGGCCTTCAGGCCAACCAGGAAGCCGGCGTTCGGGTTGATCACGCCGTACTGCATGCTCAACAGCACGGCAGCGACGGCCGCCAGCGCGGCACCGATGACGAAGGTCAGGGCGATGATGTTGTTGGTGTTGATGCCCAGCAGGTTGGCCATCTTGATGTCCTCGGCACAGGCGCGGCAGGCGCGGCCCAGGCGGGAACGGGAGATGAACAGGGTCAGGCCGAGCATGGCGATCAGGGTCACGACGAACACCAGGATCTGCATGTAGGAAATCAGGACTTCTTCTGCACCGCCCGGGCCGAAGGAGAAACTCCCCGGGATCAGGTTGGGAATGGACTTGTCCTTGGAGTCCTGGGACAGCAATACGGTGTTTTGCAGGAACAGCGACATGCCGATGGCGGAAATCAGCGGGATCAGACGATTGCTGCCACGCAAGGGCTGGTAGGCAACACGTTCGATACTGTAGCCATAGGCACTGGTCACGACGATGGACGCCACGAACGCGGCGGTCATCAACAGCGGCAGTGAGTGGATACCCAGCATGGCCAGCCCGGCAAGGGCGATGAAAGCCACGTAGGAACCAATCATGTAGACCTCGCCATGGGCGAAGTTAATCATTCCAATGATGCCGTAAACCATTGTGTAGCCAATGGCTATCAGAGCATAGGTGCTGCCAATGGTCAGGCCATTAACCAGCTGTTGGAAAAAGTGATAGATCTCAGGCATTACAGCGCTCCTAAAAACCCGATACGCATTTCACTGGTGGAGTCATGTTCCGGCCCTGTGCTGTGTTCTGTGAGCACATTTGCACAAAGCGTTTGCCAGCGAACCGCTGGTGACGGTTTTAAGATTTTCAGGTGAACCAGCGCCCGGATCGCGGGTGCCTGGCCCATAAACCTCGTAAAACAAAGCCCACTGCTTGCACAGTGGGCTCGTTGACCGTGAGTGTCCTGTATCACAAAAAAAACGTACTTGTGAAACAGGACACCAGGCCGGGCTTACTGAGGGGAAACTTCGGTTTTCGGTTTGCCGAAGTGCCACTGGTAGACCACGAATTTGAAATCCTTCAGGTCGCCCTTGTCGTTGAACGAGAGTTCGCCGGTAGGAGTCTTGAAGCTGCCTTTGTGCAGGGCTTCGGACACCTTGGTAGTGTCTTCGCTCTTGGCTGCCTTGATGCCTTCGGCGATCAGCTCGACGGCGGAGTAGGCCGGGAACACGAACGGACCGCTTGGGTCCTTGCCGTCGGCCTTGATGGCCTCGACGATCTTCTGGTTCTCAGGATCGGCGTCGAAGGATTTCGGCAGGGTCACCAGCAGGCCTTCGGAAGCGTCCTGGGCAATTTGCGAGATGGAATCGTTGCCGACGCCTTCAGGCCCCATGAACTTGGCGTTCAGGCCTTTTTCCTTGGATTGACGCAGGATCAGGCCCAGCTCAGGGTGGTAGCCGCCGTAGTAGACGAAGTCGACGTTGTTCTGCTTGAGTTTCTGGATGATCGAGGAGAAGTCCTTGTCACCAGCGTTCAGGCCTTCGAATACGGCGACTTTCACGCCTTTCTTCTCGAGGGTCTGCTTGACGGCGGTGGCGATGCCTTCACCGTATTGCTGTTTGTCGTGCAGGACCGCAACGACCTTCGGCTTGACGTGATCGGCGATGTAGTTACCGGCGGCAGGGCCTTGGGCGCTGTCCAGGCCGATGGTGCGGAAGACCAGCTTGTAGCCACGGGCGGTGATTTCCGGGCTGGTGGCTGCTGGGGTGATCATGATCACGCCTTCGTCTTCGTAGATGTCCGAAGCCGGTTGGGTGGAGCTGGAGCACAGGTGGCCGACGACGAACTTGACGCCATCGTTGACCACTTTGTTCGCCACGGCTACGGCCTGTTTCGGGTCGCAGGCATCATCGTATTCCTTGGCTTCGAGCATTTTGCCGTCGACGCCGCCCTTGGCGTTGATGTCCTTGATGGCTTGTTTGGCGCCGACGAATTGCATGTCGCCGTACTGGGTCACCGGACCGGTCTTGGGACCGGCGATGCCGATCTTGATGGTGTCGGCGGCGAACGAATGGCTGGCAACCCCGGCCAGAACCATAGCGGCAAACAGTTTGGAAATCTGCTTAGTAGCCTTAGTCATAGTGCTCCACTCATGCTGTTGTAGTTTTTATAGTCCTGACGCCGTAGCAGCAGAACCGGGTCAGATATCTTGGATATCCCCTCGGAAAATGCCCCCGGCAACTGTACCGGTACAGTGTAGAGCGCCGGTTGTTGGCAAGGGAAGCTGGCGCTTGGGGGCAAAATCAGAGGGTGTCGCTTTATCGAAAGAAAAAGACAGAATAGCGGCGGGTGGTGTCCGGTCAAATCGGCAATCCCTGGCTTTGCTGTGCTTTTCAATCGTACTCCAATTACTACCGGGTTTTTCTGCCAGACCACCGACGTTATCATTCGCGCCGATTTCTTTTCCGGACAGTCCCATGAATCAAGAACCTAGCACCCTCTATGCCAAACTGCTTGGAGAAACTGCATCCATCACCTGGAAGGAGCTGGAGCCGTTCTTTGCCAAGGGTGCCCTGTTATGGGTCGAGCCGGCACTGGATTTGATCGCTGCCGCCGAGGCTGTCGCCCAGGACGAAGGCGATAAAGTCGCCGCCTGGCTGGCCGCCGGGCAGCTCGCCAAGCTGTCTGAAACGCGGGCGCTGGATTTTCTGGAACGCGATCCCCAGCTCTGGGCGGTGGTGGTTTCGCCGTGGATCATGATCCAGGAAAGAGCGTCGAATTGATCGGTGCACCAAATTGGGTCGTGCTTCGATCGATTAAAAGTGTGTAGCTGAGTAGCGTGATGGCACCCTGCCGTGGTGAAACGCCACAGGCTAGGGTGACGTATACGTAACGGGAACAGTTCATGGGGCGGCCTACGGGCCGCTCAATTGTTTCTGGATGTTGTTTTTTGGTGTTGTTCAGATCGCCATCGCGAGCAGGCTCGCTCCCACAGGAAGCCGCAATCCATGTGGGAGCGAGCCTGCTCGCGATAAGGGTGCCGCAGTCTTAAGCCTGCCTCAGTAAGTCTTGCCAGTATGGTTATTAAGCGAAATAACCTTGGTCTTGCCGATGCGATGACGGTAGATCTCGCGCAGGTACTTGATGGACTTCTTCACACAATCACGGGACAGGCGGATGTCGTTGATCGAGACGAACTTGTCCTTGTCGTTGATCAGCTCGCGGTATTTCTTCTCGTACATCGGCTTGATCGCGTACCAGTTGGTGTCGAGGATCTTCGCCGGATTCTCGAATTCGTTGAGCAACTCATCGATCCGGTCCTCGTCGAAGTCTTCATTGATGATGAAGTCCAGGATCGAGTTGTCCAGGGTGTCGTCGAAGCGATACGGGGTGCGGGCGAAGCAGCGTTTGATGAAGGCCACGATCAGGGTCAGGAAGTCATCCGACAGGCACGGGCTCTTGGCGATCAGGGTGGTCAGCGACAGGTTGGCCGAGGCGCCGATCACCAGCGCGTAACGCTTGAGGGTGGTGTTGGGGAACAGGCTGTTGAGGTGGGTCTTGAGCCGGTTCAGGTCCATGTAGGACAGCTTGTAGTCCTTGGGCAGCGAAACGATCGACACCACCGATGAGCAATTCTTGAAGAAGTGCAGGTCGTGCAGGGCCGCCGCGTCGTAGCCGGAGTTCTTGTACTGCTCCAGCGACGCCCGGTAGCGCTTGGATTCGATCGGCAACAGGCTGATGCCTTCGATGGCCTGGGTGACCTTGTTGAAGTGCGGCAGGTCGATGGAGCGGAAGAACAGGTCGTCGATGTTCAGGCGCGGCGGTTCTTTGTCGAACACCTTGAACTTGTCGTTGCTCGGCGCCGGGGTTTCCGGGACGACGGATTCGGCATAGGCAATCGCCACGGGACCGGCCAGGCTCATGAACAGGTCGTTGGCGTCCAGGCGGATGGTTTCGCCGATGTCGATGCCGGCGCGACGGAAATAGTTCTGGTCGTAGTCGGTGGTGACCGCCTGGGCCGTCAGGATGTTGAAGATCTGCTGGGAGATGTACTGGTTGGCGTGCTTCTCCATGGCATTGACGTCGATGTTCTGGATGTTGCCGTCATCGTTCTCTTCGGCGTAGCGCATGATGTCGTTGGAGATCAGCATCATCGCGTTCCAAGGGCGGATACGACCCATGACGCTGGCTTCGCTGCTGTCTTCGTTGGCGAAGTTGTACGAGAAATCCCATTCTTCCGACAGGTACTTGCACAGCAGGCGTCCGGCGTTGATGTGCAGGGCTTCGGACATTTCGCTGCGGTGATCGGAAATGTTCGGCAGCACGCAGATGCCGCTGGTGAAGATCGGTTCGAAGACGAAGGAATGGCCGCTTTTGCCGTCGTGCTCGTCCATCGGCTTGGTGTCGAACGTCTTGTTCATGTACGAGTGCTGCTGGGCCAGGCCGAATTCCGAGGCCATGCCCGAACCGGTACCGCCGCCGGCGCTGAAGATCGAGAAGTACAGGCGCGACTGGTTGGCCTTGATGCCGCAACTGTCGATCAGGTACGAGTGGATCATTTTCCAGTCGGGGCTGGAGAACCGTTGTGTGTCCTTGTTCAGGATGATCTTGGCCAGGTACTGGCCCAGGATCGGCGCGTTACCGGCGCCACCGGCATGGACTTCCGACAGGTCCATGATTTTCATCTTGCTGTAGTCGCGCAGGAAGCCGGTTTTTTCGCCCTTGCGCGAGAAGCGGATACGTCCGGCGATGTCCTTGTCCAGGTCGCCGAGCATCACCAGTGGCTCCACCAGGAACACGGGTTTGGTTGCCTTGCCGGTGCCCAGGCGCAGGTTGTTGCGAATCCACTGTGCAGGACGGTAGCCCTTGTCGCTGTAGGCCTTGTCTTCGTTATTGAATTCGTTGAGGTAGAACTTGCGGGCGTTGTAGACCAGCTCTGCCACGTCCAGGGCGATGTTGGAGCCGCAACGCCCCAGGCCGATCAGGCACACCGACGGGAATTCCTGCTGGTCGCGTTCGCTCTCGTCGTCCACCAGATGGGGTGGGCGCGGGAATACGGTATCGCGCAGGCCATCGAGGTTGTCGAGGATGCGGTCGGTGTTGGTCTCGGTGAAATACAGATACTGCTGCGTCGCCAGGGGACGCGAGCTGCTCGACGACTTCGGAGCCTCAGGGCCGTTGGCGGCCGGGCCCAGGGTCAGATCGGATACCGCAGTGGCTGTTTTTTTTGAGGTCATTGTGCGCCGGAACCTGAACTGGTGGGTTGGACGACCGCTGTCATCGAACCTTCGCGGATGAAAGAAGCTTCATGATGGATCGGCCACCGGGACATGATCTTTAATCAAGAACGGGCAAAATGATGGCAATTGTTACAGTTTGTTGATCGGCATCAATCAACAGGTCGTGTCCCATGGTCGGGTATCAGCGCTGCGAATGATTGGAGACAGCCCTCGCACTGCTGTCTAGATTGCAGATTCCGGGCTCGGATGCCTCGCCCATAACAATAAAGAGACGGAATCATGCAGAACTCGACCCAAGCGGCGAATGCCTGGCGCATTCTGTTCCTGTTGTTTCTGGCCAACCTGTTCAATTTCTTCGACCGCACCATCCCGGCGATCATCATCGAGCCGATCCGCATGGAATGGAGCCTCAGCGACTTCCAGATCGGCATCATCGGCACCGCGTTCACCATCGTCTACGCCATTGCCGGCCTGCCCTTGGGGCGCATGGCCGATACCGGTTCGCGCAGCAAGTTGATGGGCTGGGGCTTGGCGGCCTGGAGCGGGCTGACGGCAGTCAATGGCCTGGTGGGCAGCTTCTGGGCGTTCCTGCTGGTGCGCATGGGCATCGGCATCGGCGAAGCCAGTTACGCGCCGGCTGCCAACTCACTGATCGGCGATCTGTTCCCGGCCCATCGACGGGCGCGGGCCATGGGCATCTTCATGCTGGGCCTGCCGATCGGGTTACTGCTGGCATTCTTCACCATCGGGGCGATGGTCAAGGCCTTCGACAGCTGGCGCGCGCCATTCTTTATTGCGGCGGTGCCGGGGCTGGTGCTGGCGGTCTTCATGTTCTTTATCAAGGAGCCCAAGCGCGGTGCGGCGGAAACCGTGCCGGTGTCCCAGGAAAAAATCGACCGGCCGATCCGCCGGGTGCTGGCGATTCCCACTTTCCTGTGGCTGGTGCTGGCGGGGCTGTGTTTCAACTTCGCCACCTATGCCTGCAACTCGTTCCTGGTGCCGATGCTGCAGCGTTACTTCCTGATGCCGTTGCACGAAGCGGCTGTGGCCACCGGGATCATGGTGGGCGTGACCGGGTTGTTCGGATTGACCCTGGGCGGCTGGATCGCCGACAAGATTCATCAGCGGGTGCCCAATGGCCGTCTGCTGTTCGCCGGGTTCAGCCTGGTGGTTTCCACGCTGACGACGGCTTGGGCGCTGCATGCCGGGCGGATTGAAATCGGCGTGTTCGTCGCGGTGTTCAGCGTCGGTTGGCTGTTTGCCTATACCTTTTATACCTGTGTCTACACGGCGATCCAGGACGTTGTGGAGCCGCGTCTGCGGGCGACGGCGATGGCGTTGTTTTTTGCCGGGTTGTACCTGCTCGGCGGTGGCCTGGGGCCGGTGGTGGTCGGCGGCCTGTCGGATTACTTCGCCCGCACGGCCATGGCCGCTGCCGGCGCTCCGCAGATGACCGAGGCGTTCAAGGCCATCGGCTTGCACGACGCGATGTACCTGATTCCGGTGGCGCTGTTCATGACCATGGTGTTCCTGTTCCTGGCCTCGCGCTGTTTCGCCCGGGATGCCAAGCGGATGAAGGAGGGGATGAGCGCGCAGGTGGAGCCGGGGATTGTGGTGGCGACGGCTTGAGTGCGCCAACCTGGCAAAGAAGCTTTTTGTGGCGAGGGGATTTATCCCCGCTGGGGTGCGAAGCGCCCCCAAGTCTGTCTGCCACTACGTGATATCAGATAGACCTCAAGGGGGCTGCTGCGCAGCCCAGCGGGGATAAATCCCCTCGCCACAGTTTTTGTATTTCAACTCTGGGTTTTGTATTTCATTCAGGGTTATGTGTTTCAAGGCAACTACTGAACCTGCTCCTCCCGCCCACGCAACAATCGATTCGGCATCGCCACCGCCGCCGCCAACCCCAGCAGCGACACCGCCGCGCTGATCAGCAGCAGATGCCGGAACGTCGTCTGCAACCCCAGGCGCAAGGCGTCCTGTGCCTCGCCCGGCGCAGCGTTCAAGCCGTCCAGCAATACGTTGCCGGAATGGCCTTCGCCGATCAGCGACGCGCTGGCGAGTTGGGCGAAACCTGAGTCCTGCAGCAAGGCCAGCAGCAACGCCGACATCAGCGCCACGCCCACCGCGCCGCCGAGGGAGCGGAACAGGTTGGTGGTGCTGGTGGCGACGCCAATGTCCCGTTGTTGCACCGAGTTCTGCGAACCCACCAGTGAGGTGGGGAACTGCATGCCGGAGGCGATGCCGCCGAGCAGCATGAACAGGCTGCTGAGCCAGAACGCGTCGGGCGTTGTGCAGGCCATGCCGAGGATGGCGAAGGGAAGCAGCAGGGCGCCGCTGAGGATCATCGGTTTGTAGCGACCCGTGACCGAGGTGCGACGCCCGGCGAAATACGCGCCGATGGGCAAACCCATTGCCAGCGGCAACAGATGCAGCGCCGCGCTGTCAGCGCCGGCACCGGTCACGCTCTGAAAGCGCAACGGCATCAGCACCGTCAGGGAAATCGCTTGGAAACTGGTGAAAAAGACTGTGCACCAACACAACACCGCACTGCGGTTGACGAACAGGTGCATCGGCAGCAAGGGCTCCCGGGCGCGGCGTTCGTGCCAGACGAACACGCCCAGCGTCACCACGGCGCAACCCAGCAGTCCTAATACGCCACGGCTGTGCCAGGCCTGCCCCTGGCCGACCTGGGTGATGCCCAGCAGCAAGGCCGTCAGGCCGATGATCAGCAACACGGTGCCCAGGTAGTCGATGATCGGCGTGCGTTGCGGCACCGACAGCCCGACCAGGGTGCGACGGGCCACCAGCCAGGCACCCAGGCCCAACGGCAGGTTGATCCAGAACACCCAGCGCCACGACAGGTATTCGGTCATGTAGCCGCCCAGCACCGGCCCGGCCACGCTGGCCACCGCGTACATGCTGCTGAAGTAGCCCTGATAACGGCCACGCTCGCGGGGTGGCACGATGTCGCCGATGATTGCCTGGCTCACGGAAATCATCCCGCCGGCACCGATGCCCTGGATAATCCGCGCCAGCACCAGCTGTTCCATGCTTTGGGCCAGGCCGCAGAACAACGAGGCCAGGGTGAACAGCCCCATGCCGAACAGCATCAACGGCCTACGACCGTAGAGATCGCCCAACTTGCCGTAGATCGGCACGGCCACGGTCATGGCGACCATGTAGCCGGAAATCACCCAGGCCAACAGGCTGATGTCCTTGAACTGGGCGGAGATGGCCGGCATCGAGACGGCAACGATGGTCTGGTCCAGCGCACCGAGGAAAATCGCCAGCATCAGGGCCACCAGTACGCTGCGGATGGCGGGCTGCTGGACGTTGAGCGTATTGAGCTGAGTCACGGTAGAACCTGCGGGCATCACGCTATAGACGCGAGTGGAGATGGAGCCCGCAGTGTAAGTCGGTAGTTGGCTATTCGATAGCCTCGTAAGGAAGTCCGACGTAATTTTCTGCAATGGTTTTTCGTCCGGCTTCGGAGTCAACGAAGTACTCCAGCTCCGCTTCGCTGATGCGCTGGTTGAAGGCATCGTCATCGAAGCGGTGCAGCATCGACGTCATCCACCAGGAGAAACGCTCGGCTTTCCAGACGCGCCGCAGGCATATGGCCGAATACTGCTCCAGCAGATCCACCCGTCCTTCGCGATAGACCTTGAGCAGGATGTTGAACAGCGTGCTGACATCGCTGGCCGCCAGGTTCAGCCCCTTGGCGCCGGTGGGCGGGACGATGTGGGCGGCGTCGCCCACCAGGAACATGCGCCCGTACTGCATCGGTTCGACCACGAAGCTGCGCAGTGGCGCGATGCTCTTTTCGATGGACGGGCCGGTCACCAGGGCTTCGGCCAGATCAGTGGGCAGGCGGGTTTTCAGTTCAGTCCAGAAACGCTCGTCCGGCCAGTCGGCGACCTGTTCTTCGGCGGGCACTTGCAGGTAGTAACGGGTTCGGGTCTTGGAGCGCATGCTGCACAGGGCAAATCCACGCTCGTGACGGGCGTAGACCAATTCCTCGTGGACCGGCGGGGTGTCGGCCAGGATGCCGAGCCAGCCGAAGGGATAGACCCGTTCGAAGACCTTCAGTTTTTCCGCCGGGATGGATTGCCGCGCCACGCCATGGAAGCCGTCGCACCCGGCGATGTAGTCGCAGTCCAGACGCCAGGTTTCGCCCTGGTGCTCGAAGGTCACGAAAGGCTGGTCGGTCTGCATGTCGTGGGGTTGGGCCTTGTCGACCTGATAAAGCGTCCGCGCGCCGGCCTTTTCGCGGGCGGCCATCAGGTCGCGGGTCACTTCGGTCTGACCGTAGACCATCACGTTCTTACCGCCGGTCAGCCCCTTGAGATCGATGTGTACCCGACGGCCATTGAGGACCAGTTCGAAACCGTCATGCTCCAGGCCTTCGGCGTCCATGCGTTGGCCAACACCGGCCTGGCGCAGCAGTTCGGCCATGCCTTGCTCCAGTACGCCGGCGCGGATGCGACTCAGGACATAGTCCGGGGTCTGGCGTTCAAGGATGAGGGTGTCAATTCCGGCATTGTGCAACAACTGGCCGAGCAGCAGTCCAGAGGGGCCGGCGCCGATAATGGCGACTTGGGTCTTGAGGGTTTTCATTGTTGTTATGACTCGCACGAAGCACGCGACCAGGGCCGGTGTGGAGGGTTATGAACCGAGTCCTTGCATTTTTTCCTTGCGGGCCTGTCAATTGAAGGGGAAAACTGAGCCGATACCTGTACTTTCTGCCAATCGGTGCGATTATCGCCCGCTACCCGAGGCCGATCCTCGTTATGAAAAAACCTGACCTGCCTTCGATTCCGGTGTTCAAGCTCTACGGCGAAAGCCAGGAATGGCCGACGCCGGACCTGCTGCACTGTGAAACCATCTCCAAGCGCAGTCGCGAGCATCAGTGGGAAATCAAACCCCATCGGCATGCCGACCTCTGTCAGTTGCTGTTCGTTTTCAAGGGCCAGGCGGAGCTGGAAATCGAAGGCCTGCGTACCCGGCTCGATGTGCCGGCGGTGCAGATCCTGCCGCCGCTGTCGGTCCACGGGTTTCGTTTTTCCGAAGACGTGGAAGGTTACGTGGTGACCCTGGCGGCGCCGCTGGTGACACACCTGCAAGGGCAGCTCGGCCATTCGGTGAACATCCTGGCCCAGGCCGAGAGCTACCCGGCCGGTGAAAATGCCGACTACCTCAACAGCCTGTTCAGCGCCTTGCAGAGTGAGTACATGGGGCATCAACCGGCCCGGGAAATGCTCATGCATGCGCTGGTCAATGTGATCATGGTCTGGGTCAGCCGCCAGGTCATGCAGCGACGCACCCAGACCCAACGCCCACAGCGGGCCCGGGAATACCTCAACGGGTTCATTCAACTGGTGGAAGAGACCTATCGCCAGCACGTCAAGGTGGAAGACCTGGCCCACCGCCTGGGCATTTCCGTGTCACACCTCAACGGCACCTGTCGCGAGCTGGCCGGGCAGCCGGCGTTGCAGATCATGCATGAGCGTCAATTGCTGGAGGCCAAGCGGCTGTTGACCTACACCGGCATGACCATCTACGAGATTTCCGAGATGCTCGGGTTTTCCGACCCGACCAATTTCACCCGTCTTTTCCGCCGCCGCGTCGGCATCTCGCCCAAGGCCTTCCGGGACCGGCTCAAGACCGATCAGCCGGACGACTGAGCGCACTTCAGCGCAGGGCGTTCAGGGTCGCGTTGTGTGGGATACAGCGTTCGAAATTGCAACTGGCGTATTCACGGGGCAGTTGCCTGGCCTGCTCGACCCGGTAGGCCGCCGTGCCATACAGCGCAAGCGTGGCGGCGCAGGTCACGAAGATGGCGAGGCGTCTTTTTGTTCTGATGTTCATGGCGATGACCTCTGAACGAATACCCTGGGGTACTGTTTTCAGCATAGGTCAGCGGGGGGGAGTTGCCAGTGGGCGGGTGGGGCAGTTAACCCGGTATTCAGAACACTGATATCCCTGTGGGAGCGAGCCTGCTCGCGATAGCGGTAGATCCGTCAACATCCCTATTGACTGACACGCCGCTATCGCGAGCAGGCTCGCTCCCACAAGGGGAACAGGGTTGTCTGCAGGGGCGGTTTACGCCAGATGCTCAGGCTTCACCGGGTCACCCGGTTTCACATCCAGTTGCTTGCGCACGTCTTCGAACATTTCGTCGTACTGCGTGTGCATCGAGTCGATGCTGGCGCTCTTTGGCATGCCGTACTTCTGCGCGATGCGCGTGGCGTGCCGGGCAAAGTCGAAGGCCAGGTCCTTGGGCAGGAAAAAGGTCTCATCCACGTTCTTGTCTTCCACCGTGCCATGCAACCGGAACGACATGCCCGTGCCCTCCTTGGGATCCTGGGCCACTTCATAGTCGATGCGGAGGTTGCAGTTGAAATCATCCTTGTTCAGCGCATGACGCTCCATGTGCAGGTGACCGGGTTGGAACATGGCCATGGCGACTCTCCTTCGTAGGTATGCAAAGGCAGACCTGCTATCTGCCTGACAAGTTTCCTGTTTCGGTGGTGAGTGATGTCACCACTGCGCTCGATGTTCGCCCAGATTTGCAGCCGGCAGCGCCCATTGCAGCGGTGTGCCCATGAGTTTCATCGGCACCTGCAATCGATGCGCCGGTCCCCATGGCGTCTGTTCCACCAGCAGCCCCTGATCGTTGGCGTCTTCCGGTCGGAGCACATCCCGGCGGCCTGCGCCTTGCTCGATCAACAGCTTGGCCGTGCGTGCCAGTGACAGGCGTGCCGAACCACCGCGGCCGTTCTCCAGGCGTTGGGTCAGCAACACGATGACGCTCGCCGCCATCAGGTAACCGGTGCCGTGATCCAGCGCCTGTACCGGCAGCGGTGTCGGTTTGTCCGCGTGCTTCCAGCCCATGCCCGCCTCGGCGATGCCGCTGCTCATCTGCACCAGGCTGTCGAAGCCGCGGCGGTTCTGCCAGGGGCCGCTCCAACCGTAGGCGTTGAGGCTGACATCGATCAGGCCCGGGGCGAGCTTGTGGCGTTGTCCGGCGCCATAACCCAGTCGTTCCAAGGCATCGGCGCGGTAACCGTGCAGGAGGATGTCGGCGTCCTTGAGCAGCGCTTCGAACGTGGCGCGGTCGTCGGGCTGCTGCAGGTCGAGGCGGGCGCAGCGTTTGCCGAGGGTGACTTCCGGGACTACGCCGGGCTCGTCCCAGGTCGGCGGATCGATGCGCAGTACATCGGCGCCCAAGCCTGCGAGGAACCGACTGGCGATGGGCCCCGCGAGCACCCGTGTCAGGTCCAGCACCTTGAGGCCCGCCAATGGCCGGGCCACGGAGCCGAGCCAGGGTTTGTGGTGTTCCTCGTCGGTTTGGGCGAAGTGCACCAGCGGCTCGGCACTCACTGCCCTGCCTTGGGGATGTGCTTGCCATGCCAGCGCCGAACGCATCTCGGCGGCGCAGCCACCGGCGTCGACCACCGCTTGTTCCAGCTCGGTCTTGTTCCAGCGGGCCACTTTGCTTGCCATGTCGGCGCGATCAAGGCAGGGGCCGAGGACTTTTTCCGCGGCCAGGCGATGATGCGGTGCATTGGTGTGCAGGCGAATCCAGCCGTCGGCGGTGGCGTAGTCGCCCGCCACCGGGTCCCACATCGGCGGCACGCTCCAGCCGATCGGCCGCAGGGACGTGGCGAACCAGAACGAGGCCAGGCGTCGGTCGACCTCGAGGGGCGGCAAGCGGCCGGTTTGCTGGCAAATGAGTGCTGCGCTCGCCTGGCCGGCCACGGCGATACTGGCACAGGCCAGCTCCGTGACGGCGAACGCCGAAGGCAGGGCACCTTCACCGCTGAAGGGGATCGGAGTCGTGGGCAAGCCGAGGGCGGCTTGCATGGACGCGAGTAGATCTGTCATCGAAGGCCCTCCGGGTTTGAGAGGCCGAGCATAGATCAAAACGGTTTATCCGGGCGTCTGTGCTGTTGCAGACGGACGGGACCAGAGCCACAGGTTGCCCGCGCCCATGCCCGTCAGGGCCAGGTACACCGGCCAGCCGTGATTGAGCGTCGCCAGCATCAATGCGGCGCAGAACAACATGCTGAGGGTTGCGCCAATCTTGGCCCGACGCGGGATGACCTTGCCGTTGCGCCAGTTGTGCAGCATCGGCCCGAACAGGCGATGGTTCTCCAGCCAGGCACTCAGGCGCGGCGAACTGCGAGTCGCGGCCCAGGCGGCCAGCAGGATGAACTCGGTCGTCGGCAGGCCGGGCACGACAATGGCGACCAGGCCGATGGCGAGGCTTACGTAGGCGAGCAGGCCGAAGAGTAGTTGGGCGGGTTTTGAGGGACGGTTCATCAGCACCTTTCAGCTATACACATTTCCCTGTGGGAGCGAGCCTGCTCGCGAAGACGGTAGATCCTCCAACATCTCTGTTGACTGACACTCCGCTATCGCGAGCAGGCTCGCTCCCACAGGGGAAAGGGGTCATAGAAAAATCACCGTTCAGGCGGGTTCAGCGGCGTAGGCCTGTTCCAGCAGCACCGTAAACCGGTTGAAGGCGTCCAGCGCACCTTTGTCCGCCTCGGCTTCCTGCTGTTCGGTGAGAGGCAGCTCGTCGAGGATACGGGTGAAGGTCTTCCAGCCTTCGGCACGGCCGCCCGCCGGTTCGGCCAGGTGGCGGGCGCCGAAGGTTTCGCTCAGCCCCAGGCCCACTGCGCGCTTGATCAGGAACGCCGCGCCCAGTTTCGAACCTTCCGAAACGAACAACCAGCCCAGGGCCTCGGCCTGGGTTGGGTTTTTCAGCGCACCGGCCACCGGGGCCGGGACGTCGGTGCCCAGGTCCGCCAGGTCGGCCTTGGCGGCTTCGGCACGGCAGCGGGCGGGCAGGTCGGGGACCAGGACGGACAGTTGCGGGTCGTTGTACAGCGCCACCAGTTCCGACTGGAACAGGTACTGAGCGACAACGAAGCGGGCAAAGCTGGCCGGGGTTGCGAACGGGGCGTGGGCCTTGACCAGGGCGTCGAGTTTGCCGTGGGGTTCGTGGGTGATCTGGTTCAGGCGTTGGGAGCGGGAGGTGGGGCGTTGGGTGTTCATGAGAGTTCCTAGGAATGAAAACGGATTGCTGTTGTTGCAGGGGACTCATTTGTTGCAGGAGATTTATTTGTGGCGAGGGGATTTATCCCCGCTGGGGCGCGCAGCGGCCCTGTTTTTTTGGGGCTGCTGCGCAGCCCAGCGGGGATAAATCCCCTCGCCACAGATAAATCCTTAGCCACAAGGGAGGTACAGGCGGATCAGATATCCCAGATCAGGTTGACCGCGAAGTTGCGCCCGGGCGCCGTCAGGCGGTCGAGGTTGGCGGGGCTCAGCACGGCCGCTTCGCCGACGCTGTCGTAGCCACGCACGTCATCCCACAGCCAATACTTTTTGTCGGTGAGGTTGTAGAGGCCGCCGCTGACGGTGACGTCCTGGGTCACCTTGTAGAACCCGCTCAAGTCGAGAATCCCGAAACCCGGCGTCTTAAACTGGCTGCTGACGCCATCGGGCGAGTTGAAGTTGCTGTCGTCGACACGGTTCTTCTTCTTGACTAGGGTCCAACTGAGCAAGGTGCCGTAGTCGTCCTGCTCGTAGCCCAGGCCAAACACGCCGGTCAGCGGGTTGACGCTGTTGATCGGCTCGCCGGTGTCGTCGTTGCGACCGTAGGCGTAGGCCACCGACCCCTGGGTATAGAGGCCTTGGGGCGCGCCCAATACGTCGAGGTCCAGGCGGCCCTTGACCTCGGCGCCCTTGATGGTGGCGTGCTTGATGTTGTTGCTCTGGAAGGTCAACTGATCGGCGCCGGGGGTGATGGCGTCTTCGTTGATGAAATCGCGGTACTTGTTGTAGAACACCGCCACATCGAATGAGCCGGAGTCGAAACGGCCCCGCAACCCGGTCTCGTAGCTTTTGCTTTTTTCCGCTTCCAGGTCAGGGTTGGGTTCCACGCTGTAGCCGACCCCGGGGTTATCGAAACGGCCGTACAGGGCCTTGGCGGTCGGGGTGCGGAAACCTTCGGCGTACTGGCCATACCCGGTGTACTGGTCGGTAAAGGCATAGGTCAGGCCGAACTTGGGCGAGACGCGATGCCAGGTCTTGTTGCTGTCGCTGACCTGGCCGCCACTGGTAGGGTCCACGGTGTTGAGGAAGGCCTGGGTGAGGTGCGGCTTGAGCTGGGTGTAGTCGTAGCGCAGGCCCGGGGTGAAGGTCCACTTGTCCCAACGGATCTGGTCCTGGGCAAACAGGCTGTAGGTGTTGATGGTCGGGTCCGGGAAGTCACTGGCTTTTGCCAGCACGTCTCGCGTGCTGATGGCGCCGACGGCGGAACAACCCACGCCGACCGCCAGGCACACGCCATTGCCGCTGCGCGAGCCGGTGACTTTCTGTTGCTTGATCGTGGTGCCATAGGTCAGCGCGTGATCGGTGTCGGCGAGGCTGAAGGCCTTGTCCAGTTGTGCATCGAAAACCCATTGTTTTTCTTCGTAGAGGGTTTCCCGGGTACGCAGCACCCGGCGGGTGATCGGGAAGTAGAACTCGGCGGTGCCCTGGTCGGTCTTGGCGACCTGATGGTTCAGGCTCCATTTGATGTTGTCGGCCAGCAGGCTGTCGAGGGCGAAGCTGTGCTCCAGGCCGAAACGCTCGCGGGTGATAGTGTCATTACCGGTGCGCCACTGGTACATGCCGCCCGGCAGGATGCTCGCGGGAATGGCCGGTTGACCGTTGGAGAAGGGGCCGCCGTAGGCGCTTTTCAGATCGCTGTCGCGGTCATCCTTGTACTTCTCGTAGACCAGGCCCAGGCGCGCGTCGTCGCTGTAGTTCCAGCCGAGTTTGGCCAGAACGTTGTTGGCTCTCACGTCTTCCGGGTTGGCGGCGGTGCGGTCCAGGCCGGTGCCGTTGTGGCTGCCGTAGGATTCGGTTTCATGGCCGTCGCGCTGGCTGTAGTGCAGCAGGCCATCGAATGTCCCGCTGCGGCCGGCGACGGTGGCGGATTTGAGCCAGCTTTCGTCGGCAGAGCTGTAGCCGGTCTTCAGGCGGGCACCGACGTCCTGGCCGGGCTTGATGATGTCATCCGGATCCAGGGTGAAGTAGCTGACGGCACCGCCGATGGCATTGCTGCCATAGAGCACCGAGGCCGGACCGCGAAGAATTTCCACGCGCTTGATGATCTCCGGGTCGACGTAGTTGCGCTGGGTCTTGGCGTAGGGGCCGTTGAAGAAGCCATCGGGAATTGCCACGCCGTCGACCTGGGTCAGGATCCGATTGCCGTCGATGCCGCGGATGTTGTAGCCGCTGATGCCGCCGCGCTGGCCCGCGCCGCCCACCGACACGCCGGGCTCGTAGCGCACCAGGTCCTTGAGGGTGTTGACGTTATTGCGGTCCAGTGCCTGGCGATCGTGGACGCTGACGGTACTGGGTACACCGCTGATGTCCTGCTCCTGGCGGGTGGCGCTGATGGTCATCTGTTGCAGGTTCAGCACGTTGCTGGCGCTGCGCTTCTCCAGGACGATGCTGTTGTTGCCCAGCTTGCGGTAGCTCAAGTCGGTCCCCACCAGCAGGCGCTCCAGGGCTTTCTCCGGTGGCAGCGAGCCGTTGACGCCGGGCGACGCGACACCTTCAGCCAGTTCTGCCGGCAGGCCCACTTGCCAGCCCGTGACGGCGGTGAATGCATTCAGGGCTGAAACCAGTGGCTGTTGGGCGATGGCGAAGGTGTAGTCGCCGATGTTGCGTGCAGGCGGTTGCGTCGCGGCGGCCAGGGTGGCGGGCGCGGTGCCGGCCATCAGGATGGCGGCGGTCAGCAACGACAGCGTGCGGGAAGGGGCAAGGAACCGGCAGGTAAGGCGAGAGGACATCGATAGCGCTCCGTGTCGCATCTGTTATAGGTGCAGATTGGCATCGATAGATGCGAATCAATTGCATTGGCTATAACGAGACGAATCAGCGAAGGCTATCGAGTAAAAATAATTCTCATTTAGTTCAGGATCACCAGTGCCGGGAATTCTTGAAGCCGCGCAGAGGTGATGTGCGCCAGGGAGCGAACCACGTCCAGCGGCTGGTCGAGGCGGTAATTGCCGGTCACCGTGACCTGGGCCAGTTGCTCGTTGCGGTTGATGATCCAGCCGGGATAGTAGCGCCGCAGTTCGGCCAGGACCTGGCTCAGCGGTCGGTTCTCGAACACCAGCCGACCCTGGACCCAGGCCAGGTCGGTGCCGGCATCGAGCGGGGCCGGGCGGTCGAAGCCGTGGGGGCCGATGCGGATGCTTTCCCCGGCCGAGAGCCGGACATGGGTGTCGTTGCGGTTGGCCCGCAGTTCCACATCGCCGCGCTGGACCTGGACCTGGGCCACGCCGTCGAGGTAGCGCACGGCGAACGTGGTGTTGCTGACACTGGCGGTGACCGGCCCGGCGTCGATCTCCAGTGGCAGGCTGCGATTGTCGGGCACCTCGAAAAACGCCTCGCCCTTGTACAGCCGGGCCACATGGCGCTGTTTGTCGAACGTGCTGGAAAAGGCCGAGTCGGTGTTGAGCAGGACCTTGGAGCCATCCTCCAGCTGCAGGCGCTGGCGTTCACCGACCACCGTCAGGTGATCGGCCTGGAAATGCAGGGGCAGGTCGCTGAAATTGAACAGGCCGAGGAACAGCACGGCGGCGGTGGCCAGGGGTTTCCAGTGGGCGCGCAGGCGTGACAGCGCGGTCACCCTGGGCGTGGCCTGGAGCCGCCGGGCACTCTCCTTCACTTGCGGGCCGTTCCAGAGGGTCTGGGCCCGGACGAACGCTTCGCCATGGCGCGGATCGGCCGCCAACCAGACCTGGAATTGCCGGGTCTGCTCCTGGCTGGGGTTGTCCAGCAGGACCAGCCAGTCCAGCGCCTGCTCCATGGCGTGGGCGGTGTCCTGCGCTGACGCAGATTCGGAAGAGCGGTGATTATCCGTCACGGTGGTTCCTCGCAGTGTCTTTGCACGGCTGTTTCGAATTTTCTTGAGGATTCAGTCGATGTCCAGGCGTTCTGCCACGCGGATACAGATCGTCATGATCAGCTTCAGTTCCTTTTGCACGGTACTCAGGGACACACCCAACGCTGCGGCGATGTCCTGATAACCATGACCGTGCAGGCGGCTGAGGATGAAAATCTGCTGTTGGCGCGGGCTCAGCGCTTGCAGGCTGACGTTGAGGCGCTCGAGCATCTGTTCGGCATGGGCGGCATCCTCGGCGCTGCTCTGGGGAGCGATCACATTGTGAACGATCTCCAGGGGCACGTCGTCCAGCACGGTACGGGACTGTATGCGCCGGGCACGCAAGTGATCCCGCGCCAGGTTGCGGGCGGTCTGGAAGACAAAGGGTTCGAGGTGCTCGACTGTGCGTTCGGCCAATGCGCGAGAGACGCGCAAATAGGTTTCCTGGAGCAGGTCCTCGGCGGTACTGGGGTTGTTGACCATGCGTTCGAGGGTGCGCAGCAGGGGCGTGCGCTGGGCGAGGAAGACGTGGTGAAAGCGCGATTGACTCACGGTAAGGCCCGATCCGGTTCGAGTGGATGATAATGCTTATCATCTACTCGGCAGGTCAAGCGTAGATTCCGTCAGGTGATGTGTAGGAGCTGTCGAGTGCAACGAGGCTGCGATCTTGTCCCAGACAATTAAGTCGTGAGCGAAAGATCAAAAGATCAAAAGATCAAAAGATCAAAAGATCGCAGCCTCGTTGCACTCGACAGCTCCTACAGGGGCATCCCTACATCCGTGGCGGTATTTATTCGGCGTTACACAACGCCAGACAGTTATCCAGCATCCGATTGGAGAAGCCCCACTCGTTGTCATACCAGGCCAGTACCTTGAGCAGCTTGCCGCTGACCTTGGTGTGGTTGGCGTCGAAGATCGACGACAGCGGGTTGTGGTTGAAGTCGCTGGAAACCAGCGGCAGGGTGTTATAGCCGAGGATCTTCGAATGCTGGCTGGCCTGGCGCAGCAGTTCGTTGACGTCTTCGGCCGACGCTTCGCGCTTGAGCTGCACGGTCAGGTCCACCAGGGACACGTTGATCACCGGCACGCGCACGGCCATGCCGGTCAGCTTGCCCGCCAGTTCCGGCAGTACCAGGCCGACCGCTTCGGCGGCGCCGGTCTTGCTCGGGATCATGTTCTGGGTGGCCGAACGGGCGCGGTACGGGTCGGTGTGGTAGACGTCGGTCAGGTTCTGGTCGTTGGTGTAGGCATGGATGGTGGTCATCAGGCCGCTTTCGATGCCCAGCTCGCGGTGCAGCACCTGGGCCACCGGGGCCAGGCAGTTGGTGGTGCACGACGCGTTGGAAATGATCTGGTGGGACTGGCGCAGGATGTCATGGTTCACGCCATACACCACGGTGGCGTCGGCGCCCTTGGCCGGGGCCGAGATGATCACCTTGCGGGCACCGGCGCTGATGTGCGCGGCAGCCTTGGCGCGGTCGGTGAACAGGCCGGTGCACTCGAACACCACGTCGATCTTCTCGGCGGCCCAGGGCAGTTCGGCCGGGTTGCGGATGGCGCTGACCGAGATGCGGTCGCCATTGACCGTCAGGCTTTCGTTATCGTGCTGCACTTCGGCGTCGAACGTGCCGTGAACGGTGTCGTACTTGAGCAGATGGGCATTGATCGCGCTGTCGCCCAGGTCGTTGATGGCGACAATCTGCAAGTCGCGACGATAGCCTTGGGTATACAGTGCACGGAGGACGTTGCGGCCGATGCGGCCAAAACCATTGATTGCGATTCGAAGAGTCATTAACTGCGCTGCCGTCGATTTGTTGTTGGAATTACAAGATTATTCGCATAAAAATAGAAAACAAGCCTTTTTGATGGCAATATTTTGTTTTATCTACAACGAGTGACCTGAATCAACTGGTCCGATTGGTCAAAACCGTTTGTCGCCTTCCCTGTCCCAGGGGGCGCAGCCGGTCTTGACCAGCATAGACAATCAGGTCGCCACACCCGTTAGCCTGGAGTTCTACACATGCATCCCCGCGTCCTTGAGGTCACCGAACGGCTTATCGCCCGCAGCCGCGCCACGCGTCAGGCTTACCTTGCATTGATCCGCGGTGCTGCCAGCGACGGTCCGATGCGCGGCAAGCTGCAGTGCGCCAACTTCGCCCATGGTGTGGCCGGTTGCGGCAGCGAAGACAAGCATCACCTGCGGATGATGAACGCCGCCAACATCGCCATCGTGTCGTCCTATAACGACATGCTCTCGGCCCACCAGCCCTACGAAACCTTCCCGGAACAGATCAAGAAAGCCCTGCGCGAGATCGGCTCGGTCGGCCAGTTCGCGGGCGGTACGCCGGCCATGTGCGACGGCGTGACCCAGGGCGAGGCGGGGATGGAGCTGAGCCTGCCGAGTCGCGAAGTGATCGCCATGTCCACGGCGGTGGCGTTGTCCCATAACATGTTCGACGGCGCGCTGATGCTCGGCATCTGCGACAAGATCGTCCCGGGCCTGATGATGGGAGCCCTGCGCTTCGGTCACCTGCCGACGATTTTCGTGCCCGGCGGGCCGATGGTTTCCGGCATCTCCAACAAGGAAAAGGCCGACGTGCGCCAGCGCTACGCCGAGGGCAAGGCCACCCGCGAGCAACTGCTGGAGTCGGAGATGAAGTCCTACCACAGCCCTGGCACCTGCACCTTCTACGGCACCGCCAACACCAACCAATTGCTGATGGAAGTGATGGGCCTGCACTTGCCGGGCGCCTCGTTCGTCAACCCGAACACCCCGCTGCGCGATGCCCTGACCCGCGAAGCGGCGTTCCAGGTGACGCGCATGACCAAGCAGAGCGGCAACTTCATGCCCATCGGTGAAATCGTCGACGAACGCTCGCTGGTCAACTCCATCGTTGCGCTGCACGCCACTGGCGGCTCGACCAACCACACCTTGCACATGCCGGCCATCGCCATGGCGGCGGGCATCCAGTTGACCTGGCAGGACATGGCCGACCTCTCCGAGGTGGTGCCGACCCTGAGCCACGTCTACCCGAACGGCAAGGCCGACATCAACCACTTCCAGGCGGCGGGCGGCATGTCGTTCCTGATTCGCGAACTGCTGGAAGCCGGTCTGCTCCACGAAAACGTCAACACCGTGCTCGGTCACGGCCTGAGCCGCTACACCCAGGAACCGTTCCTGGAGAATGGCGAACTGGTGTGGCGCGACGGCCCGATCGAAAGCCTCGACGAAAACATCCTGCGCCCGGTGGCCCGTGCGTTCTCGCCAGAAGGCGGGTTGCGGGTGATGGAAGGCAACCTGGGCCGTGGCGTGATGAAAGTCTCCGCCGTCGCGCTGGAAAACCAGATCGTCGAAGCCCCGGCCATGGTCTTCCAGGACCAGCAGGACCTGGCGGACGCGTTCAAGGCCGGGCTGCTGGAGAAGGATTTTGTCGCGGTGATGCGCTTCCAGGGCCCGCGCTCCAACGGCATGCCGGAGCTGCACAAGATGACCCCGTTCCTCGGTTCGCTGCAGGATCGCGGTTTCAAAGTGGCGCTGGTCACCGACGGGCGCATGTCCGGCGCCTCGGGGAAAATCCCGGCGGCGATCCATGTCAGCCCCGAAGCTTATGTCGGCGGCGCGTTGGCCCGGGTGCAGGAGGGCGATATCATCCGCGTCGATGGCGTCAAAGGCACCCTGGAGTTGAAGGTGGACGCCGAGGAATTTGCCGCACGCGAGCCGGCCAAGGGCCTGTTGGGCAACAACATCGGCACCGGTCGCGAGCTGTTCGGCTTCATGCGCACGGCCTTCAGCTCGGCAGAGCAGGGCGCCAGCGCCTTCACGGCTGCACTGGAGACGATTAATTGAAACTGGCTCTGGTCGGTGACATCGGTGGGACCAACGCACGTTTCGCGTTGTGGAAAAACCACAACCTGGAGAACGTCCAGGTGCTGGCGACGGCGGATTACGCCTGCCCTGAAGATGCCATCAAGGTGTACCTGAGTGGCATGGGCCTGGCGCCTGGTGCCATCGGCTCGGTGTGCCTGTCGGTGGCCGGCCCGGTGGCGGGTGACCTGTTTCGCTTCACCAACAACCACTGGCGCCTGAGCAACCTGGCGTTCTGCAAGACCTTGCAGGTAGAGAAGCTGTTGCTGGTCAACGACTTCTCGGCCATGGCCCTGGGCATGACCCGCTTGCGTCCCGATGAATACCGGGTCGTCTGCGAAGGCACCCCGGAACCGATGCGTCCGGCGGTGGTGATCGGGCCAGGCACGGGGCTGGGCGTCGGTACATTGCTGGACCTGGGCGACGGCCGCTTTGCGGCATTGCCGGGGGAGGGTGGGCATGTCGACCTGCCCATGAGCAGCCCGCGGGAAACCCAGCTCTGGCAGCACATCTACAACGAGATCGGTCACGTCAGCGCCGAAACCGCCTTGAGTGGCAGCGGCTTGCCCCGGGTGTACCGGGCGATCTGCGCGGTGGACGGGCATGAACCGCTGCTCGATACGCCCGAATCCATTACCGCCGCCGGCCTGGCCGGCGACCCCATCGCCCTGGAAGTGCTGGAGCAGTTCTGTCGCTGGCTGGGGCGCGTGGCCGGCAACAATGTACTGACGGTGGGCGGGCGAGGCGGTGTATACATCGTCGGCGGGGTGATCCCCCGGTTTGCCGACTTCTTCCTCGAAAGCGGCTTCGCCCGCTGCTTCGCCGACAAGGGTTGCATGAGCGATTACTTCAAGGGCATTCCGGTCTGGCTGGTGACGGCGCCGTACTCCGGCCTGATGGGCGCGGGCGTGGCGTTGGAGCAATCGGCCAGCTGAAATGCAGTCCCCTGTGGGAGCGAGCCTGCTCGCGATAGCGGAGTGTCATTCACTATTGAGGTAACTGACACGCCGCTATCGCGAGCAGGCTCGCTCCCACAGAGGTCCTGTGGTGTTTGTAGGCTTTCTCCATCAGGCATAATCCGCACTAATCCAAACAACAAGGACGCGGCCCCGTGAGTTCAGTAAACAAATCGATTTTGTTGGTCGACGACGACCAGGAGATTCGCGAGCTGCTGGACACTTACCTCAGCCGGGCGGGGTTCCAGGTGCGGACCACGCCCGACGGGGCCGGGTTTCGCCAGGCGTTGAACGACGCGCCAAGTGATCTGGTGATCCTCGATGTGATGCTGCCCGACGAAGACGGCTTCAGCCTGTGCCGCTGGGTTCGCCAGCATCCGCGCCAGGCCCACGTGCCGATCATCATGCTCACCGCCAGTTCCGACGAAGCCGACCGGGTCATCGGCCTGGAGCTGGGGGCCGATGACTACCTCGGTAAACCGTTCAGCCCGCGTGAATTGCAGGCGCGCATCAAGGCCCTGTTGCGCCGGGCGCAGTTCGGCCAGGAACGCACCGGCGGGGAAGTATTGGCCTTCGATGAGTGGCGGCTGGACATGGTCAGTCATCGGCTGTTTCACACCGACGGTGAAGAAGTGATCCTCTCCGGTGCCGACTTCGCCCTGCTCAAACTGTTTCTCGACCATCCCCAGGAAATCCTCGACCGCGACACCATCGGCAACGCCACCCGGGGGCGGGAACTGATGCCCCTGGACCGGATCGTCGACATGGCGGTCAGCCGCCTGCGCCAGCGCCTGCGTGACACCGACAAGCCGCCCCGGCTGATCCGCACGGTGCGCGGCAGTGGTTATCAATTGGCGGCCAACGTGGTTGCCAGCAATGGTCATTGACTGGGCCAGGAAAGTCGCCCGACGGGTGCCGGTGCCGCGTTCGTTGCTCGGAAGGATGCTGTTGCTGACCCTGCTGGTGGTGCTGTTCGCCCAGACGTTGTCCAGCGTCATCTGGGTGTCACAACTGCGCGCCACGCAACTTGAAGGCCTGGTTACCAGCGCCCGCAGCCTCGCCCATTCGATGACGGCCAGCGTCAGCTACCTGCGTTCGCTGCCGGTGGCGTATCGGCCGCTGGTGCTGGACCAATTGCGCAGCATGGGCGGCACGCGGTTTGTCGTCACGCTCAACGACAAGCCCCTGGGCATGGATGTGCTGCCGGTCACGCCGCGCAAGCTGGCGGTGCTCAAGGCCGTGGACGAAGTGCTGCGCAAGTCCCTGGGCAGTAACACGGATATTTCCGTGACCTTCGTCAGCCCCGATGACCTGCGGATTTTCAACGGCGGGCTGAAGCTCGATGAGCTGCCACGCTCGTGGGCTCACTACGCCTTGACCCTTGAACCGGTGAACCCGCCGGTGCTGGTCACGCAGATCCAGATGGCGCCGGGCGAATGGTTGTACATCGCCTCGCTGCTGCCCGAACCCTATACCAGCCTCGAAGAGCAGGACCTGCCCAAGCAACAGGTCGGCTTCATCGTGCTCACCAGCAGCCTGTTGCTGTTGTTCATCGGTTTACTCGTGCACTGGCAGAGTCGGCCGCTCAAGCGCCTGGCCCGGGCGGCACGGGACATGTCCCTGGGGGCCGAAGTGGAGCCAGTGGCGGAGGGCGGTGGCAGCGAAGTGGTGGAGGTGGGCCGTGCGTTCAATGCCATGCGTGAGCGCATCAGTCGCTACCTGACCGAGCGCAGCCAGTTGTTCAGCGCGATTTCCCATGACCTGCGCACGCCGATCACTCGCCTGCGGCTACGGGTCGAACTGCTGGAGGACGAGAACCTGCAGGCCAAGTTCGGCCGTGACCTGGATGAGTTGGAGCTGTTGGTCAAAGGGGCGCTGCAATGCGTCAAGGACACCGACATTCACGAAAACATCGAGCCGGTGGACCTCAACCATGTGCTCGATTGCCTGGTAGAACCTTACCTTGCCCCCAACGGCAATGGCCGTGTGACCCAGGATGGCCGGGCGCTGGCGCCGTACCCCGGCAAGCCGTTGGCCCTCAAGCGCTGCATCGGCAACCTGATCGATAATGCCCTGAAATATGGGCAGAACGCCCACTTGCACATCGACGACGATGAAACCGCGTTCATCCTGCACGTCGACGATGAAGGCCCGGGCGTGCCGGAGCAGCGTCTCGAGCAGGTTTTCGAGCCGCACTTCCGCCTGGCCGGGCAGCAGCAGGGATACGGCCTGGGTCTGGGCATTGCCCGCAACATCGCCCACAGCCATGGCGGTGAGGTGAGCCTGCAGAACCTGCGCGAGGGTGGGTTGCGGGTGACGTTGCAGTTGCCTCGCAGTGCGGATTAGCGAGACCGCGTAATCGTTCATCGCGAGCAGGCTCGCTCCCACAGTGGATCTGTGGTGTTCACAATTTCTGTGTCCACCCTCGAACCCTTGTGGGAGCGAGCCTGCTCGCGATGGCGCCAGTCGCCTCACTTGTTTTGTAACAGGCTGGTGACATAACTCGCCCCTTTCGTTACCTGCCCCCCGTCCTCCCTTGTTTAGACTCCCCGCGTCAAAACAACAAAAAAGGTACGCCTGAATGGACACCTTCCAACCGGCTTTCAGCAGTTGGCTGAACGCACCTGCCCACCAGCAATGGCTCGCCGCCGAAGGCTTGCGGCTGCTGGCGTTCGCCAAGGCGTCGAGGCTGCCGGACGGTTTCGGCAACCTCGACGAGCACGGTTGCCTGCCGACCGGGGCCCGGGCCGAAACCATGAACACCGCACGCATGACCCACAGTTTCGCCATGGCCCATATCCAGGGCTTGCCGGGGTTCGCCGAACTGGTGGACCACGGTATCCAGGCCCTGGGCGGCCCCTTGCGGGACGCTGAATACGGCGGCTGGTTCGCCACCACGCAACCCCATGAAGACGACACCGGCAAAGCCGCCTACCTGCATGCCTTCGTGGCCCTGGCCGCCAGTTCCGCCGTGGTGGCCCAGCGTCCTGGCGCCCAAGCGTTGCTGGACGAGGCTGTGCGGGTCATCGACACGTATTTCTGGAGCGAAGAAGAGGGCGCCCTGCGCGAATCCTTCAACCGTGACTGGAGCGAGGAAGAGGCCTATCGCGGCGCCAACAGCAACATGCACGCCACCGAAGCCTTCCTGGCCCTGGCCGATGTCACCGACGACCCGCGCTGGCTCGCCCGCGCGCTGCGCATTGTCGAACGGGTGATCCATGGTCATGCGGCGGCCAACGACTATCTGGTGGTGGAGCATTTCGACCGCCACTGGCAGCCGCTGCGCGAATACAACCGCGACAACCCCGCCGATGGCTTCCGCCCGTATGGCACCACGCCAGGCCACGGTTTCGAATGGGCTCGCCTGCTCCTGCACCTTGAAGCGGCACGCGTGCGGATCGGCATGCTGACTCCGGGCTGGCTGCTCCAGGATGCGCAGAAACTGTTCGAACAGAACTGCCGTCACGGCTGGGACGTCGATGGCGCGCCTGGCATTGTCTATACGCTGGATTGGGACAATCGCGCGGTGGTCCGCCATCGCCTGCACTGGGTCCATGCCGAAGCGGCGGCGGCTGCCAGCGCCTTGCTCAAACGCACCGATGAAGCGCAGTACGAAACCTGGTACCGGTGCTTCTGGGAATTCTGCGACAAACACTTCATCGACCGTTGCAACGGTAGCTGGCACCACGAACTCGATCCGCAGAACCGCCCCAGTGCCGACATCTGGCCAGGCAAGCCGGACCTGTATCACGCCTGGCAGGCGGTGCTGATTCCACGCTTGCCCCTGGCACCGAGCATGGCCTCGGCCCTGGCGCAACTTTCCGCTCCGGCGACCGTGTAACCATGTCGTGACATTTACGCATCCCTTCGTTACCTGCGAAGGGAATGCCCCTGATTAGAATCCATGCAGCGCAAGCAACAGACTTGCATGCATAACAACAAAAAAGGTACTCAGATGAACGCGATTAATCGCCTCGCAGTTGCTGTTTCCATTGCCTCGTTGTTTCCCCTCAGTGCTTTTGCCGCCGACTCGAAAGGGACGGTCGAAGTGGTGCATTGGTGGACTTCGGGTGGTGAGAAGGCGGCTGTTGATGTCCTGAAGGCCCAAGTCGAGAAGGACGGTTTCACCTGGAAGGACGGCGCCGTTGCAGGCGGTGGTGGTGCCACGGCCATGACCGTGCTGAAAAGCCGCGCAGTCGCCGGCAACCCGCCAGGCGTTGCCCAGATCAAGGGCCCCGACATCCAGGAATGGGCGTCCACCGGGCTGCTCGACAGCGACGTCCTCAAAGACGTTGCCAAAGACGAGAAGTGGGACTCCCTTCTCGACAAGAAAGTCTCCGATACCGTGAAGTACGAAGGCGATTACGTGGCCGTGCCGGTGAACATCCACCGCGTCAACTGGCTGTGGATCAACCCGGAAGTCTTCAAGAAAGCCGGCATCACGAAAAACCCGACCACCCTCGAAGAATTCTATGCCGCCGGCGACAAGCTGAAGGCGGCGGGTTTCATTCCGCTCGCCCACGGTGGCCAGCCTTGGCAGGACAGCACCGTGTTCGAAGCCGTGGTGCTGTCGGTCATGGGGGCCGATGGCTACAAGAAGGCCCTGGTCGACCTGGACAACGCTGCGCTGACCGGTCCTGAAATGGTCAAGGCGCTGACCGAGCTGAAGAAAGTCGCGACCTACATGGACGCCGACGGCAAGGGCCAGGACTGGAACCTGGAAGCGGCCAAGGTCATCAACGGCAAGGCCGGCATGCAGATCATGGGTGACTGGGCCAAGAGCGAGTGGACAGCGGCCAAGAAAGTCGCCGGCAAGGATTACGAGTGCGTAGCTTTCCCGGGTACCGACAAGGCCTTTACCTACAACATCGACTCCCTGGCGGTGTTCAAGCAGAAAGACAAGGGCACTTCTGCCGGTCAGCAGGACATTGCCAAGGTCGTGCTGGGTGAGAACTTCCAGAAGGTCTTCAGCATCAACAAGGGTTCGATCCCGGTTCGTAACGACATGTTGAAGGACATGGGCAAGTACGGTTTCGACTCTTGTGCCCAGACCGCGGCCAAGGACTTCCTGGCCGACGCCACCACCGGCGGCCTGCAGCCGAGCATGGCGCACAACATGGCGACCACGCTGGCGGTACAGGGCGCGTTCTTTGACGTGGTGACCAACTACATCAACGACCCGAGTGCCAACCCTGCCGACACTGCCAAGAAACTCGGCGCTGCGGTCAAGTCCGCGAAGTAAACGGGTAGCACCCTGTGGGAGCGAGCCTGCTCGCGATGGCGATCAATCAGTTGAATCGAGGCTGATTGACACACCGCATTCGCGAGCAGGCTCGCTCCCACAAGGGATGTCGCTGTAGTTCATATTTCTTGTACTGGATTTCCCCATGAGCTCTGTTGCTGTGTTCAGCAAGGCCTCGCCGTTCGATGCATTGCAGCGCTGGCTTCCAAAACTGGTGCTGGCGCCCAGCATGTTCATCGTCCTGGTGGGCTTCTATGGCTACATCCTGTGGACGTTTCTTCTCTCGTTCACCAACTCGACTTTCCTCCCCACCTACAAATGGGTGGGCCTGGCGCAATACGCCCGGTTGTTCGACAACGACCGCTGGTGGGTCGCGAGCAAGAACCTCGCCGTGTTCGGCGGCATGTTCATTGGCATCACCCTGGTGATCGGCGTGCTGCTGGCGGTATTCCTCGACCAGCGTATCCGTCGCGAAGGTTTCATCCGCACCATTTACCTGTACCCGATGGCACTCTCCATGATCGTCACCGGTACCGCCTGGAAGTGGCTGCTCAACCCGGGCATGGGCCTGGACAAACTGCTGCGGGACTGGGGTTGGGAAGGTTTTCGCCTGGACTGGCTGATCGACCCGGACCGCGTGGTCTATTGCCTGGTGATCGCCGCCGTGTGGCAAGCCTCGGGCTTCATCATGGCGATGTTCCTGGCCGGCCTGCGGGGCGTCGATCAATCGATCATCCGCGCCGCGCAGATCGATGGCGCGAGCATGCCCACGATCTACTGGAAAGTGGTCCTGCCAAGCCTGCGTCCGGTGTTCTTCAGCGCCGTGATGATCCTGGCGCACATCGCGATCAAGAGTTTCGACCTGGTGGCGGCGATGACGGCCGGTGGCCCGGGCTATTCGTCCGACCTGCCCGCCATGTTCATGTACTCCTTCACCTTCAGCCGCGGCCAGA
Organism: Pseudomonas sp. B21-056; assembly: GCF_026016325.1. Lineage (NCBI taxonomy): Bacteria > Pseudomonadati > Pseudomonadota > Gammaproteobacteria > Pseudomonadales > Pseudomonadaceae > Pseudomonas > Pseudomonas sp. B21-056. Next base: position 1,427,638 of record NZ_CP087203.1, read on the forward strand.
TGGGCATGGGCTCGGCCAGTGCGATCCTGATGCTCGGTGCGATCCTCGCGATCATCGTGCCTTACCTGTATTCCGAGCTGAGGACCAAGCGCCATGACTAGTCTCGCCACCAAACCTGGCATCAGCCTGAGTCGCATCGCGATCTACGCGGTGCTGATCCTCGCCGTACTGCTTTACCTGGTTCCGCTGGTGGTCATGCTGTTGACCAGCTTCAAGACCCCGGAAGACATCAGCACCGGCAACCTGTTGAGCTGGCCGACCGTGGTCAGCGGCATCGGCTGGGTCAAGGCCTGGGCGACGGTCAACGGTTACTTCTGGAACTCGATCAAGATCACCGTTCCGGCGGTGCTGATTTCCACTGCCATCGGTGCACTGAACGGCTACGTCCTGTCGATGTGGCGCTTCCGCGGTTCGCAGCTGTTCTTCGGGCTGCTGCTGTTCGGTTGCTTCCTGCCGTTCCAGACCGTACTGCTGCCGGCCTCGTTCACCCTCGGCAAGATGGGCCTGGCCAGCACCACCACCGGCCTGGTGTTCGTGCACGTGGTGTATGGCCTGGCGTTCACCACGCTGTTCTTCCGCAACTACTACGTCAGCATTCCTGACGCGCTGGTGAAGGCGGCGCGCCTGGACGGTGCGGGGTTCTTCACCATCTTTCGCATGATCATCCTGCCGATGTCGACGCCGATCATCATGGTCTGCCTGATCTGGCAGTTCACGCAGATCTGGAACGACTTCCTGTTCGGCGTGGTGTTCTCCAGCGGTGATTCGCAGCCCATCACGGTGGCGCTGAACAACCTGGTCAACACGAGCACCGGGGCCAAGGAATATAACGTTGATATGGCGGCGGCGATGATCGCCGGGCTGCCGACCCTGCTGGTCTATGTGGTCGCAGGCAAGTATTTCGTGCGCGGGCTGACGGCCGGCGCAGTCAAGGGGTAATCATGGCAACGCTCGAACTTCGCAATGTAAACAAGACCTACGGCGCCGGCTTGCCCGACACCCTGAAGAACATCGAACTGTCGATCAAGGACGGTGAGTTCCTGATCCTGGTCGGGCCTTCGGGCTGCGGCAAGTCGACCCTGATGAACTGCATCGCCGGCCTGGAAACCATCACCGGTGGCGCGATCATGATCGGCGACCAGGATGTCAGCGGCATGAGCCCCAAGGATCGCGACATCGCCATGGTGTTCCAGTCCTATGCGCTGTACCCGACCATGAGCGTGCGCGAAAACATCGAATTCGGCCTGAAGATCCGCAAGATGCCGCAATCGGCCATCGACGAGGAAGTGGCCCGGGTCGCCAAGCTGTTGCAGATCGAACACCTGCTCAATCGCAAGCCCGGCCAGCTCTCCGGCGGCCAGCAACAGCGCGTGGCCATGGGCCGGGCGCTGGCGCGGCGGCCGAAGATCTATCTGTTCGACGAACCGCTGTCCAACCTCGACGCCAAGCTGCGGGTCGAGATGCGCACCGAAATGAAACTGATGCACCAGCGCCTGAAGACCACCACGGTCTATGTGACCCACGACCAGATCGAGGCCATGACCCTGGGCGACAAAGTGGCGGTGATGAAGGACGGGATCATCCAGCAGTTCGGCACGCCGAAGGACATCTACACCAATCCGGCCAACCTGTTCGTGGCGAGCTTCATCGGTTCGCCGCCGATGAACTTCATTCCCCTGCGCCTGCAACGCAAGGACGGTCGCCTGATGGCGCTGCTCGACAGCGGCCAGGCCCGTTGCGAGTTGCCGTTGGGCATGCAGGACGCCGGTCTGGAAGACCGCGAGGTGATTCTTGGCATGCGCCCGGAACAGATTGTGCTGGCCGGCAGCGAGCCGAACGGCTTGCCGACCATTCGTGCCGAAGTCCAGGTCACCGAGCCCACCGGCCCGGACACCCTGGTATTTGTCAGTCTAAATGACACCAAGGTTTGCTGCCGCCTGGCTCCGGACGTGGCGCCACAGGCCGGTGAAACGATGACGCTTCAGTTTGATCCGCAAAAAGTATTACTATTTGATGCGCAGACCGGTGAGCGCCTGGGTGTGGCTGGTCAGGCGCAAGCCGAGGGGCGGGCACCGAACGTGGCGCAGTTCAAAGGCCGGTGAAGAACAAATGTGGGAGCAGGCTCGCTCCCACAAAAAAGAAGTATGCGGTGGGTGGGGGACTGCTCACCGCAATCGTTGTAAACCGCGTTAGAAAAAATAAAAACAGTTAATAACAATAAAGACGAGGAATGTAGGGATGAAGAAGAAGAACAATGCCCGGCTTATCTGCCAGTTATCAGCCGTTGCGGCGATGATGCTGGCCGGTAGCGCACAGGCTGCCGACGCGTTCAGCGCCGACTCGCAGTGGATGACGGGCGACTGGGGTGGTGAGCGGACCAAGCTGATCGAGCAGGGTATCGACATCAAGGCTGACTATGTCGGTGAAGTGGGTGGCAACCTGCACGGTGGCTACAACAACGACAAGACTGCGCGTTACGCCGACCAGTTCGGCCTGGGCGTGGCACTGGACCTGCAAAAGCTGTGGGGCTGGGATAACACCCAGGCCAAGATCCAGCTGACCAACCGTAACGGCGAAAACATTTCCAACGACCGTGTCGGCGACCCGCGTGCCGGCACCTTGAGTTCCTCCCAGGAAGTCTACGGCCGTGGCCACATGGTCCGTCTGACCCAACTGTGGATCAAGCACCAGTTCCTCGACGGCAAGCTGGACGTCAAGGCCGGTTACTTCGGTGAAGGCGAAGACTTCAACACCTTCCCTTGCGAATTCCAGAACCTGGCATTCTGCGGTTCCCAGGCGGGTAACTGGGCCACCGGTATCTGGTACAACTGGCCGGTCATGCAGGCAGCGCTGCGCGTGAAGTACAACATCACGCCTGAGTTCTATGCGCAGATCGGTGCCTACAACCAGAACCCTTCGCAGCTGGAGCACGGCAACGGCTTCAAGCTCAGCGGCAGTGGTACCAAGGGCACTGTGATTCCGGTCGAGCTGGTCTGGTCGCCGAAGGTCAACAGCCTGCCGGGTGAATACCGTGTCGGTTACTACAAGAGCACGGCCGATGCCAATGACGTCCTTGAAGACGACAACGGTGACAACGCCGCGACCACCGGCAACGCCTATCGCAGCCACAACAGCAAGCACGGCTACTGGTTCGTGGCGCAACAACAACTCACCACCCACAACGGTGATGCGTCCCGCGGCCTGAACATCGCAGCCAACGCGACCTTCCACGACAAGGACACCAACTTCGTCGACAACTACCAGTCGTTGATGTTCGTGTACAAGGGGCCGTTCGATGCGCGTCCGAAAGACGACGTCGGCATCGGTTTCTCTCGTATCCATGTCAACGACGACGTGAAGAAAAACGCCGAGCTGACCAACGATGCCAATGGCGTGACCGACTACAACGACCCGCTGTTCGCACCGCTGCGTACCACTGAGTACAACTACGAGATCAACTACGGTTTCCACGTCACCAACTGGCTCACCGTGCGTCCAAACCTGCAGTACATCACTCACCCAGGTGGTGTGGATGAAGTGGACAACGCGCTGGTGGCCGGCCTGAAAATTCAGTCGGTGTTCTAACGTTGTTGCGATAAGCTCCTCTCTATGTGCGCATATTTGCGGACAGCCAAGGCTGTCCGCTTTTTTTTGGGGAGTGCTTGGCTGGAGTAGAACCTGTGGCGAGGGGATTTATCCCCGCTGGGTTGCGCAGCAACCCCTGTTGTTTTACCTGCAACATCGCTGTGGCTGATTTGCCTGGGGGGCTGCTGCGCAGCCCAGCGGGGATAAATCCCCTCGCCACAAAAAACCGCCATGCCCAGTTGAGTATTGAATGATTTCCAGGACCGCGGCCCATGCATGAGCATCCGCTACAACGCTTCTTCAGATCCTTGCGCGAGCGCCCGGTGTTCGCGTGGGAGCGCTATCGGCAGCGCGATGTGCTGGTGATCGATCATCCCCTGTGCCAGGCGGTGTTCAGTCGCCAGGGCGCACAGTTGCTGCACTTCCAGCCCCGTGGGCAGAAACCCTGGTTGTGGTGCGCGGCCAAATGGCCCCAGGTCGGAGCGATACGGGGTGGGGTGCCGGTGTGCTGGCCGTGGTATGGCCGTCATCCGAGTGAAAACGCCTGGCCGTCCCATGGCTGGGCGCGGTTGATCGACTGGAAGCTGCTGGACAGCCGCAGCGACGACGACGGCGTGCATCTGCATTGGCAATTGCAACTGTGCGACTGGCAGGTGGACTTGCACGCGGACCTTGGCGAGCGCATGGAACTGCGCTTGAGCACCGAGCATCAGGACAGCCTGCCGTGCCAGTTGAGCCAGGCTTTGCATGCCTACTGGCGTATCGGTGACGTTGGTGAGGTAGCGCTGTCTGGGCTCGAAGGCGCGCAAGGTTACGACCAATTGAACCGTGCGGTGTGCCAGCAGGAAGGCGAGTTGCGGGTCGATGGCGGCTGCCAGCGGGTGTTCCAGCACGAAGGCGAATTGCAGCTCAAGGACCACGCCTGGCAGCGAGCACTGTGCATCGATACCGGCGACAGTGCCGACACCGTGGTGTGGCATCCCGGTACCCGGCCATTACTGGGGGTGAGTTGGGATGAAGTCAGTGAGTTTGTCTGCGTCGAAGCGGCCAGCGGCGGCACCGACAGCCTGTGCCTGGCGCCGGGGGAGCGGGCGCACCTGAGTTTGCAGGCGCGGGTGGGGGCTTAGGTCGGGATATCGGGTGCGGCGACTGGCCCTATCGCGAGCGGGCTCGCACACAGTGGATCTTCACTGGACACAATAATTGTGTTCGAAGCAGATCAGTGTGGGAGCGAGCCTGCTCGCGATGACGGCCTGTCAGGCAACAGAGCCCTGGAGCTCGATCAGTTGAACTCATCCCCTACCGGATACCGGCTGGCGTTCAGGCTTTCCTTGATCTTGCGCAGGTGCGGCTGGAAATCCACACCCCGGCGCAGGGTCATGCCGGTGGCGAGCACATCCAGCACGGTGAGCTGGATGATCCGCGAGGTCATCGGCATGTAGATGTCGGTGTCTTCGGGTAGGGGAATGTTCAGGCTCAAGGTGCTGGCCTTGGCCAGGGGAGAGTTTTCAGCCGTGAGGCCGAGCACTGAAGCGCCATTTTCCCGGGCGATGCGAGCCACCTCCACCAGTTCGCGGGTGCGGCCGGTGTAGGAAATGATCACGAACAGCTCACCGGTGTGGGCCACCGAGGCGATCATGCGTTGCATCAGCACGTCGGCGTGGGCGGTCACCGCCAGGTTGAAGCGGAAAAACTTGTGCTGGGCATCCAGCGCCACCGGGGCCGAGGCGCCGAGGCCGAAGAAGTGGATCTGTCGGGCCTGGATCAGTAGGTCCACGGCACGGCTGATCAAATTTGGATCAAGTGCCTGACAGGCGCTGTCCAACGAAGCAATGGCACTGCCAAAGATTTTCTGGGTGTAGGCTTCCGGATTGTCGTCGGCCTCTACCGCGCGGCTGACGTAAGCGGCGCCGCTGGCCAGGCTCTGGGCCAGTTGCAGCTTGAGCTCCGGGTAGCCGCTGACGCCGAACGAACGGCAGAAACGGTTGACCGTGGGCTCGCTGACCGACGCGGCCTGGGCGAGGGCGGCGATGCTGAAACGGGTGGCCTGCTGTGGGTTGAGCAGGATCACCTCGGCCACCTTGCGTTCTGCCTTGTTCAGGTCTTCAAGGCGACTCTGGATCTGCTCCAGTAAATTTCGCACGCGGTCCATAGAGGATTCCTAGAAAGACGGGTCTTTGATACGACCCTTTGCGGTGGCCTATCCTACTGATGGCTCCGACGGACCACCACTCGGAATCAGTATTTTCGGAAAATGTTGTGGTTATTACTACATTTTTCCTTGAGTGATGCCTTGAAAAAAGGTATTTGTAGCCTAACTTGATAAAAGAACAAACATCATGCCTTCGATTACGGTTGAACCGTGCACCTTTGCCTTGTTCGGCGCGCTGGGCGATCTGGCCCTGCGCAAGCTGTTTCCTGCCCTTTATCAACTCGACGGCGCCGGCCTGTTGCACGAGGACACGCGAATCATCGCGCTGGCCCGTGAACCCGGCAGCGAGCAGCAGCACCTGGCCTTCATCGCCACCGAACTGCGCCGCTACGTGGGCGACAAGGACCTGGACGAAGCCGTGCTCGAGCGCTTCATGGCGCGACTGTCCTACCTGCATGTGGATTTCCTCAAGGCCGACGATTATGTCGCCCTGGCCGAGCAGATTGGCCCGGCCCAGCAGGTCATTGCCTATTTCGCCACGCCAGCGGCGGTGTACGGGTCGATCTGCGAGAACCTGGCGAAAGTCGGCTTGAGCGAAAACACCCGTGTGGTGCTGGAGAAACCCATCGGCTCGGACCTGGAATCCTCGCGCAAGGTCAACGACGCCGTGGCGCAGTTCTTCCCGGAGAACCGCACCTACCGCATCGACCATTACCTGGGCAAAGAGACGGTGCAGAACCTGATCGCGCTGCGGTTTGCCAACAGCCTGTTCGAAACCCAGTGGAACCAGCATTACATTTCCCACGTGGAAATCACCGTGGCCGAGAAGGTCGGCATCGAAGGCCGCTGGGGCTATTTCGACAAGGCTGGCCAGCTGCGGGACATGATCCAGAATCACCTGTTGCAGTTGCTGTGCCTGATCGCCATGGACCCGCCGGCCGAGCTGTCCGCCGACAGTATCCGCGACGAGAAGGTCAAGGTGCTCAAGGCCTTGGCGCCGATCAGCCCGGAAGGCCTGACCACCCAAGTGGTGCGCGGCCAGTACATTGCCGGCCACAGCGAAGGCAAGGCCGTGCCCGGCTACCTGGAAGAGCCCAACTCCAACACCCAGAGCGACACCGAAACCTTCGTCGCCCTGCGCGCCGACATTCGCAACTGGCGCTGGGCCGGGGTGCCGTTCTACCTGCGCACCGGCAAGCGCATGCCGCAGAAGCTGTCGCAGATCGTCATTCACTTCAAGGAACCGTCCCACTACATCTTCGCTCCCGAGCAGCGCTTGCAGATCAGCAACAAACTGATCATCCGCCTGCAACCGGACGAAGGCATTTCCCTGCGGGTGATGACCAAGGAGCAAGGCCTGGACAAGGGCATGCAATTGCGCAGCGGTCCTTTGCAACTCAACTTTTCCGACACCTGGCGTAGCGCGCGGATCCCCGATGCCTACGAGCGGTTGTTGCTGGAAGTCATGAACGGCAATCAGAACCTGTTTGTCCGTAAAGATGAAATCGAAGCCGCGTGGACGTGGTGTGACCAGCTGATCGCCGGATGGAAAAAATCCGGTGATGCGCCCAAGCCGTACGCGGCCGGGTCCTGGGGGCCGATGAGCTCCATTGCACTGATCACGCGGGACGGGAGGTCATGGTATGGCGATATCTGAAGTGAAACTGCCCCAGGGCGTCAGCGCCCAGGCATTCAAGAGCCCGGTGCTGCTGGCTGAAGGCCTGGCATTGAAAGTGGCCGAGCAATTGCGCGTGGCGATCGACGCGCGTGGCACGGCGGTCCTGGTGGTGTCCGGCGGGCGCAGCCCGGTGGCGTTTTTCCAGAGCCTGGCCAAGCAGGCGCTGGACTGGCCGAAGGTGGTGGTGAGCCTCGCCGACGAGCGTTGGGTACCGGTTGAACATGCCGACAGCAACGCCGGCCTGCTCAAGCGTTACCTTTTGCAAGGTGCGGCGGCCAAGGCCCAGTTCCTGAGCCTCTACAGCGCCAGTGCCAACCTGGAGGCCGCCGCCGAACAGGCAGATCGCCTGCTGGCCGAGCTGCCGCCCATCGATGTGCTGGTGTTGGGCATGGGCGACGACGGGCACACCGCCTCGTTGTTCCCCGACAGCCCGAACCTGGCAGAAGCATTGGATGCCCAGGGCGCTCGTCGTTGCTGGCCAATGCTGGCGCCGACCGTGCCGCACCAGCGCCTGACCATGAGCCGCGCCTTGCTGGCCTCGGCCAGACACAAAGTGCTGGCGATTTCCGGTCAATCGAAATTGACCACCCTGAACGCTGCGGTGGCCGGTGACAACGTCGCCGAAATGCCGATCCGCGCGTTTTTGCAACCTACGTTAGAGATTTACTGGTGCCCATGAACCAAGGATCAGCCGCTATGACAACCCTATCCCCGACCGTTTCCATGGCGGACAAAGTTACCCTGATCGACGAACTGTGCGCCAAGGCGCGGATCCTGCCGGTCATCACCATCGCCCGCGAACAGGACATCCTGCCCCTGGCCGATGCCCTGGCGGCCGGTGGCCTGACGGCGCTGGAAGTGACCTTGCGTTCCCAGTTCGGCCTCAAGGCCATCCAGGTGTTGTGCGAGCAGCGTCCGGAGCTGGTGACCGGTGCCGGTACGGTGCTCGACCGCCAGATGCTGGCGGCTGCCGAGGCGGCCGGTTCGCAGTTCATCGTGACCCCGGGCATCACCCGTGACTTGCTCGAAGCCAGTGTCGCCAGCCCGATCCCGTTGCTGCCGGGCATCAGCAATGCGTCCGGCATCATGGAAGGCTACGGCCTGGGTTATCGCCGCTTCAAGCTGTTCCCGGCGGAAGTCAGCGGCGGTGTCGCTGCCATCAAGGCCCTGGGCGGCCCGTTCGGCGAAGTGAAGTTCTGCCCGACCGGCGGCGTCGGCCCGGCCAATATCAAGAGCTACATGGCGTTGAAAAACGTGATGTGCGTGGGCGGTAGCTGGATGCTCGATCCGGAGTGGATCAAGAACGGCGACTGGGCCCGCATCCAGGAGTGCACCGCCGAGGCATTGGCGCTGCTGGACTGATTGTTTTACCGGACTTCGTTGGGTGTTCTACGGCTTTACGGTGCGCTTGGTCGGCGCGCCGTTTTTTTTGCCTGATCTTATGAGCCCTATAGCTTGGTTGAGCGCTGTAGGAGCTGTCGAGCGAAGCGAGGCTGCGATCTTTTGCTCTTGTCGCTCGTCTTGAGATTCATCTGCTGGGGAAAAGATCGCAGCTTCGTTGCACTCAGCAGCTCCTACCGGGCGTCGTCAACTCAATTCCTTCAACGCCGTGATGAGCCGCTCGATATCACTTGCCAGTGTGATCAACCCCGGCGTGATACGGATACAAGGCCCGACGCTGGTCTGGCGTACCACGGTGAAGATCCCATAGTCGTTGAGCAATCGATCGGCCATCGCCTGCTGGTCCGCCTGGGCGGTAAAGCGCATCGAGGTGATGCCGCAGTAGAGTCGCCGATCATCCGGGGTCATGACTTCGATGCCCGGCAGATCGCGCACCGCGTTGACCCACAGGTCGCGCAAATAGCGGAGTCGCGCACCTTTGGCCAGGGCTCCGCCCAGGGCGCGGTGTTCCTCGAACACCAGGGGCAGGGTCAGCAAGGCTGGAATGTTCGACGTGCTGTGGGGCGTGCGCGAGCGGATGTCGTTTGCCGGGTAATGACTGTCGTCCATGTCCGGATCGATGTCGGCCAGGCGTTTCGGGGCGATGTACAGGAAGCCCAGGGCCAGGGGCCCGCCGATCCATTTCTGCAGATTGAATCCGGCGAACGGGATGCCCATCTTGGCCAGGTCAAAATCGATCTGGCCGAGGGCGTGGGCGCCGTCGAGGATGATGTCGACATCGAACTCCCGAGCCGCTTCGGCAATTGCCTGCACCGGCATTACCAGCCCGGTGAGGTGGTTGACGTAGGTCAGTGTCATCAGTTTCAGGCGCGGGTAGCGAATGAACGCTTCGCGGTAAGTCCCCACCAGGCTCTCGAAACTGGCCGGATGCTGGTGGACCAGTTCGATCAGCTCCACGCCACGCTGGCGGGCCAGCCAGCGCATCGCGTTCTTGACTGACTGATATTCCAGATCGCATATCAGCACCTGGTCGCCGGGCTTCAGGCCGTTGTAGTTGCGAATCAACGATTGCAGGGAGTCGACGGCGCTGCGGGTCAGCGCCACGGTTTGCACCGGCGCTTTGATCAACTCGGCCACCTGGCGGCGAATCGCCTCGCCCTGTTCACGGTCGAAATGCTGGCGCACGTACACCGAGTTGCTGCGGTTGATGAAGTCGATATTGCGTTGGTATTCCTCGACCACGGTGCGCGACATGCGCCCGAAGTAGCCGTTTTCCAGGTTCAGCGGCCCCTCGGGGGGGACGTCGTAGCGGCCGACAAAGGTCTTCCAAAAAGCTTCATCGCGGGCACGCAGGGTGTTCTCGGGCATGGTGGGCTCAATCAGGGGCGGGGCTTGGGTTTGCCGTGCTTGACGCGCAAGGGATCGAGCAGGTCTGACAAACCGTTGTGGTCGATTTCCTGCATCAACGCCAGCAAACCGCCCAGCTCACCGTGGGGAAAACCTTCGCGGGCGAACCAGTTCAGGTATTGACCGGGCAGGTCGGCCAGGATCCGGCCTTTGTATTTACCGAAGGGCATCTGGCGCGTGACCAGCAGTTCGAGGGTTTCCGGGTTCATGGCAAATGTCTTGGATCAAACAGGTTTGAAAATACAGGCATTCTGCATGCAGGCCAAATGACAGATCATGCAAATAACGCGGATACAGTTTTGGATGGGTTTATTAATTTATTGATTTTTAAGGATAATTTCTTTTGGTTGGGGCTGGCATGAGCGATGCAATATTCCTTGCAGGTTTTTTATTCACCAGCAAAGGAATTGAAAAATGACCGACATGAACAAAGAAGCCATCGCCGTCCTGAACGACCTGATCCAGACCAGCAAGGATGGTCAGGAAGGGTTCAAGACCTGCGCCGAAGACATCAAGCACCCGCAACTCAAGGCCCTGTTCGTGCAACGTTCCGCCGATTGCGCCGCGGCCGCGTCCGAACTCCAGGCAGCCGTTCGTTCCTTGGGCGGCGATCCGGAAACCTCTACCAGTGTCTCCGGTGACCTGCACCGTCGCTGGGTGGACGTGAAGTCGATGTTCACCGGCAAGGATGAGGAAGCGGTCCTCAACGAAGCCGAGCGCGGTGAAGATCACGCCAAGAAGGCCTACAAGGAAGCCATGGAGAAGATCACCAAGCATAACCTGGTCGGCATCCGTGATCTGGTTGAGCGCCAGTATCATGGCGTGCAACGCAACCACGATCAGGTCAAGGCGCTGCGTAACCAGGCACGCGCCAGCTGATACACGCGCTTGATCAAAAAAACGCCAGTTCGCCTGGCGTTTTTTTGTGTTTACAGACAAGCGCAGTTGTACTCAGGGAGTGGCCGCTGGCCCTGTAGGAGCTGTCGAGCAAAGCGAGGCTGCGATCTTTTCCCAGGCAATTGAGTCGCGAGCGAAAGATCAAGATCAAGATCAAGATCAAGATCAAGATCAAGATCAAGATCAAAAGATCGCAGGCTTCGCCAGCTCCTACGCCACACAAGCTCCTCGCCACAAAGTCGGGCAAATGCCGTCCGGCCTCATCATGCGGCTTTCTGAAAAAGTGTCTTGTCAAATCCACGGGTAATCAGCTCTGGACTCAAATAGATAGCCAGCTAATAATTGCGCCTGCCCCATCACCCATCATTGCAACTATCGTTACTGCAACCCCGGAAAGAGTTTCCCGCGTGCCCATTACCCTCCAGGCCTTGTTCGCCCCCGACCGCCTCGCTGTGCAGTTCGCCATCAAGACCGTGCTCGGTGGCGGGCTGGCACTGTGGCTGGCGTTGCGGTGGGGGCTGGAGCAGCCGGCGTGGGCGTTGATGACCGCGTTCATCGTGGCGCAGCCGCTTTCCGGGATGGTGGTGCAGAAGGGGCTGGCGCGATTGCTCGGTACGCTGGTGGGGACCGTCATGTCGGTGGTCTTCATGGGCCTGTTCGCGCAGACGCCGTGGTTGTTCCTGTTGGCGTTGGCCTTGTGGCTGGGCCTGTGCACGGCCTGTTCGACGCTGCTGCGCAGTGCCTGGTCCTATTCGTTCGTGTTGGCCGGCTACACGGTGGCGATCATCGCCTTGCCGGCCATCTCCCATCCACTGGGGGTGTTCGATCAGGCGGTGGCGCGCTGCACCGAGATCAGCCTGGGCATTGTCTGTGCCACGGCCGCCAGTGCCTTGCTCTGGCCGTTGCGGGTCGAGCGACAGTTGGCGGGCCAGGCCCATGCCGCCTGGCAAAGCGGCATGCAGGCGGCCCGCGCCACCCTGGCCGGTGATGCCCAGGCGCGCAAGGGCTTGCTGGAGATCCTCGGCAGGATCGTCGCGGTGGATGCCCAGCGCGAACATGCCTGGTTCGAAGGCAGCCTGGGTCGGCAGCGGGCCCGGGCCATCAGCGGTTTGAGCCAGAAATTACTGATGCTGCTGCGCATTGCCCGTTCGGTGCGCCGGCAATGGAAACAACTCGAACCCGCAGAAGCCGAGGCTCTCCAACCCTGGATGAACGAGGTGCAGCAAGCCCTCGATGCCGACAGTGCAACGCTGCAAGCCTTGCGACCGCGGGTACTGGATGCCTCTCACGATCCCTTGATCAGCTCGGCGCAAAGTTACTGCCTGGCGCGTTTCGCCTTGTTGCTCGACACCGCCCTGGCCGCCTGCGCGGCGCTGGCGGCGGTGCGGGAGGGCAGGGCGGCGTCGGATCCCCCGCGTACCTTGACGCCCCACCGTGACCTGTCCCTGGCCCTGGTCTTCGGTGCCCGCAGTGCCCTGGCGTTTCTCGCGGTTGCCTGCTTCTGGCTGGCAACGGCCTGGCCCGCAGCAGGGGGCGCGTTGGTGTTGACGTGTGTTGTGTGCAGCCTGTTTGCCAGCCGCGAAAACGGTGCGCAGATCGGCATGAGTTTCCTGCGGGGCATTCTGCTGGCCGTGCCGACGGCGTTTGTGGTCGGCGAGATCCTGCTGCCGCAGTGGAGCAGTTTCGCCATGCTTTGCATGGCCATGGGCGTACCGCTGTTCTTCGGCGCGCTGGGCATGGCCAAGCCACCGATCTTTGCCACGGCCACGTCATTCTGTCTGCATTTTGTAGTGCTGATATCACCGCTCAACGCCATGAAGTACGACGTGGCGACATTCTTCAATAGCGCTCAGGCGATGATGATCGGCGTGGGGGCGGCGGTATTGGCATTCAATCTGCTGATTCTGCGCGATCCGGCCTGGCACGGCCGTCGCCTGCTGGCTGCAACCCTGGACGACCTGGTGCGCCTGACCCGGCGCAACCTGAGTGGCGCCGAGAGCTGGTTCGGCGGACGCATGGCCGACCGGCTGCTGCAATTGGCGCGGCATTACCCCGAATTGCCGGTCCCGGCGCGCAGCCGTTGGGATGACGGATTGCTCGGCCTGGATATCGGTGATGAGCTGCTGCACTTGCGTCTGAGCCTGGCCGTCGCCCGGGTGTCCGATCATCAGGCGCAGCGGCGCTATTTCGAAGCGCTGGAACAGGTGCTCGAACGCGGTCCGTCCGGCGGGCTGGCCGATGCGTTGGCCCCGGCCAGCGCCGAGTTCCTGAAGGTGTTATCGACAGAGCCCCCCGGCGATGCGCTGAAGTTGGCCCAGGGCGCGGTGGTGCAATTGCAGAACAGTTGGCGCGCCTGGTGCCGTCAGCACGAACCTGAACGACGGGAGCACAGCCATGGGTTTGCGTGAGTGGTCGATTGGCGGGGTGTTGCTCAGCCCGTTCCTGATTTATGTGGTGCTGGCCTTGCTGGTGACCGGTGCATTGCGCCTGTTGCTCAGCCTCGTGCCGGCCGGACGCTGGATCTGGCACGAAGCCTTGTTCGACTGCGCCCTGTACGTCTGTGTCCTGACAGTGATTACCCTGGTCCTCGGGCCGTTATAAGGAGTTGAACATGCGGACCTCCGTACGTGTCGCCATTACGCTGGGCGTGGTGGCATTGGCGATTTTCGCCGGGTTACACCTGTGGCAGTACTACATGCTCACGCCCTGGACCCGGGACGCGCGGATTCGCGCCGACGTGGTGGTGATTGCTCCCGACGTGTCGGGCTGGGTGCGTGAGCTCAAGGCGGTGGACAACCAGCAGGTCAAGGCCGGCGATTTATTGCTGAGCATCGACCGCGAGCGCTTCGAAGCCGCCGTGGAAAAGGCCAGGGCGGTGGTCCAGACCCGCCAGCAGCAACTGAGCTTGCGTGAACACGAAGCCAGTCGCCGTGCCGCCCTGGGCCCCCAGGCCATCAGTGCGGAGTTGCGGGAGAACGCCCAGATCAACGCCGGCATCGCCCGAGGCGAACTGCGCGAGGCCCAGGCCGAGGCCAAGGTCGCCGAGCTCAACCTCGCCCGCAGCCAGGTCCTGGCGCCCCGCAGCGGTCACATCACCAACCTGCGGCTGGCCGAAGGCAACTACGTCAACGCCGGGCAGCCGGTCATGGCGCTGATCGACGATTCGACGTTCTATGTGCAGGCCTATTTCGAAGAAACCAAACTGCCGAGGATTCGCGTGGGCGATCCGGTCAAGGTCTGGCTGATGAGCGCCGGCCATGCCCTGGAAGGTCACGTCGAAAGCGTCAGTCGCGGCATTACCGACCGCAACACCAATCCGGACGCGCAGTTGCTGGCGGAGGTTGAACCGACCTTCAACTGGGTGCGCCTGGCCCAGCGGATTCCGGTGCGAATCAAGCTGGACAAGGTGCCGGAAGGGGTGAACCTGAGTGCGGGGATGACGGCGAGTGTGCAGGTGTGGGAGGAGGCTGGGACTCGATAGCTCTGGCACTGAGATCATTGTGGCGAGGGGATTTATCCCCGTTGGGCTGCGCAGCGGCCCCAAAACAGCCAACTCAATCTGTCTGGCACACCGAGGCGACAGGTTCGAGGGCTGCTTCGCAGCCCAGCGGGGATAAATCCCCTCGCCACAGGTAGGTGCCACACCAGAGATAGGGCTGGTCAGCCGATGCTGATCGCCGGCAATGTCGGCAAGGTCACGGTCTGCTGCTTGCGCGGCGCCAGGATCTCGGCCTCGCCATCCACCACCAGTTCATCGCGCTGGTTGAACACGCGGGTGGCGATGCGTACGCGAAACTTCGGCAGCTTTTCCAGGATCTCCAGGCGTACGGTCAGGGTGTCGCCGATTTTTACCGGTTTCTGGAAGCTCATCTGCTGGCCGATATAGATGGTGCCGGGCCCAGGCAACTCGCACGCCACCGCCGCGCTGATCAGCGCACCGCTGAACATGCCATGGGCAATGCGTTCCTTGAACATGCTCGCCGCGGCGAATTCGGCGTCCAGGTGCACCGGGTTGTGATCGCCCGACATGGCGGCGAACAGCTGGATGTCGCGCTCTTCGACAGATTTGCTGTAGCTGGCGGTCTGGCCGACTTCGAGGGCTTCGTAGGGAGTGTTGGTAACCTGGGTCATCTGTTTCTGATCCTGTGGCAGTAATGAGGGAAAACGTTGGAAACCTACTCGCTGCGTGGCGGGCGCTTGTGGTTCAGGGCCTGGGCAATCCAGGCCAGCACATCGGCCGTCACTTCATCGCGGTTGGTTTCGTTGAACAATTCATGCCGGGCCTGTGGATAAATCGTCAATTGCAGGTGCTGGCTGCCGGCGGCGCGCAGTGCGTCGGCCAGATCCTTCAGACGCTTGCCTTCGCTCACCGGATCACATTCACCGCCAATCACCAGCAATGGCAGGTCCGGATCGATCTGGGCGAGATTGGACGCTTTGCTGATTTGCTGCAAGCCGCCGAGCAGGTCGACCCACAGTTGATTGCTGCAGCGAAAGCCGCACAGTGGGTCGTGGACGTACTTGTCCACTTCGGCCGGGTCACGGCTGAGCCAGTCAAAGGGCGTGCGTGTCGGTTTGAGTTTCTGATTGAAGCTGCCGAACGACAGCCACTCGATCAGGGCACTGCGCCCGGTGCCGCCCTGGCGCCAGCGTTCGAGGCGGGCGATCTGGCGGGCGGCGCGATACAGCGCCACCGGCTGGAAATTGGACCCGCTGAGAATCGCCCCATGCAGGCTGGCGCTGTGATGCAACAGGTAGGCCTGGGCGATGTAGCTGCCCATGCTGTGGCCCAGTAGCACGATGGGCGTATCGGGATGTTGCTGGCCGATGTGATGGTTGAGGCTGGCCAGGTCGCCGACCACCTTGGCCCAGCCATCCTCATCGGCATAGTGGCCGAGGATCGCCCCTTCGCCGGTCTTGCCATGACCGCGCAGGTCCAGCGCGTAGACACCGTAGCCTTCATCGCACAGGGCCTGGGCCAAGCGCCCATAGCGGCCGCTGTGTTCGGCCATGCCGTGGGCCAGCATGACCACTGCCACGGGCGCGGTTTCGGGCAACCACTGATTGACGAACAGACGGCTGTGGTCGGTCGCGGTCAGCCAGAACGTTTGATGAATCATGACGATCCTTTACATGGGAGCATGCGCACTGTTGCTGCATTGTATAGCGCATCCGTTGCGTCTCGCCTGATCAGGCCACACGTAGGCGGCAAGATTCACACAATCTATGACACAAATTGGCATATTTGCCTGATTGGCCAGAGCTGCTAGTGTCCCAAGAGCTCCGCTTCTGCGAGCAATCCAGAAGTGGCCCGGGATAGGTTCAGGTAAAGAGGACAAAAACAATGCAGCCTGATTTCTGGAATGACAAACGCCCGACCGGCGTGCCCTCGGACATCGACCTGGGGGCCTACAAGTCGGTCATCGAGGTGTTCGAGCGTTCCTGCAAGAAATTCGCCGACCGCCCGGCGTTCAGCAACATGGGCGTGACCCTCACCTATGCCGAGCTCGAGCGCTGCAGCGCAGCGTTCGCCGGTTACCTGCAAACCCATACCGATCTGGTCCCCGGTGATCGTATCGCGGTGCAGATGCCCAATGTCCTGCAATACCCGATTGCCGTGTTCGGTGCCTTGCGCGCCGGGCTGATCGTGGTCAACACCAACCCGCTGTACACGCCGCGGGAAATGCGCCACCAGTTCAAGGACTCCGGCGCCCGGGCGCTGGTGTACATGAACCTGTTCGGCAGCAAGGTCCAGGAAGTGCTGCCCGACACGGACCTGCAATACCTGATCGAAGCGAAAATGGGCGACCTGATGCCTACCGCCAAGGGCTGGCTGATCAATACCGTGGTAAACAAGGTCAAGAAGATGGTCCCGGCGTATTCGCTGCCCCAGGCCATTTCCTTCAAGAGCGCCTTGCGCCTGGGGCGTGGCCAGGCCATCAAGCCATTGAACGTCAGCCTCGACGATATCGCGGTGCTGCAATACACCGGCGGCACCACCGGGTTGGCAAAGGGCGCGATGCTGACCCACGGCAACCTGGTGGCGAACATGCAACAGGCCCGGGCGTGCCTGGGGCAGTTCGGCGACGACGGCCAGCCGCTGCTGCGCGAGGGCCAGGAGGTGATGATCGCGCCGTTGCCGCTGTATCACATCTATGCGTTCACGGCGAACTGCATGTGCATGATGGTCACCGGCAACCACAACGTGCTGATCACCAACCCGAGGGACATCGGCGGTTTCATCAAGGAGCTGAAGAACTGGCGTTTCTCGGCCCTGTTGGGGCTCAACACGCTGTTCGTGGCGTTGATGGACCATCCGGACTTCAAGACCCTGGACTTCTCCAGCCTCAAGCTCACCAATTCCGGCGGCACCGCGCTGGTCAAGGCCACGGCCGATCGTTGGGAGCAGCTCACGGGTTGCCGCATCACCGAAGGCTATGGCCTGACTGAGACCTCGCCCGTGGCCTGTACCAACCCTTATGGCAAGGGATCGCGACTGGGTACGGTGGGGCTGCCGGTGCCGGGCACGCTCATGAAAGTGATCAGCGACGACGGCATCGAACAGCCCCTGGGCGAGCGCGGCGAGCTGTGCATCAAGGGCCCGCAGATCATGAAAGGCTACTGGAACAAGCCTGAAGCCACTGCCGAAGTGCTGGACAGCGAGGGCTGGTTCAAGTCCGGTGACATCGCGGTGATCGACCCGGACGGTTTCGTGCGGATCGTCGACCGCAAGAAGGACATGATCATCGTCTCGGGTTTCAACGTGTACCCCAACGAAATCGAAGACGTGGTGATGGCCCACCCGAAGGTCGCCAACTGCGCGGTGATCGGCGTGCCGGACGAGCGCTCGGGGGAGGCGGTGAAGCTGTTCGTGGTGGCGCGGGAGACGGGCGTCAGCCTCGAAGAGCTCAAGGCCTACTGCAAGGAGAACTTCACTGGCTACAAGATACCCAAGCACATCGTGTTGCGAGAGTCGTTGCCGATGACGCCGGTGGGCAAGATCCTGCGCAGGGAGCTGCGCGATATCGCTTGATGCAGGCCAAGCGCAAAACCCTTGTGGGAGCGAGCCTGGTGGGAGCGAGCTTGCTCGCGATAGCGGTGTGTCAGCCAATATCCATGTTGCTGATCTACCGCTATCGCGAGCAGGCTCGCTCCCACATTGGTTTTCAGAGCGTTCCTACAGTTTGTAGAATTTTTACTCTAAAAGTGACCATTGCATATTCTTGAGTCGAATTAGTGACCATGCCAGCCACTTTTGGCTCTAGTCGACCCTTGGCAAAGCTGCTACTCTCGGCGCGCTTTTGTGACTTCTCGGCCTTCATCCAAGCCAGATTCACCAACAAACACACCAATAATAATCGCATCAAATGCGGTGAGAATTCGCGTTGCTGAGGAGTGGGCTTCCATGATCGAAGACTTTTGGAAGGATAAGTACCCAGCTGGGATTGCTGCCGACATCAATCCAGACGAGTATCCGAATATTCAGGCGGTGTTGAAGCAGTCCTGCCAACGCTTCGCCGACAAGCCGGCATTCAGCAACCTCGGCAAGACGCTCACCTACGGTGAACTGTACGAATTGTCCGGTGCCTTTGCCGCGTATCTGCAACAGCATACCGATTTGCAGCCGGGCGATCGAATCGCCGTGCAACTGCCTAACGTTCTGCAATACCCGGTGGCGGTGTTCGGGGCGATTCGCGCCGGCCTCATCGTGGTCAATACCAACCCGCTGTACACCGCGCGGGAGATGGAACACCAGTTCAACGACTCCGGCGCCAAGGCGCTGGTCTGCCTGGCGAACATGGCGCACCTGGCCGAGGCCGTGGTGCCGAAGACAGGCGTCAAGCATGTCATTGTCACCGAGGTTGCCGACCTGTTGCCGCCGCTCAAGCGGCTGTTGATCAACAGCGTGATCAAGTACGTGAAGAAGATGGTCCCGGCGTATCACCTGCCCAAGGCCGTCAAGTTCAACGACGTATTGAGCAAGGGCCACGGCCGGCCAGTGACCGAAGCCAACCCGGGCAGTGATGACGTGGCCGTGTTGCAGTACACCGGCGGCACCACCGGCGTGGCCAAGGGCGCAATGCTGAGCCACCGCAACCTGGTGGCGAACATGCTGCAGTGCAAGGCGCTGATGGGCTCCAACCTCAATGAAGGTTGCGAAGTGCTGATCACGCCGCTGCCGCTGTATCACATCTATGCCTTCACCTTTCATTGCATGGCAATGATGCTGATCGGCAACCACAACATCCTGATCAGCAACCCGCGCGACCTTCCGGCGATGGTCAAGGAACTGTCGAAGTGGAAGTTCAGCGGCTTCGTCGGCCTCAACACCCTGTTCGTGGCGCTGTGCAACAACGAAGGTTTCCGCAAGCTGGATTTCTCCGCGCTGAAGGTCACCTTGTCCGGCGGCATGGCCCTGCAACTGGCCGCTGCCGAGCGCTGGAAAGCGGTCACCGGCTGCTCGATCTGCGAAGGCTATGGCATGACTGAAACCAGTCCGGTGGCCACGGTCAACCCGATCCAGAACATCCAGGTCGGCACCATCGGCATTCCGGTGCCATCGACGCTGTGCAAGGTCATCAACGATGCCGGCGTCGAACTGCCCCTGGGCGAAGTCGGCGAGTTGTGTGTGAAAGGTCCACAGGTGATGAAGGGCTACTGGCAGCGCCAGGAGGCCACCGACGAAATCCTCGACAGCGAGGGCTGGCTCAAGACCGGCGACATCGCGCTGATCCAGCCGGACGGCTACATGCGCATCGTCGATCGCAAGAAAGACATGATCCTGATCTCCGGCTTCAACGTGTACCCCAACGAACTGGAAGACGTGTTGGCGACCCTGCCGGGCGTGCTGCAATGCGCCGCCATCGGTGTACCGGACGAGAAGTCCGGCGAGGCGATCAAGATCTTCATCGTCGTGCGGCCAGGTGCCACGCTGACCAAGGAGCAGGTGATGGAGCACATGCGCGCCAACGTCACCGGCTACAAGGTGCCCAAGTCCGTCGAGTTCCGCGATGCGTTGCCGACCACCAACGTGGGCAAGATCCTGCGGCGTGAGCTGCGGGATGAAGAACTCAGGAAGTTGGGTTTGAAGAAGTAGCATTGCGTGTAAACAGAAAGCCCCGCCGAAGCGGGGCTTTTTGTTGCACGATTACTCAGGCAGTCGCTGTTGTGGCGAGGGGATTTAGCGAAACGTCGCACCGCCCCGCTGGGCTGCGAAGCAGACCAAAAAAAGCAAGGGCCGCTCCGCGCCCCAGCGGGGATAAATCCCCTCGCCACAGGGAAGTCGGCTGTAGGCGGTGGGTCACAACCTGAACTGCGCGAAATCCAGGTTGGTGCCCCCCGGTCGCAAGTCTTGCAGGTACGAATCCCTGTCGGCGCTCAGCTCCAGGCTCAGGGCGGCCTTGCGCTTGCCCTGGTTGCGCACTTCCAGGCCTTCCATTTTTTCCCGCAGGAATACGGTCGGCACTTTCAGGTGCAGCAGCTCGTCGGTGGTCGGGGTGTGCAGCAGCAGATGAATCCATTCGTATTGGCCGACTGCCAGGCGGGTCACCGGAATGTTGAACCAGAAGATGTTGCGGTTGCGGTTCAATTCGCTGAAATGGCAGTTGTTGACGCCCAGGACGGCGCCGCCCAGTTCCTGGTTTCTGCGGGCAATGGCCTGCTTCTTATCGAGTTTCATAACGTTCCTACGGGATTAAAGCTTCGGGCCGAGCCTGAATATGTGAGGCATTCTCGACGGTTGGCGGGCAAACATAAAGCCCCGCCGGTGCGAAGAATGAAACTTGCGCCGTGGAGCATCGGTCAATTCTGCGTCGGGATGAGATTGTCTCGAAGTCGCCAAACAGGCTACTTTGAGGTAAAAAAACGCCCCTTGAGTCGCCACGCGACCTTTTTTGCGGCGAAAGGAGACGCTCATGATATTTCCGGATATGAAAGGTTTGCCGTTGCATCGTGTGATGATGCGTACGGTGACCGAGTTTCTCGACGACGAGATGTCCACCTACGCCTCGGCACTGGCCTACCAGATGCTGTTTTCCCTGTTCCCCTTCATCCTCTTCCTGATCGCGCTGATTGGCTTCCTGCATCTGCCGGATTTCTTCTCGTGGTTGCGCCTGCAATCGGAGCTGGTACTGCCGCCCCAGGCGCTGGAGCAGGTCAACCCAGTGATCGACCAGCTCCAGCAATCCAAGGGCGGGTTGCTGTCGGTGGGTATCGTGGTTGCGTTGTGGACGGCCTCGGCCGGGGTGCGGCTGATGATGAGCGCCATGAATGCCGCCTACGACGTGGTCGAGGGACGCCCGGCCTGGAAGCGCTTCCCGCTGTCGATTTTCTATACGGTCGGCATCGCCGGCATGCTGCTCATCGCCGCGGCGCTGATGGTCCTCGGGCCGCAGGTGATGGAGTGGATTGCCTCCCAGGTCGGCTTGGAGGAATTCATCGTCACGCTCTGGACGATCGTGCGCTGGCCGGTGATCGTGATCCTGTTGATGGTGGCGGTGGCGTTGATCTACTACGTGATGCCTGACGTGAAGCAGGAGTTTCGCTTCATCACCCCAGGGTCGGTGCTGGCCGTGGTGGTGTGGATCATCGCCTCCCTGGGCTTCGCTTTTTACGTCAAGACGTTTGCCAACTACAACGCCATGTATGGCAGTATCGGCGCGATCATCGTATTGCTGCTGTACTTCTACATCTCGGCGGCGGTGCTGTTGCTGGGCGCGGAGATGAACGCAGTGATCGAACATATGTCCGCCGAAGGCAAGGAGCGTGGTGAGAAGGTTCCAGACGAGCACTGGAAGCACCATGTATCGGGACTGGCGCGCGACCACTCCATCAAACCGGACAGCGATCCGAACGCAGACGAAGCCCGACCATGATTCGAGAAATCCTCAAGATGGGCGATGCACGCCTGCTGCGTATCGCCCCACCGGTTCCACCGCAGATGTTCGACACCCCGGAGCTGTGGCAATTGATCGACGACATGTTCCAGACCATGGAAAGCGTCGGTGGCGTCGGTCTGGCGGCACCGCAGATCGGCGTGGACCTGCAACTGGTGATCTTCGGCTTCGAACACAGCGAGCGTTACCCCGACGCGGAGGCCGTGCCGCAGACCATCCTGATCAACCCGCTGATCACGCCGCTGAACCCGCTGATGGAAGAGGGTTTCGAGGGCTGCCTGTCGGTGCCTGGCCTGCGTGGAGCGGTCGATCGCTACCGGCACATCCGCTATGAAGGCTTCGATCCCAAGGGCGAGCCGATCGTGCGCACAGCCTCGGGTTTCCACGCACGGGTGGTGCAGCATGAGTGCGATCACCTGATCGGGCGCTTGTACCCGTCGCGCGTCACCGACTTCAGCAAGTTCGGGTTTACCGAGGTGATGTTTCCAGACCTTGATCCGACGGCCGACGATTGAACATTCACCTCAATCCCCTGTGGGAGCGAGCCTGCTCGCGATAGCGGTGGGTCTGCTTGCATCAGGGCTGAATGTTCCGCCGCCTTCGCGAGCAGGGTATATGAGATGGCATCAGGACCCGGTTCCCGGCTCCAACCCCATCGCAATCATCGGCTTGCTCCGTGCATACCGGCTCAGCCGCTCGGCCATTGCATAGGGCAGGGCAGGATCGAAAGTGAAGCCGTGTCGCTCATAAAAGCCGCGCAGCTCCGGGTGGCAGAACAGCCACACCGGTGCGTCCACTGCTTCCACCGCTTCGCTGATCAACCGCGCCGCAACACCTTGCCCACGGTACGCCGGGTCGACAAACAACCCCGTCAACCAGTGCCCGCCCGACACCGGTCGCAGGCACAGGGCGGCGACGATGTCATCCCGTCGCGCCACCCACAGTTGCGCGTCACGCACGGCTTTCATCGAGGATTGATGGGCGCGGTAGAACTTGTTCATCAAAGGCCACAGCGGTTCATCAAGCAGCACGTAGCGGATTTCGGACATGGCAACGTCGTGGAGGCGGTGAGGGGGGCGATTATAAGGGAACACGCTTCGACTGGCCGCAACGACGGACCGGGGCGTAGACCCCGGCGCATCATCGGCTGGCGGCCTGGCGGGTTCAGAGGGATGCGAGGCGCGTGGCCGCGGCGGGATCCTTATCGCCGGTGTTGCGGCGTTCCTGGTCCTTTTCTGCCTGCGCCATTGCGGATTTGTCCTGCATGCGCTGGGCAATTTCCTGGCCGACCGCCAATTGCTTCTCGGGTGGCATGGCCTCGTATTCTTCTTCGCTGATGCCCATCTCCTTGAGAATGCTGTCACGCAGGCGTTCTTCAGGCGTCTTGCTCATGTAGTCCTTGAAGTCCTTCAGTGCTGAGCTGTCGGTCTGGCTTGCCCAGGCATCCTGGGAGGCAAGGGTCTGCAGTTGCATGCGGGTCTTGGCGAACGCCTCATCGACGTTGTCGCTGATGGCGGTGGCCGCATTGACCTGTTGCGTGGCCTGTTGGGTGACGGACTCCTGGACCTGGACGTTGCCCTGGCTGGCCTGGGCCTGGACGTTCTCGCGCAACGCCTGCAACGCGGCGCTTTGCAGGCCGCTGGCTGCGTCGGCGGTCGGGTCCTCGCCCAGGCGCTTGAGCGGCAGAATCATCGCTTGCTGTTTTGCACTGACCAACATGAGGGATACCTGTAGGTAATGTCTGAGCGATGGGCAGGAGCAATTCCCATGCCGAGGCCAGGCGCCTCGGGTTACAAGGGTTGCAGGGATGCGGGGCGAGGCGAAGCGGCCAAGCCTTGCCGTTGACCGGCAGGGATCGACCGCCTCACCGGCTCAGGTGCTTTCGCGGATCTTGAGTTCGAAGCCCATGTCCACTACGGGTTGGGCGATGCGATTGCCCGCCATCAACGTCAGCATCTGTTCGGCGGCACGGCGGCCGATGGCTTCCCGCGGGGTACTAATGCTGCTCAGGCGCGGCACCATGTGGGCCGAGGCGGGCAAATCGTTGAAGCCGAGGACCGAGATCTGCTCGGGAATCCTGATGCCGCAGCGCAAGGCTTCGAACAGCGCGCCATGGGCAAGGTCGTCGTTGCCGAAGAAGATCCCATCGACATCCGGGTGGCTGGCCAGCAGTTGCAGGAACAATTCGCCGCCCAGGCCCACCGATGACGGGCGCGGGGTCAACAGCTCCAGGTCCGGGTCGTACAGCCCGGCCTGCTGCAGGGCCCGGCGGAAACCTTCGCCACGCAACAAGGTGCGCTGGTCCAATTGTGCGCCGATATAAGCCAGGCGTTTGCGACCGCGGGAGATCAAGTGCCCGGCCGCCGTCTCGCCGGCCTTGAGCTGGGAAAAGCCGACGCAGTTGAGGCCCGCCCCAGGGTCCAGTTCCATCATGTAGACACAGGGAATGTTGCTGGCCTCGATCATGCGGCGGGCGCTTTCGGTGCGGTCGAAACCGGTCAGCAACAAACCACGGGGCTGATAGGCCATGTAGTTGCGCAGCAGGTCTTCTTCTTCATCTCGGGAGTAGTGATAGTTGCCGATCACCACTTCGAAGCCCTTGGGCCGCAGCACGCGATGGATGGCTTCCAGGGTGTCGATGAACAGCAGGTTGGACAGCGACGGCACCAGCACCACCACCGAGTGGCTCTGGGCCGAAGCCAGGGCACGGGCGGCAGGGTTGACGACGTAGTTCAGTTCCTGCGCCGCCTGTCGGACTTTTTCTACCAGGTCAGTGGCCACGGTGCTGACGCCGCGCAGGGCACGGGAAGCGGTGATGGGGCTGACACCGGCCAGGCGCGCGACTTCGTTGAGCGTAGGGCGACCGGTGGTGCGTGTGTTCTTATCGTTCTTGGGGACGGTCATCAGGTGGCTTGCCAAACAAAAATCCAGGCACTAAGGTAGCGCTGTCTCGACGCGGCTGCAAATGCGCGAGTGGGGTTTGCCTGAATCCCATCCGTTGGTGTCGTGAACGAACAATGCTGCAACCACAAAAATGACAAGAAGGCGTCGGCAACTTCTGCTTTTGCTGCGGTGTCATAACTGGCAAAGGTAGCGCTGTCTGCGCGCTGAGGTGTTACATGAATAATCCCATCACCGCCCTGGTCATCATGGGCGTTGCCGGTTGCGGCAAGACTTGCGTCAGCCAGGCCCTGTGCCAATTGAGCGGCGCCACCGCCATCGAAGGCGACACGTTCCACCCTGCGGCCAACATCCAGAAGATGAGCGCCGGTATTCCCCTGAACGACGACGACCGTGCCGGCTGGCTCGACAGCCTGTGCGACGAGTTGCGCCGTGTCGATGCCACGGGCGAGCGCCCGGTGTTGACCTGCTCGGCCCTCAAGCACAGTTATCGCGAACGCCTGCGCAGCGCCTTGCCGGGCCTGGGCTTCGTATTCCTGGAACTGACCCCCGAGGTGGCGGCGGACCGTGTGTCCCACCGTCCCGGCCATTTCATGCCCTCGACCCTGATCGACAGTCAGTTCGCCACCCTTGAATCCCCCGTCGGCGAGCCCCTGACCCTGGCCCTGGATGCGTCCAGCCATGACGTCGATGAACTGGCTCGCCAGGCTTACACCTGGTGGGTGGAGCACGGCCTGAAGCTGGCCAGTTGAACTCCAAGAATTTTGCGTCAGAAAGATAGCGCTGTCCCGGCAGCTTACGAATAACTGCTTCAATAACAACAACAAATCAGGAGACACCTCATGTTCGGCATGTCCCACGAGTCGTTTCTACTGCTTGATGCAGTGGTCACGGTGATCGGACTCATCGTCCTCATCACCAAGTTCAAGTTCCACCCCTTCATTGCCCTGACCATTGCCGCGGCGTTTCTCGGCCTGACCTCGGGCATGCCGATCGGCACCATCATCAAGGCCTTCCAGGACGGCTTTGGCGGCGTGCTGGGCTTCGTCGGGATCATCCTGGCGCTGGGCACCATGCTCGGCAAGATGATGGCCGAGTCGGGCGGGGCCGATCAGATCGCCCAGACCCTGATCCGCGCCTTCGGCAAGGACAAGGTGCAGTGGGCGATGATGTTCGCCGCGTTCCTGGTGGGGATCCCGCTGTTCTTCGAAATCGGTTTTGTACTGCTGATCCCGCTGGTGTTCATCGTGGCCCGCCGCACCGGCGTGTCGATCATCAAGATCGGTATCCCGCTGCTCGCCGGTCTGTCCGCGGTGCACGGCCTGGTGCCACCGCACCCGGGTCCGCTGCTGGCCATCGGCGTGTTCGGTGCCGATATCGGCAAGACCATTCTTTATGGCCTGATCGTCGCGTTGCCGACCGCCATCATCGCCGGCCCGATTTTCGGTACGTTCATCGCCAAGCACATCCCGGGCCACGCCAATCAGGAGCTGGTCGATCAACTGGCCCGTGAGCCCGAGGCCAAGGAACTGCCGAGCTTCAGCATTACCCTGGTCACTGTGCTGCTGCCGGTGTTCCTGATGCTGCTCAAGACCTTTGCCGACGTGGTGCTGCCGGACGGCAACATCTTCCGTACCTTCATGGACCTGATCGGCCACCCGATCTCGGCACTGCTGCTGGCCTTGCTGCTGTCGCTGTACACCTTCGGCCATCGCCAGGGCATCGGTTCCAACCAGATCCTGAAGTTGCTCGACGCGAGCCTGGCGCCGACCGCCGCGATCATCCTGATCATCGGTGCCGGTGGCGGTTTCAAGCAGATGCTGGTGACCAGCGGTGTGGGTGACGTGATCGGCCACATGGCCGTGAGTGCGCAGATTTCGCCGATCCTGCTGGCCTGGCTGGTCGCGGCGGTGATTCGTATCGCCACCGGTTCGGCCACCGTCGCAACCATCACGGGGGCAGGCATCGTGGTGCCGGTAGTGGGGATGATCCCGGGCGTGAACCGCGAGCTGCTGGTGCTGGCGACCGGTGCCGGTTCGTTGATCCTGTCTCACGTCAACGATGCAGGCTTCTGGCTGGTCAAGCAGTACTTCAACATGACCGTGGCCGAAACCTTCAAGACCTGGACCGCGATGGAAACCATCCTGTCGGTGGTGGGGTTGGGCTTTATCCTGTTGTTGTCGCTGGTGGTCTAAGCCTGGCGAAGTAACCAATGTGGGAGCGAGCTTGCTCGCGATGGCGATATAACAGTCAGTATCTGTGTTGACTGATACACCGCCATCGCGAGCAAGCTCGCTCCCACAGTTGGTTTTGTGTCAGGCGTTGGTCTTGCTGACCAACCCATCCGCCCGGAACATCGCCCGGATCCCGCGCACAGCCTGGCGGATCCGGTCCTGGTTTTCGATCAGCGCAAAGCGCACGTGATCATCCCCATACTCGCCGAACCCCACGCCCGGTGAGACGCAGACCTTGGCTTCGGCCAGCAGCTTCTTGGCAAACTCCAGTGAGCCCAGGTGCGCATAGGCCTCAGGGATCTTGGCCCAGACGTACATCGACGCCTTGGGGTTTTCCACCATCCAGCCCAGTTCGTGCAGGCCCTTGACCAGCACATTGCGGCGCTGGCGGTACTGCTCGGCGATGTCGCGCACGCACTGCTGATCGCCTTCCAATGCGGCGATGGCGGCCACCTGCAACGGGGTGAAGGTGCCATAGTCGTGATAGCTCTTGATCCGCGCCAGGGCGCTGACCAGTTCCGGGTTACCGACCATGAAGCCGATGCGCCAGCCGGCCATGTTGTAGCTCTTGGACAGGGTGAAGAACTCCACCGCGATGTCTTTCGCGCCGGGCACCTGCATGATCGACGGGGCTTTCCAGCCGTCGTAGACGATGTCGGCGTAGGCCAGGTCGTGGATCACCAGCACGTCGTACTGCTTGGCCAGGGCGATGACCCGCTCGAAGAAGTCCAGCTCCACGCACTGGGCGGTGGGGTTGGACGGGAAGCCCAGGATCATCATCTTCGGCTTCGGAATCGAACCGCGAATGGCCCGCTCCAGTTCGTCGAAGAAATCCACGCCCGGTATCAGCGGCACCGAGCGCACCTGGGCGCCGGCGATCACCGCGCCGTAGATGTGGATCGGGTAGCTGGGGTTGGGCACCAGTACCGTGTCGCCCTGGTCCAGGGTCGCCAGCATCAGGTGGGCCAGGCCTTCCTTGGAGCCGATGGTGACGATGGCTTCGCTTTCAGGGTCGATGTCCACCTCGTAGCGGTCCTTGTACCAGCGCGAAATGGCGCGGCGCAGGCGCGGGATGCCTTTGGAGGTGGAGTAGCCGTGGGTGTCTTCACGCTGGGCGACGGTGACCAGTTTCTCCACGATGTGCGGGGGCGTGGCGCCGTCGGGGTTACCCATGCTCAAGTCGATGATGTCTTCGCCGCGCCGACGCGCAGCCATCTTCAGCTCGGCAGTGATATTGAATACGTAAGGGGGGAGTCGATCGATGCGCGCAAAGCGGCGCGGCGAACCTTGTTCGGCCATTGTTGCCTCGAGATACGTGAGCGCCCGGAACCGTCCGAGCGACGTTGGCCACTGCGGTGGCCTGCGGCGCAAGATAATGGCCGCGACGGCCGCTTGTCCAGTGGCGGCCCACAACTATTTTCGACGACACTGTCGACCCGCTCGTGGGATGCGTGCGGGCTGTTCAATTCGCCATACCAACCCGAACGGAATGATGATGGAATTTTCCAGCGGCTTTTTGCTGAGTCTCTCCCTGTGCCTGGACATCGGTGTCGCCAACATCGCGATGATCACTCTGGCGATGCAACGTGGTTATTTCCAGGGGTTCGCCCTGGGCCTGGGTACCTGCGTGGGCGACCTGGTCTATGCGGTGCTGGCCCTGGCCGGCATGACCGTGTTGTTGCAATACGCAGCGGTGCGTTGGGTGCTGTGGATCGGCGGTTCGGTGCTGTTGCTGTACTTCGCGGCGAAAATGGTTCATTCGGCGATTTATCACGGCGCAGTGCTGGAGCAGGCGGGCGAGGTGCAGGGCAACTCCTCTCGCCAGGAATTCCTGCGCGGGATCTTCCTGGCCATGTCATCGCCCAGCGCGATCCTCTGGTTCGCGGCCGTGGGCGGTACGCTCATCGCCCGTTCAGGAGGTGGCACCGTGCTCAGCTCGGTGCTTTTCCTCGGTGGCTTCCTCTGTGCCGGGCTGCTGTGGAGTGCCGGCCTGTGCCTGGCGGCGACCCAGGGTGGAAAATTATTGGGGGATAAATTGCTGCGTTATTCCTATTGGGCATCCGCTGCGATCTTCTGTTATTTCGCCGTTTACGTGATCCTTTCTGGCTACAACGAGTTTTTAGGGGCCTCCGTGGCGACGGTCATTCCAGCGGCCTGACAAGCCAAACGGCCCTGGCAATCATGGTTTGGCTTCTATACTGCCAAGCCCGAGCTCACGTTTTGCGGAGTGTTGACGCATGGAAAATCCCCAACGCGATTACATAGCCGAGCCACGCTTCGAACACGGAAATTTCCAACTGATCGCCGGTTTCGGCGGCCGTTTTACCCAGGAGACTGCCCAGGGTATCCCCCTGCTCTGGGAAAAATTTCTGCCCTGGCTCGGTAACGTGCCAGGGCAAAAAAGCGAAATCACCTACGGTGTGTGTTGCAACCCGGACGGGAAGGGCGGGTTCGAATACATCGCCGGGGTGGAGATCAGCCGACTCGATGATTTGCCGGAACAGTACCGCTGGATCGAGATCCAGCCCGCCCGCTATGCCGTGTTCGAACACCGTGGGCCGTTGAAAACCCTGCCGGACACCTTTCACCACATCTGGAATGTCTGGTTGCCACGGTCGGGTCACGAAGCGGCAGACGCACCGGAGTTCGAACGCTACAGCGAGGATTTCAACCCCAGGACCGGTGAGGGTACGCTGGAGATCTGGATACCGCTCAAAAGCCGCTAGTGGCCTGGAACATCAAGCCCATCCGTCGCTCATAACCGATGCGGCCCTTGTAGGCCTCGCCACAGTCGACCCAACCCATTTGGGTGTACAGGCCGATGGCCGATTCGTTACCGGCATCCACCGAGAGCTCCAACCCCCTGATTTCCGGCCAGGCCGCGCGCGCCACGGTGGGCAGAGCCTGGAGGCAGGCCTTGCCGTGGCCCTTGCCCTGGGCCCGGTGGTCGACCTGCAGGGCGTGCAGGGTCGCGCTGTGTTCATCGGCCCAGGCGGGCAGTACGGGCGCACGCTTGAGCAGCAGGAACGCCACCGGCACATCGTCGACCAGCCACGCGAAACCCTTGACCCCCGGGCAGGGCCGGGACAGCAGCATGTGCAGTGCCCCGTGGATGTCTCCGGCGAACCGGACCTGGTCCGGCAGGATCTCGATGGCCTCCACCTGTTGGCGCTGGACGGCACTCAGATGTTCGTAGGCGACAAGTTGAGCAGTCACAGTAACGTCCGTTATCTGCCGGCGGAATGAGGCTGGATTCTAGCGAACTTTCTTCCTTGAATTATTTTTATCCGGGATGTCGATTCGCCCTTTCCCCAGACGACAAAGGGTGTCTTCAACAAAAACCTGTGGAGAATCACCATGAATACCCAAACCACCGAAAGCGAAATCCAGACCCTGATCGACACCTATCGCCAAGCGGTCATGAGCAAGGACGTCGAAAAAGTCATGGCGCTCTATCACGATGACATCGTCTCGTTCGACGCCATCCAGGCCCTGCAATTCAAGGGCAAGGTCGCCTATCGGGCGCATTGGCAGGCCTGCCTGGAAATGTGCCCCGGCCCGCACAAGTTCGACTTCCATCAAGTCAGGATCAACGCGGCGGACAGCATCGCCTTCGCCCATTGGCTGGCCTATTGCGGCGGCACCAACGACAAGGGCGAAGAACAGGCCTGCTGGATGCGCGTGACGGCCTGCTACCAGCGTGTGGCGGGGCAGTGGAAGATCGTCCATGAGCATTGGTCGGCGCCGTTCGATCCGATGGCGGGCACGGCGATATTCGATCTGCAGCCCTGATCGTCGGTTTTTTCGCCACCACGTCCTTCTGCTGTCATTGTTGATCAGTTCGATCCCGGAGTTTTCCATGAAGTACTTATGCCTGGTGTATAGCAACGAACAAACGCTGCACAGCTCGCCCGACAGCCCGGAGGACGCCGAGTGCATGGCCTACGCCGAGTCGATCCAGGGCAGCGGGCGGATGATCGCCGCCGAGGCCCTGGCGTCGGTGCAGACCGCGACCACCGTGCGCATGCGTGGCGGCAAGCTGTCGATCACCGACGGGCCGTTCGCTGAAACCAAGGAGCAACTGGCGGGTTTTTACCTGATCGACGCCAAGGACTTGAACGAGGCCATCCAGGTCGCCGGCAACATCCCGGCGGCCCGGGTCGGTTGTGTCGAAGTCCGACCGGTGCGCCAACTGAACCCCTGAATAACAATCACAAACAGGATTTCGCTCATGAACCTCACACCTGCTGCTTTCGAATTGTCCATCAGCCGGCTGATCGATGCCCCGCGCCAGAAGATTTTCCGTGCCTGGACCGAGCCGGCCCTGCTGGTCCAGTGGTGGGGGCCCCACGGCATGACCACGCCGGAATGCGAAATGGACCTGTGGGTCGGCGGTCAGTTTCGCACCCTGATGCGTGCACCCGACGGCAGCGAGTACCCGACCATGGGGGTGTTCCTGGAAATCCTCGCCCCCCGGCGCCTGGTGTTCACCGATGCGTTCGTGCCCGGCTGGATGCCCTCCGGCAAGGCCTTCATGACGGCCGAGGTGGTGCTTGAAGAGGAGGGCGACAAAACCCGCTACACCGCCCGTGCCCTGCACTGGAGCGAAGAGGACCGGCAGGCCCACGAGGCCATGGGCTTCCATGACGGCTGGGGCCAGAGCCTGGACCGGCTTGAAGCGTTGGTCACCCAAGGCATGCCCGACTGATGTCGGTCGATGTAGTCAAGGCGCGGGTCGAGCAGGTCTACCGACAAGACTCACGGCGGATCCTCGCGACGCTGATTCGCCTGCTGGGGGATTTCGACCTGGCAGAAGAAGCCCTGCACGAAGCCTTCTTCATCGCGGTCGAGCGCTGGCAACGGGACGGTGTGCCGGACAACCCGAGGGCCTGGCTGGTGTCCGCCGGGCGCTTCAAGGCGATCGACAGTCTGCGCCGGCGAGCGCGCTTCGCGGCGTCCCAGCCCATGCTGATTGCTCAACTTGAAGCGCTCGAGCAGTCTGATTGGAGCGACGAAGACGTGGAAGACGATCGTCTGCGGCTGATTTTCACTTGTTGCCACCCGGCCCTGGCGGCGGATGCCCAGGTGCCGCTGACGCTGCGGGAAGTCTGCGACCTGAGCACCGAGGAAATCGCCCGTGCATTCCTCGCTGCACCGGCGGCCATCGCCCAACGTATCGTGCGAGCCAAGGCGAAGATTCGCGACGCGAAGATTCCCTACCAGGTACCGTCCCGTTCGGAGTTGCCCGAGCGCTTGGACAGTGTGCTGCGGGTGATCTACCTGGTGTTCAACGAAGGTTACTCGGCGTCGATGGGCGCCGAGTTGACCCGTGAAGACCTGACCCGCGAAGCCATCCGTCTTGCACGGCTGTTGATGGAGCTGTTGCCTGAAGCCGAAGTCATGGGTTTGTTGGCGCTGATGCTGTTGCATGAGTCCCGGCGGACGGCGCGCACGTCGGACACCGGTGAGCTGGTGCTGCTGGATGAACAGGACCGCTCCCTGTGGAATGCGCAACTGATTGCCGACGGCTGTGCGTTGGTGGAAGCCGCGTTGAATACCCGCCGGTTCGGGCCTTATTGCCTGCAAGCGGCGATTGCGGCTGTGCATGCCGAAGCGTCGACCGCCCAGGAGACAGACTGGCCGCAGATCGTCGGGCTTTATGATGTGTTGCTGCGCGTCATGCCGTCACCGGTGATCGAACTCAATCGCGCCGTCGCCCTGGCCAAGCGCGACGGGCCGGATGCCGGGTTGCGCCAGATCGAGTCGATCCTCGGGCGTGGCGAGTTGCTCGACTATCACCTGGCCCACTCGGCGCGGGCAGAGTTCTGTCGGCAGTTGGGACGAGTGGAGGAGGCGAGGGCGGCTTACCGGCGTGCGCTTGAATTGACACAGCAACTGCCGGAGCGACGGTTTCTTGAAGGGCGGTTGGCGGGGTTGGCGTGATGTGATCCCAAGGACCCGCGGCGAGGGATCTATTTGTGGCGAGGGGATTTATCCCCGTTGGATTGCGAAGCAATCCCACGCTTTGTGCAGCAGGTGCAGTCTGTTGACGAGTGCTTCGCACTCGAACGGGGATAAATCCCCTCGCCACAAGACAGTGTTTGGCTTTTCGGTGGCGCCAATAAAAAGGCGACCCGAAGGTCGCCTTTTTCATTCAGCCAGCGTTGATCAGAACTCGTGATCAGCGTTGTCCGGGTTCAGGTCGCTGATGCCCAGTTTGCCGGCAGCCTGTTCGATCGAGCCGGTCTGCTTGACCAGGGCGGCGATGGCGTCGCGGACGATCTGGTTGCCGGCGGTGTTGCCGGCGGCGATCAACTGGTCGTAGTGCTCACCCTTGTTGGCGTGATCGACCATGACCTGGATCTTGGCTTCGGTACTGGCCAGGTCGGCCTTGAGCGCGGTGTCCGCAGCCGGGTCAGCCTTGGCTACCAGGGACGACAGGCTGGCGCCGGTCATCTTGGTGCCGTCGACACGGGTGTACTCACCCAGGTAGACGTTACGCACGCCCTTGGCATCGTAGAAGTGCGAGTTATGGGTGTTGTCGCTGAAGCAGTCCTGCTCGTCTTCTGGCGAGTTGGCTTCCAGGGACACCTTCATGCGCTCGCCCGCCAGTTCACCCAGGGACAGGCTGCCCATGCCGAACAGCATCTTGCGCAGGCCGCTTTCGGCCGGTTCCGCTTCCAGGGTGGCGCGGTAGTTGTCGGCCACGTTCGGCTTCCAGTTGCCGACCATTTCTTCCAGGTCGCTGACCAGCAGTTGGGTCACGGACTTGAGGTAGGCACGACGACGGTCGTTGTGGCCGCCAGTGGCGCCGGCACCTTGCAGGTAGTCGGACGCCGGGCGGTTGCCGGCACCCGGGCCGGTGCCATTGAGGTCCTGGCCCCACAGCAGGAATTCGATGGCGTGGTAGCCGGTGGCGACGTTGGCCTCGGAACCACCCAGCTCGTTCAGGCTGGCGAGTTTTTCCGGGGTGATGTCTTTCACGTCGACCTTGTCTTCACCCACCTGGACTTCAGTGTTGGCGATGATGTTGGCGGTGGCGCCGGGGTTGCCCAGGGCGTGCTCGTAGGATTTGTCGACATAGTCGATCAGGCCTTCGTCCAGGGGCCAGGCGTTCACCTGGCCTTCCCAGTCGTCGATGATGGTGTTGCCGAAGCGGAACACTTCGCTCTGCAGATAAGGTACGCGTGCGGCGACCCAGGCGGCCCGGGCGGCTTTCAGGGTGTCGGCGTTCGGCTTGGCTAGGAACGCGTCGACGGCGGTTTGCAGGGTTTTCGCGGTGGATTCGGCATCGCTGTAGACGGCATAGACCATCTCGGCGTAATGCGCGACGACGGCCTTGGCGGCGGCTTCGTCGAGTTTGCCGGCAGCAGCAGGGGCGGCCGGTGCCGCAGTGCTGGCGGCAGGCGTTGGCGCTTGCGGCGCGGCAGCCTTGTCTTTGCCTTCGCCGCAGCCGGCGAGGGAAATAGCGATGGCCAGCAGACTGGCGGTAGCCAGGGGCATACGAATCATGGCAAACATCCTGCTTCGAAAATGGACGGGACTGGCGCGAGGGTGCGCAAAAACTGCGACATAATGCGAAAGATTTGCATTATGTGTAAAGGGCTGTGCCTGTAAATATTTCTTATTTAATAAATGCAGATGGGGTAGGAGCTGCCGAGCAACGCGAGGCTGCGATCTTTCCCCAGACACTTGAGTCCCAGGTGAAATCAAAATCGCAGGCTTCGCCAGTACCTGCGATCTTCAGAGCGTCAGAGAATGGAGGCCTTGCTGCGCTGCGCCTGTTTCAGATAAACCCCCAGCTCCCGTGCCGGCAGGGGTTTGCTGTAGTAGTAGCCCTGACCTTCATGGCAGCCCTCGGCGATGATGTAGGCTTCCTGTTCCACCGTCTCGACACCTTCGGCGATCACCTGCATCCCGAGGCTTTTACCCAACTGGATGATGGCGCGGACGATGGTCGCGTCGTCTTCGTCATCGAGCAGGTCCTGGACGAAGCTCTTGTCGATCTTGATCTTGTCCAGCGGCAGGCTCTTGAGGTAACTCAGGGACGAATAGCCGGTCCCGAAGTCGTCGATGGCAATCAGCGCGCCGGAGCGGCGCAGGCTCAGCAGGTGTTGGGCGGCGGTGGTGATGTCTTCCATCAGGCCGGTTTCGGTGACCTCGAGTTCCAGGCTGCGAGGTGGCAACCGGTACATCTGCAGGAAATTGTTCACCACCCGCGGCAGTTCGGCGTGGTGCAGTTGCACCGTGGACAGGTTGACCGCCATGCGCATTTCGACGAACCCCTGGTCGTGCCATTCGCGCAGTTGCTTGCAGGCCTGGTCCAGCACCCATTCGCCGATGGCGATGATGGTGCCGTTCTGCTCGGCCAGTGGAATGAACAGATCCGGCGGCACGAAACCGTGTTCGGGATGGTGCCAGCGAATCAGGGCTTCGGTGCCCACCACCCGCAAGTCGCGGTAGCTGATCTGTGGCTGGTAGACCAGGGTGAACTGATCGCGAACCAGAGCGTCGCGCAAGTCTTTTTCCAGCTCGCGACGGCGGCGCATTTCGCTGTCGACGCTGGCGATATAGAACTGATAGCGGTTGCGCGAGCGGCTCTTGGCCAGGGTCATGGTCTGTTCGGCTTTCTGTAGCAGCTTCTCGGTGCTGTCGCCGTCTTCGGGGAACAGCGTGATGCCGATGGTGGCGCGCAGGCGGATTTCCTGGTCGTCGAGGGCGAATGGCGCCTCCAGGTCGTCAAGGATGCTTTGCGACAGTTCGGCGGCTTCGTAAGGCTGTTCGATGTCGGCCTGGACCAGGGCGAACTGATCGCCGCCCAGCCGTGCCAGCGCACCCAGGCGCCCGCTGTGGGCCCGCAGCCGGTCAGCCAGGGCCAGCAGCAACTGGTCGCCGGTCTGGTAGCTGAACTGTTCGTTGATGCTCTTGAAGTCATCCAGTCCCACGCACAATACCGCGACCCGACGTTGCAGGCGGCCGGCGTCCACCAGGATCTTGTCCAGTTGCTGCTGGAGCTGCTGGCGGTTGGGCAGGCCGGTGAGAAAGTCGTACTGGGCCATCCGCAGCAAGCTGTTTTCCGCTTCGTGGCGCAGGTGCGTATTGCGCTCGATGGAGGCGAGCAACTGGTTGGCCGTGTTGATCCACAGGCCCAGCTCATTCTGCTCATGGCCTCGCAACTGCGGGATCTTGTGTTCGCTGGGGCGGTCGGGGTTGATTTCGGTCAGGTGCTCGATGATCCGGGACAGCGGCTTGGTCAGCAGCCAGTGATAGACCAAGTACAGCACCAGGCCCATTGCCAGGGCCCGCAGCATGCCGGAGATGAAAATGATGACCGAGCTGATGATGAAGCTCTGGCCGTAGGTGGCGGTGTCCAGGGTGATGCTCAGGTCGCCGTAGTATTCGCTGTAGGGGCCGCGGCCAACCAATTGCGTGGTGAAGGTACGTTCCTTGCCCAGGATCAGGTCGGTCAGCCAACGGCTTTCGGAGTGCTGCAAGGGCCGGGTCTTTTCGGCGAGCATGGTTTCGTGAGGGTGACCGATGGAGGCCATGCGGACGGCTTCGTCCTGGAACAGCCCTTCGATCACCTGCATGCCCATTTCCCGGTCGAGGCTGTAGACGGCCTGGGTCGAGGGATCGCGAAACATATCGAGGATGCGTTGGGCGTCGCTGGCAACGGCCCGGTTGGTTTTGTAGGCATCGAACACGATCTGAGCACAGCTCAAAATCACGCCAACGATCAATGCCGAAAGGAGCACGACCCGGAGCAACTTCACAGACAAGCTGTTCTTGAGTTCCAGCTTCAAAGAGGGATTCCTTGTACCGTGCGGGTAGCGTCAAGTTGCCATGAGTATTGGCAATCCTGTGATGTCAGTCAAAGGGACAATCAAACACAAGGGATTTTGCCCGGAGCATGGCCGATATACGGTTTTTCCAGAGTGATTGCTCTACGGTCATTGTGTCGGTTGCAGAGGCCCGCAACTTGAGGGCTTGAGGAATTTTTTGTTGGGATTCGGACGTGAGGTCATCCGCTCGGAAAGGGGCGGTGAAATTTATGCGGGATGAAAAAAACCCGGCAAGGTGCCGGGTTCTTTTGTCTGGCATCGAGGCCTGGAACGAAGCTTAGGCGGTGAAAGCCTTGCCTTCGAACTGCTCTGCCACGAATTTCCAGTTGACCAGGTTCCAGAACGCTTCGACGTATTTCGGGCGAAGGTTGCGGTAGTCGATGTAGTAGGCGTGTTCCCAGACGTCGCAGGTCAGCAGCGGGGTGTCGCCACTGGTCAACGGGTTGCCGGCGCCGATGGTGCTGGCCAGGGCCAGGGAACCGTCAGCCTTTTTCACCAGCCAGCCCCAGCCGGAGCCGAAGGTGCCGATGGAAGTCTTGCTGAACTCTTCCTTGAACTTGTCGAACGAACCGAAGGCCTTGTTGATGGCTTCGGCCAGTGCGCCGATAGGTTGACCGCCGGCGTTGGGCGCCAGGCAGTTCCAGTAGAAGGTGTGGTTCCAGACCTGAGCGGCGTTGTTGAAGATACCGCCCGAGGAAGTCTTGACGATTTCTTCCAGGGTCTTGCCTTCGAACTCGGTGCCAGGCACCAGGTTGTTCAGGTTCACGACGTAGGTGTTGTGGTGCTTGTCGTGGTGGAATTCCAAAGTCTCTTTGGAGATGTGCGGCTGCAGTGCATCGTGTGCGTAGGGCAGCGGCGGCAATTCGAAAGCCATGGTGATTCTCCTAATCAGGTCAGTTGCGGTGAGCGCAAGGCCGATCACGGGCGGCCGGACTAGCGCCGGGGAGTTTGTACTCTTTGCGGCGCAGGGTCGGATCATAGCACCGGGGGTGCGGCATAACCACGCAACAACTGTGTGGGATAGAGGTTCCAGAGCGGTTTTGAATAATCAGCCCATGACGATCAGTTGCACCGCGACGGTGAACATCATTACCGCCACCAGCAGGTCGAGGATCCGCCAGGTGCTCGGGCGAGCCAGCCAGGGGGCCAGCCATGCGGCGCCGCAGGCCAGGGTGAAGAACCATAGCAGCGAGGCGCTGGCGGCGCCCACGACATAGGCCCCCGGCACGCTCTGCTGGGCACCGAGGGAGCCGATCAGCAGCACGGTGTCGAGGTAGACGTGGGGGTTGAGCAGTGTCACGGCCAGCGCACTGAGCAATACCGCCCGCAACGAGCGCACAGCCTGGTTCTCGCCTTGTTGCAGGCTCTGCTTCGAACAGGCCCGACGCAAGGCCAGGCTGCCGTACCAGAGCAGGAACGCCGCACCGCCCCAGCGGGCAATCGACAGCAACAGCGGACTCTGGGCCAGCAGCGTAGCCAACCCGAATACGCCGGCCATGACCAGCAGCGCATCGCAGGTGACGCACAGCGCCGCCACGGGCAAATGATGTTCGCGACGCAGGCTCTGGGCCAGCACAAACGCGTTCTGGGCGCCGATGGCCATGATCAGCCCGAGGGCCACCAACAGGCCGTTCAGATAGCTTTGCCACATAGATTCAATCCCCGGTCAGTGTGCGAATGCTGGCCATTTTCGAGTGGAACGCTGTATAAGAAAAACCAATCTTGCTGATTGCTCATTAGGAATACTGATGTTCGATTACAAATTGCTGGCTGCCCTGGCGGCGGTGGTGGAGCAGGCCGGTTTCGAGCGCGCCGCCCAAGTGCTGGGGTTGTCGCAATCGGCCATTTCCCAACGGATCAAACTGCTGGAGGCACGGGTCGGCCAGCCGGTGCTGGTACGCGCCACGCCGCCAGCCCCCACCGAGATCGGTCGCCGTCTGCTCAACCATGTGCAGCAGGTGCGTTTGCTCGAGCGCGATCTGCAAAGCCTGGTGCCGGCACTGGATGAAGACGGGCTGCCGGAACGTCTGCGCATCGCTCTGAATGCCGACAGCCTGGCGACCTGGTGGGCGGGGGCCGTGGGCGATTTCTGCGCCGAACATCACCTGTTGCTGGACCTGGTGGTCGAGGACCAGACCGTTGGCCTCAAACGCATGCGTGCCGGCGAAGTGGCGGCGTGTGTCTGCGCCAGCGAACGCCCGGTGGCCGGTGCGCGCAGTGTCTTGCTGGGGGCCATGCGCTACCGTGCGCTGGCGAGCCCGGCCTTCATCGCCCGGCACTTCCCCGATGGCGTGCGCGCCGATCAACTGGCCCGCACGCCGGCCCTGGTGTTCGGTCCGGATGATTTCCTGCAACACCGCTACCTCGCTTCCCTCGGCGTCGAAGGCGGTTTCGAGCACCATTTGTGCCCGTCGTCCGAAGGTTTCATCCGCCTCGCCGAAGCCGGGCTTGGCTGGGGGCTGGTGCCGGAATTGCAGATGCGCGAGCAACTGGCGCGTGGCGTGCTGGTGGAGTTGCTGGCAGATAAACCGATCGATGTGCCGTTGTACTGGCATCATTGGCGCAATGGCGGACAGTTGCTCGGGTTGTTGACCGAGCGATTGATCCACTTCTCGAGGCGCTGGCTGGTGCCTTGGGAGCCGCAATGAGCGTCAAGCCGCAAGCGGCGCACAGATTAATTTGCCGTGGCGGCCCAAGGGTTGCCGCGGCATGGGTTGGGAGTATTCATGAAAATTCTGGTTACCGGCGCAAGCGGCTTCATCGGCGGGCGCTTTGCGCGGTTCGCCCTGGAGCAGGGCCTGGATGTACGGGTCAACGGACGCCGGGCCGAGAGCGTGGAGCACCTGGTGCGGCGCGGTGCGCAATTCGTCCCGGGGGATCTGAGCGACCCATTGTTGGCCCGTGATCTGTGCCTGGACGTCGAGGCCGTGGTGCATTGCGCCGGTTCCGTGGGGTTGTGGGGGCGCTATCAGGATTTTCACCAGGGCAACGTCCAGCTCACGGAAAATGTGGTCGAGGCCTGCCTCAAGCAAAAGGTCCGGCGCCTGGTACACCTGTCGTCCCCCTCGATCTATTTCGATGGCCGTGACCACCTCGGGCTGACCGAAGAGCAGGTGCCCAAGCGCTTCGGCCATCCCTACGCCGCGACCAAATACCTGGCCGAGCAGAAAGTCTTCGGCGCCCAGGAGTTCGGCCTTGAAGTGCTGGCCCTGCGGCCGCGCTTCGTGACCGGCGCCGGTGACATGAGCATCTTCCCGCGCCTGTTGAACATGCAGCGCAAGGGGCGCCTGGCGATTGTCGGCAATGGTTTGAACAAGGTCGATTTCACCAGCGTGCACAACCTCAACGAGGCGCTGCTCAGCAGCCTGTTGGCCACCGGTTCAGCCTTGGGCAAGGCCTACAACATCAGCAACGGGGCGCCGATTCCGCTGTGGGACGTGGTCAACTATGTGATGCGGCAGATGGACGTCCCACAGGTCAGGCGTTACCGTTCCTACAAGCTGGCCTACAGCGTTGCAGCGTTGAACGAAGGGGCCTGTAAATTGTGGCCGGGTCGTCCCGAACCGACGCTGTCGCGCCTGGGCATGCAGGTCATGAACAAGAATTTCACCCTCGACATCAGCCGGGCCCGGCATTATCTCGATTACGATCCGCAGGTCAGCCTGTGGGCCGCCCTCGATGAATTCTGCACCTGGTGGAAAGCCCGCTGATCGGCCCGTCATGAACCGACTGCCGGGTTCGGGGTCAATCGGTGCGGCGGGCGAGGGGGTTATACTCGCCGCATCAAGCCATTACTGGTTTTTCAAAGGTTGAATCCATGCCCACGCGTAATGATGAACACGACGACTTCGACGATGTACCGAGCCTGCGGATGCGTGCCGACATCCCCGATGACGACGACTTCCTGCCCAACCGTCAACCGCATGTGCAGGCGCGTCCCGCACCCGTGGCGGCGGCCAAGGTCAAGGGCCCCAGCACCGGGCCGCTGTGGGCGCTGGTCGGCGCGTTGCTGTGTGCGTTCGGCTTCCTGGCCTGGTGGAGCTTCCAGCAGATTTCCCTGATGGAGCAGCAATTGGTGGCGACCCAGGAGAGCTTCGCGCGGATCAGTGAGGACGCGGCGGGACGCTTGCAGGACATTTCCGGCAAGGTGGTGGCCGGTCAGTCCAATGTCATGAGCGACAGTGAAGCCTTGAAGCTGCAGATCAAACAGCTGGACAACAAGCTGCAAGAGCAGGCCCGGCTATTCGAAAGCAAGCTG
Organism: Pseudomonas sp. B21-056; assembly: GCF_026016325.1. Lineage (NCBI taxonomy): Bacteria > Pseudomonadati > Pseudomonadota > Gammaproteobacteria > Pseudomonadales > Pseudomonadaceae > Pseudomonas > Pseudomonas sp. B21-056. The sequence goes on from NZ_CP087203.1 coordinate 1,468,888, forward strand.
CAGGAACAGTACAAACAGCAGCAGGCTACGTTCGGTCCATCCGCCGACCTGGACAAGGAACTGGCCCAGCTCATTGCCCAGGCCACTGAGCAGCAGAACACCAGCACTCAACTGCAAGCTGCCAACAAGGAGCTCCAAGCCCAGCTCAAGACGCTGGCGGCGGAAGTGACCGCCCTGAAGAACCAGGGCGAAGGCGGCGTGCTCGATGCCCAGCTCAAGAGCATCGGTGCCGATATCACCGCGCTGAAAAGGAACAGCCAGAACCCTGCCATCGAGCGCCTGGAGCAGGACATGATAGTGCTCAAGAGCCAGCAGGATAACGGCAACACCGCCGAATTCGACGCCTTCCGTGGCCAGGTCACCCGCAACATCAATACCCTGCAAGCGCAGATCCAGCATCTGCAACAGCAGCTCAGCGCCCGGGCTCAGTAAAAACTGTGGGAGCCTGCTCCCACGGTTTTCCAGGTACCCAGAGAACTTAAATTCACCACAGATCCCTGTGGGAGCGAGCCTGCTCGCGATGGCGATGGTTCAGTTGGCAGAAATCTCGACTGTGCGGGCGTCATCGCGAGCAGGCTCGCTCCCACAGTTGTTTTCCAGCGGTCGCGGGTCTGATGTCTCCACCGCAGTTTCCTGAATACTTCCACATCACCCCATGCCAGTTACTCTCTTGAAATACCAACAAGAACGGGGGCGCGGTATGGGAATTTTTCAGAAGATGGCCTGGCTGGGCGCACTGTTGGTGCTGGGGCTGGCACAGGTGCATGCCGCGCCAGCGGATGACGGCCGGGCGGCCCGGGGGTTGCTGGAAAAGGCCTTGGCCTACTACCACGACCACGGTGACAAAGCCTTTGCCGCCTTCAGTCGGCAGGGGGATTTCGTCGACAAGGATCGCTACGTGTTCGTGCTGGACACCCGGGGCGTGATGCTCGCCAGCGGCGGGCCTTCTGCGGCACTGATCGGGCGTGACGTTTCCGAGGTGTTGGGACCAGACCTGCGCAAGGGTTTCAAGGACGCCCTGAAAACTCCCGAGGGCAGCGGGATCCAGCAGGCCGACTACCGTTGGCAGAACTGGGCGGACGGCAAGGTCGAACGCAAGCATGTGTATTTCCAGCGAGTCGGCGAGCGAATCCTGGCCGTCGGCTATTACCTGCCACGGGCTTCTGCCGAACAGGCCCGGGCGCTACTGGACAAGGCTTCAAACGACCTGCAGAAGAACGAGAAGGCCACGTTGACGGCCGTCAACTCCCTCAAAGGCGGGTACTTGCAGGATGATTTGTACGTCTTCGTCGTTGACCTCGATACCCGACGCTATGTTGCTCATGGCACCAATCTGCGGTTGATCGATACCGATTTCGCCAAGGTCAAGGACCCGGGTGGCAAGCCGGTGGGCGAGCCGATCCTGGCAATGATCGGCAAGCAGGATGTGGGGGAGTATGCCTATCGCTGGAAGAACCCGGTGACTGGCAAAGTCGAGGACAAACACGCCTACCTGAAGAAGGTCGGGCATTTCCTGGTGGCGGTGGGGTATTACAGCCCGTAAACCCGGTGAGGTCTTGCACTGACGCGCCCTTGTGGCGAGGGGATTTAGCGAAACGTCGCACCGCCCCGTTGGGCTGCGAAGCAGACCCCATGATCTCAGCCGTTGGATGTGTTAGAGAGAACGCAAGGGGTTGCTGCGCAACCCAGCGGGGATAAATCCCCTCGCCACAGGTACAAAAAAGCCCGCATTCGCTGCGGGCTTCTTGTTTGGTTCCTAAGGCAATCAGCCCGCCACCAACACCCGGATCGCTTCCAGGCGCAAGGCAGCTTTTTCCAGCATCGCCAGGCCTTGCTCGCGCTGTTGGCGCAGGGCCACCAGTTCGCTGTCGCGCACAGTCGGGTTGACGGCTTGCAAGGCGGTCAGGCGGGCCAGTTCTTCGTCTGTATCGGCCGCCAGGCGACGTTGGGCCTCGGCCACGCGCTCGGCGTGCCGGGGAGCGATCTTCTCTTCGCCGGCATTGATGCGCGGGGTGAGTTGATCGCGCTGGGCCTGGATGAACTTGTTGGCGCTGGCGCGTGGCACGCTTTCGAGCTGATCGTTCAAGGTCTCGAACGAAACCCGGGCCGCCAGGTCGTTACCGTTGCTGTCCAGCAGGCAGCGCAGGGCGGCCGGTGGCAGGTAACGGCCCAGTTGCAGCGAGCGCGGGGCAACCACTTCACTGACGTAGAGCAGCTCCAGCAGCACGGTACCGGGCTTGAGGGCCTTGTTCTTGATCAGGGCCACGGCCGTGTTGCCCATGGAGCCGGACAGCACCAGGTCCATGCCGCCTTGCACCATCGGGTGTTCCCAGGTGATGAACTGCATGTCCTCGCGGGACAGCGCCTGGTTGCGGTCGTAGGTAATGGTCACGCCTTCGTCGTCGCCCAGCGGGAAGCTGGCATCGAGCATTTTTTCGCTCGGCTTGAGGATCAGCGCGTTGTCCGAATGGTCCTCGCTGTCGATGCCGAACGCGTCGAACAGGGTTTCCATATAGATCGGCAGGGCGAACTGGTCGTCCTGTTCGAGAATGGCTTCCACCAGCGCATCGCCCTCACCGGTGCCACCGGAATTGAGCTCCAGCAGCCGGTCGCGGCCGCTGTGCAGCTCGGCTTCCAGGCGTTCGCGTTCGGCGCGGGCCTCGTCGATCAGCGCTTGCCACTGGCCATCGTCGGCTTCTTCCAGCAACGGCAGCAGGCGTGGGCCGAACTGATGCTGCAGGGCGTTGCCGGTCGGGCAGGTGTTGAGGAACGCATTCAGCGCTTCGTGATACCACTGGAACAGGCGCGCCTGCGGGCTGGTTTCCAGATATGGCGCATGCAGTTCGATGGTGTGCTTCTGGCCGATTCGGTCCAGACGACCGATACGCTGCTCCAGCAGGTCCGGGTGCGCCGGCAGATCGAACAACACCAGGTGATGGGCGAACTGGAAGTTACGGCCCTCGCTGCCGATTTCCGAGCAGATCAGCACTTGGGCGCCGAATTCTTCATCGGCGAAATAGGCCGCTGCGCGGTCACGCTCCAGGATGCTCATGCCTTCGTGGAACGTCGTGGCCGGGATGCCGGAGCGCACGCGCAAGGCGTCCTCCAGGTCCATGGCGGTTTCGGCGTGGGCACAGATCACCAGCACCTTGGTGCGCTTGAGCATTTTCAGCTGGTCGATCAGCCACTCGACGCGCGGGTCGAATTTCCACCAGCGTTCTTCTTCGCTGGCGTCCGGCTGGGCCTGGAAGCTGACTTCCGGGTACAGCTCGGCGTGATCGCCCAGGGGCAGCTCGAGGTATTCGGCCGGGCACGGCAGCGGATAGGCATGCAGCTTACGCTCCGGGAAGCCCTGGACGGCGGCGCGGGTGTTGCGGAACAGCACGCGGCCGGTGCCGTGACGGTCCAGCAGTTCGCGGACCAGGCGGGCACTGGCTTCGACGTCGCCATCATTGACGGCGGTCAGCAGCGCTTCGCCTTCATTGCCCAGGAAGCCGTGGATGGTCTGGTGGGCTTCGGGCGAGAGACGGCCCTTGTCCAGCAGTTCCTGCACGGCCTCGGCCACCGGGCGGTAGTTTTCGCTTTCGGCGCGGAAGGCCTTGAGGTCGTGGAAACGGTTCGGGTCCAGCAGGCGCAGGCGGGCGAAGTGGCTGTCCTGGCCCAATTGTTCCGGCGTCGCGGTCAGCAACAGTACGCCCGGGATCGTCTCGGCAAGCTGTTCGACCAGCGCGTATTGCGGGCTGACCTGATCCTCGTGCCATACCAGGTGATGGGCTTCGTCGACCACCATCAGGTCCCAGCCGGCGGCGAACAGCGCGTCCTGGGCCTTCTCGTCGTCCACCAGCCATTCCAGCGCCACCAGCGCCAGTTGCGTGTCTTCGAACGGGTTGCTCGCATCGCTTTCGATGAAGCGCTCTTCATCGAACAGAGCGACCTGCAGGTTGAAGCGCCGGCGCATTTCCACCAGCCACTGGTGCTGAAGGTTTTCCGGAACCAGGATCAGCACGCGGCTGGCGCGACCGGACAGCAGTTGGCGATGGATGACCAGGCCGGCTTCGATGGTCTTGCCCAACCCCACTTCGTCCGCCAGCAACACCCGCGGTGCAATACGGTCGGCGACTTCCCGGGCGATGTGCAACTGGTGGGCGATAGGCTGGGCGCGTACGCCACCCAGGCCCCAGAGCGAGGACTGCAACTGGCGGCTGGTGTGCTCCAGGGTGTGGTAGCGCAGGGAGAACCAGGCCAGCGGGTCGATCTGGCCGGCGAACAGACGGTCGCTGGCCAGGCGGAACTGGATGAAGTTCGACAGCTGGGTTTCCGGCAGGGTGACGACTTCGTTCTGCCCGTTGAGACCGTGATAAACCAGCAGCCCATCGACGTCATCGACTTCGCGCACGGTCATCTTCCAGCCTTCGAAGTGGGTGATCACGTCGCCCGGCGAAAACCGTACCCGTGTAAGAGGCGCATTCCGTAGCGCGTACTGGCGGGTATCGCCAGTGGCCGGATAGAGCACGGTCAACAAGCGGCCGTCCTGTGCCAGAACGGTGCCTAAACCCAGCTCGGCTTCGCTGTCACTGATCCAGCGTTGCCCCGGTTGATACTGCTGCGCCATGCTGCCTGACTCCCGCCTTGAAAAAGCCGATTATCTTAACGGAATGATCCCTCAGACCAAAGGAATTAAGCACTTTAAAGGCCGTTATAGCGGCCGGTCCGATGGAACTTCAGCCGGTTCTGCGATCAAACAGGCTTGCGCCTGCCCTGCGTTAATGCCAACCGGGTCACAAGTTTCGGACCAGCGGTTCAAGCTGTCTGCGCCACAGCCGATAGCCTGATGACAGGAGATTTTTATGTTGCTACCCACGCTCCCCTTGAGCGCCGTACCCATCACCGCACAACAGGATCCGGTCCGCCAGCGACCGGATATCCCGCCCGTGGTCCCGGTACAACAGACCTCCAGCGAAAGCACCATCGACCTGCAACAGCGCGATCCGGAGGAAGCCGCGCTGTTGTTGCGCGAGGAACAGCGTCGCCAGCAGGAGCGCGAGAGGCGCCGTCGTGAAGCCGATGAAGACCCCGAGGAGCACCTGGCCATACCGGGGACTGAACTCAATGCCGACAACACCGTGCCGGTGAAGCCGCTGATAGACGATGAGGCGCGCCAGGGCCTGTGGGTCGATATCCAGATCTGATTTCCGATATGTGCCCGCGTATGCAGGCTGGTCAACGCCGCCGACAGCCCCCATCATGAGCACATTCGCACTTCACTGCATGATGCCGACACGCCATGAGCCAAGACGACAAACTGATAGACCTCAGCGCTGAACGCGCCAAGCGTGTTCATGACCTCAACGAAAAGCGCCTCAATGAAGTCCGCCAGGCTTTCGAGCAGGCCATGCCTTTGGGTAAGCCGAAGAAAAAACCGAAGAGCAAACCGAAAAAGCGCTGACGCCCCCTCGATCCATTGATGCAGATCAGTTATTTCCCTTCCTTTTCGCTCGGTCGCGAGCGTTATTGACCTCGGTCAATTCTCATCCAGGCGTCATTGGTTAACTTGGCTCCAACGCAACAGGGGCAAGACCAGGAGGCCAATCATGTTTTTCGACAATGTGGTGTTTGCCGGCGTGTTGACGGTCGGCCTCATGTTTGTATTTTTCGCCGGCTTTGGATTATTCATCTGGAAAGACGCACACAAGCGCAAAAAACCATAGGTCTTTCCGGCTGCAACGAGCACGCAAGGCATTTTGGGCGACTTCGGTCGCCCTTTTTTTTTCGCGCCAGATTCTTGCCCACACACCAAACCCCTGTGGGAGCGAGCCTGCTCGCGATAGCGTCAGTTCAGCCAGTATCAATGGTGGCTGACCCACCGCTATCGCGAGCAGGCTCGCTCCCACAGGGTATGCATTTGGCATAAAAAAAGGTGCGACCCGCCAGGATCGCACCTTTTTTATGAGCCGCTGGACTCAGCTGCCCAGCGCCTTGGAAGCCAGCCAGAACAATCCGGCCGACAGCGCCACCGTCGCCGGCAGGGTCAGTACCCAGGCCAGCAGGATGTTGCGTACCGTGCCGCCTTGCAGGCCGCTCTTGTTGGCGATCATGGTGCCGGCCACGCCGGAAGACAGCACGTGGGTGGTGGATACCGGCAGGCTGAAGACGTTGGCCAGGCCGATCATGCACGCGGTGGTGATCTGCGCCGACATGCCCTGGGCGTAGGTCATGCCCTGCCTGCCGATTTTCTCGCCGATGGTCAGCACCACGCGCTTCCAGCCAACCATGGTGCCCAGGCCCAGCGCCAGGGCAACGGCCAGGATCACCCAGAACGGAGCGTATTCGGTGGTGGCGGTCAGGTCCTTGCGCAGCTTGTTCAGATCGTCCTTTTCGCGGGCCGCCAGGTTTGGCAACTTGCCGACCTTCTTGGCTGTGTCGTCCAGGCAGAGCAGGTAGCGACGAATCTCGATGCGGCTTTCCGCCGGCAGCGAGTGGTAGTCGGCCACGCCCTTGAGGGTGTCGAGCAGCGCATTGATGGTGGGTTCGGTCTGTTGCGGGTTGCAACGGAATTTCTCCGGCAGGTCGCCCGGCACGCTTTTGCCCAGCGCCAGGTATTCACCCAGGGATTCGCTGTTGCGCTGGTAGAACTGGCTCAGGTGCAGGGTGGCGTCGCGGGTGCGTTCGATCTGGTAAGTGGTGCTGCTCAGGTCGAGTACGAATTGCGCGGGGACGATACCGATCAGCACCAGCATGATCAGGCCGATGCCTTTCTGACCATCGTTGGAACCGTGGACGAAGCTGACGGCCATGGCCGAGATCACCAGCACCAGGCGGTTCCAGAACGGGGGATGCTTCTTGTCGTCGAGCTTGCGGCGCTGTTCCGGTGTCTTGTGCATCTTCGACAGCGGACGCCACCATTTCAGGCCAATCAGCACCAGGGCTGCAATCAGGAAGCCGGCCATGGGCGAGAACACCAGCGAGGCGCCGATATCGATTGCCTTCTGCCAGTTCACCCCATCGCCTAGCGGAATATCGTTGATCAACGCGTTGGCCAGGCCCACGCCGAGGATCGAACCGATCAACGTATGGGAGCTGGACGCCGGGATACCGAAGTACCAGGTGCCCAGGTTCCAGGTAATGGCCGCTGCAAGCAGCGAGAACACCATTGCCAGCCCGTGCCCGGTGTTCACGTTGATCAGCAGTTCCACCGGCAACAGGTGAACGATGGCATACGCCACGCCCACGCCGCCCAGCAGCACGCCGAGGAAGTTGAACACCCCGGAAAAGAACACCGCCAGGTGCGGCGGCATCGCTTTGGTGTAGATAACAGTGGCAACCGCGTTAGCGGTGTCATGAAAGCCGTTGATGAACTCGAAGGCGAGGACAAAAGCCAGGGCGAGCAAGAGGCTCACAAGCACCCAAGCATCCAGTCCGCTGAATAAATCGATCATGAAGGTTTTCTGACCCGGTCATAAGGGGGCGCGATTATGCCAGAAAACCTCGTTGATCGATGCATTGCCTGCTCATCGGTAACATTCTTCAACGAAATAATTTGTAGGAAACCCTCTGGGGGCAGGTTTTCCAAGGGGGGCGCAACCCATTGATTCCGGGGTCAAAAGCCAGGCGAGCAAGGGGCGCCATGAGGCTGAGCAGGGCCCCAGGTAGTTGTATGAAATATCTGAAAAGAAGGTCAGTCACGTTTCCTCCACCGCTTAACGGAAGGAGGGGCGGCCCGCTCATGACGGGCATCCAGCCCGGTGTCCGGCCTGGGTGCCGACCGGAAACCGTTTCAAAAGGCTCGGAGTAAGCGTGTCATCGCTCTTCGGGCCTGAGTTCCTTTTCCATTTTCTGAAGTTCCTGGGAAAAGGCCTGGTCCTGAACAGTGGCGCGTTTACGCCAGGGTTTGCGTTCCGGTTCAGGTTGTGCGGCGTAGGTGGTGACTTCCCCGCCGTAAACTTCCTTGTAACGTTGTTCCTGGCGCTCAAGTTCCGCGCGCAGTTCGTCTTTCGTCACAGTATTACCTAGCAAAGTGAAATTGAATCTGGTGATACGCACTGCATGTATCCACGCAGACGGCCACGGCACCAGAGCTGACAGCTGACGTAGCATCAGGGCTTCGTGTTGTTGCCGATACAGGGGAAACGGCCATGTGGCGCTTCAGGCACCTGAGGACGGACCGGCCGATGGGCCGTACCGTCGCTGAGCTGCATTATAGCGGTCCACCCGAAGAACACTATCGGGAATTATTAAAAGGGTGGGTTGTTGTGTGTGTCCATGTTTGCCTGTGCAACTTGTGGCAATTACGTTTCAAACAATACCATTCTGCCGATACCCTCGCGCCGTTCAAGGCGACAAGTTCAATATTGCAACCTCGTTGTTCAAAGTCAAATGTGCCGGGTGCTGTCCTTCAAACTAATTGGCGGATTCTCTCGTTGAGCGGTCGGGCGATTTCCCGGGAATGGTTTCGTCGATTGCGATTATCGGCCGAGGGTTCGATAATCGAACGGTCTTGATGGGCCAGCTCTTGTTGTCCCTCGGGCTGCCGTTTGTAATAACCGCCACCGCCGGGGGAAGCACCAGACATGAACGATCAATTGCGCAATGCCTTCTCTTCAGTCGCGCCACCGATTGTCGCCTCGCCGGCCAAACGGATACAGGCCCTGACCGGTGATCCGGACTTCATGACGTCCCTGGCCCGTGGGCTGGCCGTGGTCCAGGCATTCCAGGAGCGCAAGCGCCACCTGACCATTGCACAGATCAGCCACCGCACCGAAATCCCTCGCGCCGCTGTCAGGCGCTGCCTACACACATTGATCAAACTCGGCTACGCCACCACCGACGGGCGCACCTATTCGCTGTTGCCAAAAGTGCTGACCCTCGGCCATGCCTATCTGTCGTCGACGCCGCTGGCGGTTTCTGCCCAGCCGTACCTGGACCGCATGAGCGAGCAGTTGCACGAGGCCTGCAACATGGCGACGCTCGAGGGCGACGACATCCTTTACATCGCCCGGTCGGCCACCACCCAGCGGCTGATTTCCGTGGATCTGTCCGTCGGTGGACGCCTGCCGGCCTATTGCACTTCGATGGGCAGGATTCTCCTGGCGGCCCTGGATGACGCGTCGCTGCGTGACTACCTCGACCACGCCGACCTGCAGGCCAAGACCAGTCGGACGTTGCACACACCGCAGGCATTGCTCGAGTGCCTGCAGCAGGTGCGACTGCAAGGCTGGTGCATCGTCGATCAGGAGCTGGAGCAGGGCCTGCGGGCGATTGCCGTTCCGGTCTACGACGCTTCCGGTCAGGTCGTGGCGGCGCTGAATGTCAGTACCCATGCCGGACGGGTCAGCCGCAATGAGTTGGAACAGCGTTTCCTGCCCAGCCTGTTGGGGGCCAGCCGGGACCTGAGCGCGCAGCTGTTCGCTTAAGCTGTTCGATAAACGCACAGAGACGTCTCGGGTGAATTGACGGTGTTTATCCGGCCTCATTAATGTCGCGGCAGCGTCATCCGGCGCGATCGGGTCCGATCCGCCCGGCACAATAATAATGAGAGACCCGATGAACCAGCCCCAGACCTCCGTAGGCCATTGCCTCGATGTGCAGTCCTTCATCAATGCGCAACCCATTTCGCGCTATCAGTGGCGGGTGGTGATCCTCTGTTTCCTGATCGTTTTCCTCGATGGCCTGGACACGGCGGCCATGGGCTTCATCGCCCCGGCGCTGTCCCAGGATTGGGGAATCGATCGCGCCAGCCTCGGCCCGGTCATGAGCGCCGCGCTGATCGGTATGGTCTTCGGCGCGCTGGGCTCCGGGCCGCTGGCTGACCGCTTCGGGCGCAAAGTCGTACTGGTGGGGGCGGTGGTGCTGTTCGGTGCGTTCAGCCTGGCCTCGGCCTATAGCGCCAATGTCGAGCAATTGCTGGTGCTGCGCTTCCTGACGGGCCTGGGGTTGGGCGCAGGGATGCCGAACGCCACCACGTTGCTGTCGGAGTACACCCCGGAACGCAAGAAATCCCTGCTGGTGACCAGCATGTTCTGCGGGTTCAACCTGGGGATGGCCGGCGGCGGCTTCATCTCGGCCAAATTGATCCCGGCGTTCGGCTGGCACAGCTTGCTGCTGATCGGCGGGATCCTGCCGCTGATCCTGGCGTTGGTGCTGCTGTTCTGGTTGCCGGAATCGGCGCGCTACCTGCTCGTGCGCAATCGCGGCACCGACAAGGTGCGCAAGGCCCTGGCGCCGATCGACCCGGCCACCATCGCCCAGGCAGCCAGCTTCAGTGTGCCTGAGCAGAAAACCGTGAAGGCCCGCAATGTCCTCGCAGTGATTTTCTCCGGTACCTACAGCGCCGGTACGTTGCTGCTGTGGCTGACCTATTTCATGGGCCTGGTGATCGTTTACCTGCTGACCAGTTGGCTGCCGACGCTGATGCGCGACAGTGGCGCGGGCATGGAGCAGGCGGCATTTATCGGTGCGTTGTTTCAGTTCGGTGGCGTATTGAGCGCTGTGGGTGTGGGTTGGGCGATGGATCGGTTCAATCCTCACAAGGTCATCGGCCTTTTCTATCTGATGGCCGGGATATTTGCCTACGCCGTCGGGCAGAGCCTGGGCAGCATCACCCTGCTTGCCACCCTGGTGTTGGTGGCCGGCATGTGCGTCAACGGCGCGCAATCGGCGATGCCTTCCCTGGCGGCACGCTTCTATCCGACCCAAGGCCGGGCCACGGGCGTGTCGTGGATGCTCGGCATCGGCCGGTTCGGTGCCATCCTCGGGGCCTGGATGGGGGCGACGCTGCTGGGCCTGGGTTGGAACTTCGAACAGGTGCTGACCGCGCTGGTCATTCCCGCGGCGCTGGCGACCACGGCGGTGGTGATCAAGGGCATGGTCAGCCATGCGGATGCGACCTGAGCCGCTAACCTGAGCGAACCCTTGTGGGAGCGAGCCTGCTCGCGATAGCGGTGTATCAGGCAATAAATTTGGCACTGACAGGCCGCCATCGCGAGTAGGCTCGCTCCCACCCAAAATTCATTGACCAAGTAAATCGATAGCCAAACAACAATCCGTTCGATAAACGAACACTCAGTCGATTATCGGATTGTTTGGCCTTTTCCCGCAGCTTAATCTTCAGTCACTCCGGCGCTGAACCTCGCGCCTTTTTCTTCATGTCGGTCCACTGGAAAACGGGAGCCTGCCCATGGCTGAAATCCTTTCGCTGCACGACGCGGTGAAGCAGTTCGTCAACGACGGCGACACCGTCGCCCTCGAAGGCTTCACCCACCTGATTCCGACGGCGGCGGGTCATGAAATCATTCGCCAGGGCAAGAAAGACCTGACCCTGGTGCGGATGACCCCGGACCTGATCTATGACCAGTTGATCGGTGCAGGCTGCGCGCGCAAATTGATTTTCTCCTGGGGCGGCAACCCGGGCGTGGGTTCGTTGCACCGCCTGCGCGATGCCGTGGAGAAACAATGGCCGCATCCGCTGGAGATCGAGGAACACAGCCACGCCGACCTGGCCAACGCCTACGTCGCCGGTGCCTCCGGCCTGCCGTTCGCGGTGTTGCGGGCCTACGCCGGTTCCGACCTGCCGAAGGTCAATCCGCTGATCAAAAGCGTGACCTGTCCCTTTACCGGTGAAGTCCTGGCCGCCGTGCCTTCGGTACGCCCGGACATCACCGTGATCCACGCCCAGAAAGCCGACCGCAAGGGCAACGTGCTGCTGTGGGGCATCCTCGGCGTGCAGAAAGAAGCCGCCCTGGCCGCCAAACGCTGCATCGTCACCGTGGAAGAAATCGTCGACGACCTGAACGCGCCGATGAACGCCTGCGTGCTGCCGACCTGGGCCCTGAGCGCAGTCTGCCATGTGCCTGGTGGTGCTCATCCGTCCTACGCCCATGGCTACACCGAGCGTGACAATCGTTTCTACCAGGCGTGGGATGCCATTGCCCGGGACCGTGGGACCTTTACCGCGTGGATCAACGAATACATTCATGGCACCCGGGATTTCAGTGAATTGCAGGCCAGACTGGCAGCCGCTTCGGAGGCGAAACAATGACGTACTCCACCAACGAAATGATGACCGTTGCCGCGGCCCGTCGGTTGAAGAACAACGCCGTGTGCTTCGTCGGCATCGGCCTGCCGTCGAAAGCGGCCAACCTGGCGCGGCTGACCTCATCGCCAGATGTGGTGCTGATCTACGAGTCCGGTCCGATCGGTGCCAAGCCCAGCGTATTGCCGCTGTCCATTGGCGATGGTGAGCTGGCTGAAACGGCGGATACCGTCGTACCGACCGGTGAGATTTTTCGCTACTGGCTGCAGGGCGGGCGTATCGACGTCGGTTTCCTCGGCGCGGCCCAGGTCGACCGTTTCGGCAACATCAACACCACGGTGGTGGGCGATTACCATCAGCCCAAAGTCCGCCTGCCGGGCGCCGGCGGCGCACCGGAAATCGCCGGTTCCGCCAAGAGTGTGTTGATCATCCTCAAGCAGTCGGCGCGTTCGTTCGTCGACAAACTGGACTTCATCACTTCGGTCGGTCACGGTGAGGGCGGAGATTCCCGCAAGCGCCTGGGCCTGCCGGGCGCGGGGCCGGTGGGTATCATCACCGACTTGTGCATCATGGAGCCGGAAGCCGGCACCCATGAATTCGTGGTCACCGCGCTGCACCCCGGCGTGACCCGCGAGCAGGTCATCGCGGCCACCGGATGGGCGATCCGTTTCGCCGATCAGGTGCAAACAACCGCCGAGCCGACCGACGTGGAGCTGCGCGCGCTGCGCGACCTGGAAGCTCGCACGGCGGCGGCCCACGGCCAGGCACCGGGAGAAGCCTGATGCGCGACGTTTATATCTGTGATGCGATTCGTACCCCCATCGGCCGCTTCGGTGGCGGTTTGGCCGCGGTGCGCGCCGATGACCTGGCGGCCGTGCCGATCAAGGCGCTGATGGAGCGCAACCCGTCGGTGGACTGGAGCGCGGTGGACGAGGTGTTCCTCGGTTGCGCCAACCAGGCCGGCGAAGACAACCGCAACGTGGCGCGCATGGCGCTGCTGCTGGCGGGCCTGCCGGAGAGCATTCCCGGCGTGACCCTCAACCGTCTCTGCGCTTCGGGCATGGACGCCATCGGCACGGCGTTCCGCGCCATTGCCAGCGGCGAAATGGAACTGGCCATCGCCGGCGGCGTGGAATCGATGTCCCGCGCGCCGTTCGTGATGGGCAAGGCCGACGCGGCGTTCTCCCGCAACATGAAACTGGAAGACACCACCATCGGCTGGCGCTTCATCAACCCGTTGATGAAGGCCCAGTACGGCGTCGATGCGATGCCCCAGACCGCCGATAACGTGGCGGACGATTACGCGGTGTCCCGCGCCGACCAGGATGCCTTCGCACTGCGCAGCCAGCAACGCACGGCAGCGGCCCAGGCCGCAGGATTCTTCGCCGAAGAAATCGTACCGGTGCGCATTGCCCACAAGAAAGGCGAAACCGTGGTCGAGCAAGACGAGCATCCGCGCGCCGACACCACGCTGGAGGCCTTGAACAAACTCAAACCGGTCAACGGCCCGGACAAGACCGTCACCGCCGGCAACGCCTCGGGTGTGAACGATGGCGCGGCGGCGTTGATCCTGGCCTCGGCCGACGCGGTGAAGCAACACGGCCTGACCCCTCGCGGCAAAGTGCTGGGCATGGCCAGTGCCGGCGTGGCACCACGGGTAATGGGCATCGGCCCGGTGCCGGCGGTGCGCAAGTTGACGGAGCGCCTGGGCCTGGCGGTCGCCGATTTCGACGTGATCGAACTCAACGAAGCGTTTGCCAGCCAGGGCTTGGCGGTGCTGCGCGAACTGGGGCTGGCGGACGATGCGCCGCAGGTCAACCCGAACGGCGGCGCCATCGCGCTCGGCCATCCGTTGGGCATGAGTGGCGCACGGCTGGTGCTGACGGCGTTGCATCATCTGGAAAAGACCGGCGGCAGCAAAGGCCTGGCGACCATGTGTGTCGGCGTCGGCCAGGGCCTGGCATTGGCTATCGAACGCGTTTGACGCGTCGTACTACTTATAAGAATCCGAGGAATGCTTCATGACTGACAAGCCTGGTTACCGTCGCCCCCAAGTGGGCACCCAGCCGGAGTACCTGCACCCGCCATATCAGTCCACCAACCTGCGCTCGCCGTCCAAGCCGTTGGTGCATCTGCCTCACTCGCTGTCGGAAATCACCGGCCCGACCATCGGCGCCGACCGCGTGCAGGAGAAGGACAACGACCTGACCGCCCAACATGCCGGCGAACCCCTGGGGGAGCGGATCATCATTCACGGACGCGTGCTGGATGAGAACGGCCATCCCGTGCCGGGCATCCTGGTAGAGATCTGGCAGGCCAACGCCGCCGGTCGCTATAACCATGACCGCGACAAACATGATGCACCGCTGGACCCGAACTTCACCGGCACCGGTCGTGCTATCACCGACGCCGACGGCTGGTACCAGTTCCAGACCATCAAGCCCGGCGCCTACCCATGGGGCAACCACCACAACGCCTGGCGCCCGGCGCATATCCATTTCTCGTTGTTCGGGCCGAGCATCCTGACGCGCCTGGTGACGCAGATGTATTTTCCTGGCGACCCGCTGCTGGCCTACGATCCGATCTACAACTGCGTGTCGGACACCAGTGCCAAGGAACGCCTGATCGCCAGTTTCGACCTGGAAAAAACCATCCCTCACTATGCCCTCGGTTATCGCTGGGACATCGTCTTGCGCGGCCGCGACGCCACGCCGATGGAGAAATAAGATGACGCTTACCGCCACCACGTCCCATACCGTTGGCCCTTACTACCACATCGGCCTGACCTGGCTGAACCGCGAAGACATGACCGTCGCCGAAACCCTCGGCCAGCGCGTGGCGATCACCGGGCAGGTGATCGACGGCAACGGCGAGTTCGTCAACGACGCAATGCTGGAAGTCTGGCAGGCCAACGCTGCCGGCAAATACGCCCACCCCGAGGACGAGCAGGACAAACCCTTGGACCCGAACTTCGAAGGCTTCGGCCGGGTGCCGGTGGACGCCGAGGGGCGTTTTCGGTTTACCACCATCAAGCCGGGCACCGTGCCGGGCCTGGGCAGCACGACCCAGGCCCCGCACCTGGTGGTGCTGGTCTTCGCCCGTGGCTTGGTCAAGCACCTGCTGACGCGCATCTACTTTGACGGCGAACAGGCCAACGAAGCCGACCCGCTGCTGGCCTGCGTACCCGAGGAGCGCCGCGCCACGATCGTGAGCAAGCCCGATGGGTCGGGCGTGTACCAGTGGAACGTGATCCTGCAGGGGACGGATGCCGAGACGGTGTTTTTCGATTACTGAAGAACTCCTGTACTGATCGTTCCCACGCTCTGCGTGGAAATGCCTCAACGGACGCTCCGCGTTCGGCTTTTGGGACGCAGAGCGTCCCCGGCTGCATTCCCACGCAGAGCGTAGGAACGATCTGTGGAACGGGACTGTTACGAAGTGTGTCTAGACTTTGTTGAGTCCCCAAGAGTGAATAGCCCATGACCACCTTAACCAGCCACTACACCGGCGAAGAACGCAGCAAGCGCATCTTCGCCATCGTCGGTGCTTCCTCCGGCAACCTGGTCGAATGGTTCGACTTCTACGTCTACGCGTTCTGCGCGATCTATTTCGCCCCGGCGTTCTTCCCGTCCGATAACCCCACGGTGCAACTGGTCAACACCGCCGGTGTCTTCGCCGCCGGGTTCCTGATGCGGCCGATCGGCGGCTGGATTTTCGGCCGGGTGGCGGACCGTCACGGACGCAAGAACTCGATGATGATTTCGGTGCTGATGATGTGCTTCGGCTCGTTGCTCATCGCCTGCCTGCCCACCTACAAGGACATCGGCGTCTGGGCGCCGGTGTTGCTGTTGCTCGCCCGCTTGCTGCAAGGCTTGTCGGTGGGTGGCGAGTACGGCACCACCGCCACCTACATGAGCGAAGTCGCCCTCAAGGGCCAGCGCGGCTTTTTCGCCTCGTTCCAGTACGTGACGCTGATCGGCGGGCAACTGCTGGCAGTGTCGCTGGTGGTGATCCTGCAACAGTTCCTCAACGAAGACGAACTGCGGGCCTATGGCTGGCGGATCCCCTTCGTGGTCGGCGCCGTGGCCGCGTTGATTTCCCTGTTCCTGCGCCGTTCCCTGAAGGAAACCAGCAGCAAGGAAATGCGCGAGAACAAGGACGCCGGCAGCATCGCCGCGCTGTTTCGCGACCACAAGGCCGCGTTCATCACCGTACTCGGCTACACCGCCGGCGGTTCGTTGATTTTCTACACCTTCACCACCTACATGCAGAAATACCTGGTGAACACCGCGGGCCTGCACGCCAAGACCGCCAGCTACATCATGACCGGCGCGCTGTTCCTCTACATGTGCATGCAGCCGCTGTTCGGCATGCTGGCGGACAGGATCGGCCGACGTAACTCCATGCTCTGGTTCGGTGCCTTGGGCGCGTTGTGCACGGTGCCGATCCTGCTGACGCTCAAAAGCATCAGCAGTCCGTTCCTGGCGTTCGTGTTGATTACCCTGGCACTGGCAATCGTCAGCTTCTACACCTCCATCAGTGGTCTGGTAAAAGCTGAAATGTTTCCACCCGAAGTACGAGCACTGGGGGTAGGGTTGGCCTACGCAGTGGCGAATGCGATTTTTGGCGGTTCGGCGGAGTACGTTGCCTTGAGCCTGAAAGCCCAGGGCATGGAGAACGCCTTTTACTGGTACGTCACGGTCATGATGGTGGTGGCGTTCCTGTTCAGCCTGCGCCTGCCGAAGCAACCGACGTATTTGCATCACGACCTTTAACACCCTAGGACTGTTTATGAGCGAACGACCGGGTAATCAGCTGTTCGATGCCTACTTCACCGCCCGCGACATGCGCGAGGTGTTCTGCGATGCCGGCCGGGTGCAAGCCATGCTCGATGTCGAGGCGGCACTGGCCCGGGCCGAGGCGCGGGTTGGATTGATTCCCCACAGTGCAGTGGCGTCGATTGAGCAGGCTTGTTGTGCCGACCTCTACGACTTTTCAGCACTGAGTGAAGCGATTGCCACGGCCGGCAATTCAGCGATCCCGCTGGTCAAGGCATTGGGCAAGCGCATCGCCAGCGTGGATCGCGAGGCTGAGCGTTATGTGCACCTGGGCGCCACCAGCCAGGACGTGATGGACAGTGGCCTGGTCCTGCAACTGCGCCAGGCGCTGGAGCTGATCGAGGGTGAGCTGGCGCAACTGGCCGCTATCCTCGCCCGACAAGCCGAGCGCTACGCCGCCACGCCATTGGCCGGGCGCACCTGGTTGCAACATGCAACGCCGGTGACCCTGGGCATGAAAATCGCCGGGTGGCTGGGGGCAATCACCCGCAGCCGCCAACGTCTTCTGGAACTCAAGCCCCGCTTGCTGGTGCTGCAATTCGGCGGCGCCTCCGGGACGCTCGCTGCATTGGGCGAACACGCCTTGCCAATCGCCGAAGCCCTGGCCGCCGAGCTGCACCTGAGCCTGCCGGAGCAACCCTGGCACACCCAGCGTGATCGGCTGGTGGAGTTCGGTTCGGTACTGGGCCTGATTGCCGGTAGCCTGGGCAAACTCGGCCGTGACGTCAGCCTGTTGATGCAGACCGAGGCCGGTGAAGCGTTCGAACCGTCGGCGCCGGGCAAGGGCGGTTCGTCGACCATGCCCCACAAGCGCAACCCGGTGGGCGCGGCGGTGCTGATCGGTGCGGCAACGCGGGTGCCGGGGTTGTTGTCGACGCTGTTCAGCGCGATGCCCCAGGAACATGAACGCAGCCTGGGCCTGTGGCATGCCGAATGGGAAACCCTGCCGGAGATCTGTTGCCTGGTGTCCGGTGCCCTGCAACAGGCGCGGCTGCTGGCGGAAGGGCTGGAGGTGGACGCGGCGCGCATGGCCCATAACCTCGATCTGACCCAGGGGCTGGTGCTGGCCGAAGCGGTGAGCATCGTCCTGGCCCAGCGCGTCGGGCGTGACACCGCGCACCATCTGCTGGAGCAATGCTGCAAGCGTGCCGTGGCCGAACACCGTCATCTGCGGGACGTGTTGGGGGACGAACCCCAGGTTTGCGCGCAGTTGTCCGCGGCCGAACTCGATCATTTGCTCAACCCCGCCCATTACCTCGGCCAGGCCCAGACCTGGGTCGCCCGGGCAGTGGCCGAACACCTGGCCTTGAAGGTCTGAAAGGAGATTGTTGTGGGATTCGTCAAACTCGCCGACGGCGAACTGAACTATTGCTTTGACGGGCGGCAAGACGCGCCGGTGCTGGTGTTGTCCAACTCCTTGGGCACTGACCTGCACATGTGGGACGAGCAGGTCGCGGCGTTCAGCGAACACTTCCGTGTGCTGCGTTTCGACACCCGGGGTCACGGCCAGTCGCTGGTCACCGAAGGCCCTTACAGCATCGAGCAACTGGGCCACGATGTGCTGGCGATGCTTGATGCGCTGGAGATCGACAAGGTGCACTTCTGCGGCTTGTCCATGGGCGGTCTGATCGGCCAGTGGTTGGGCATCAACGCCGGCGAGCGACTGCACAAGCTGGTGGTGTGCAACACCGCGGCCAAGATCGGTGATCCGTCGATGTGGAACCCGCGCATCGAAACCGTGCTGCGTGATGGCAAGGCGGCCATGGTGGCGCTGCGGGATGCCTCGATTGCCCGCTGGTTCACCCCGGACTTCGCCCAGGCCAACCCGGACACGGCGAGGAAAATCACCGACATGCTCGCCGCCACCTCACCCCAGGGCTATGCCGCCAACTGCGCCGCCGTGCGCGATGCCGATTTTCGCGATCAACTGGCATCGATCCGTGTGCCGCTGCTGGTGGTGGCCGGTACCGAAGATGCCGTTACGCCGCCATCGGGCGGGCATTTTATCCAGGAGCGGGTCAGTGGGGCGCAGTATGCCGAATTCCATGCCGCGCACCTGTCCAACGTCCAGGCCGGCGCTGCGTTCAGCGAGCGGGTGTTGGATTTCCTGCTTGATTCCAGTCGCGCCTGAGGAATTTTTTGTGGACGAGAAACAACGTTACGACGAAGGCATGCAAGTCCGCCGCGCAGTGCTGGGCGATGCCCATGTGGATCGCAGCCTCAATGCCCTGACCGAGTTCAACAGCGAATTCCAGGAGATGATCACCCGTCACGCCTGGGGCGACATCTGGACCCGCCCGGGTCTGCCGCGCCACACCCGCAGCCTGATCACCCTCGCCATGCTGATCGGCATGAACCGCAACGAAGAACTCAAACTGCACCTGCGCGCCGCCGCCAACAACGGCGTGAGCCGTGGCGAGATCAAGGAAGTGATCATGCAGAGCGCGATCTACTGCGGCATTCCGGCGGCCAACGCCACGTTCCACCTGGCTGAGTCGGTGTGGGACGAGTTGGGTGTCGAATCGCGGGAATAGATTCACCGCAATCCCTGTGGGTCAGTTGGTGAAGATGTTGAATGTGCTACCGCTATCGCGAGCAGGCTCGCTCCCACAGGGGATTTGCAGTGTACGCAGAATCTACATACCGCACTGAACCACTGTGGGAGCGAGCCTGCTCGCGATAGCGGTGGGTCAGTCGCCACCTGAACGACAGACCCACCCCAGCCGCTTTACAGCAAACTGATCGGATAGCTGACAATCAACCGGTTCTCATCGAACTCATTGGTGCTGAAATCCCGCCGCAGGGTCGAGTTGCGCCACTTCACATTGAGGTTCTTCAGCGCACCGTTCTGCACGGTGTACGCCAGCTCGCTCTCACGTCCCCATTCCTTGCCGTCGTCCACCGTGGCGGTGTGCACGTTGTCGCCGCTGATGTAGCGGTTCATCAAGGTCAGGCCCGGTACGCCGCCGGCGGCGAAGTTGAAGTCATGACGCACTTGCCAGGATTTTTCCTTGGCGTTGTCGTAGCTGGAGTTGTAGCTGTCGTTGGCCAGGGTGCCGCCGCTGGTACCGTTGACACGCATCCAGGCGTCGTCGCCGCTGAGTTTCTGCAGGCCGACGTAGAAGGTGTTACCACCGTACTTGGCCGAGAGCATGGCGAAGGCGGTCTTGTTGTCCAGGTCGCCGGCCAGAGCACTGCCGTTTTCCTTGCCGATGAAGTAGCCGAGGTTGGCGCCCAGGGTCCAGTCGCCGATGGGCTGGCTGTGGGTCAGGTTGAAGTATTGCTGTTGGTAGATGTCGGACAGTTCCGAGTACCAGACGCCGACCTGGGTGCGTTTGTCGTTGAAGGCGTACTCGCCGCCACCGAAGTTGAAGCGGTCGGAGGTGAAGGCCGGGCGGCCGTTCATGAACATGTCTTCCATGCTCGCATCGTTGCGCGGGCTGTTGCCACGGAACTGGCCGCCGTAGAGGCTCAGGCCGCTGATCTCAGTGGACGTGACCTGGCCACCGCGGAAGGTTTGCGGCAGGGAGCGACCGTCGTCGGAACGCAGGATCGGCAACACCGGCATCCATTCGCCGACCTTCAATTCGGTCTTCGACACCTTGGCCTTGAGGGCCACACCGAGGCGCCCGAAGTCATCGGCCGGACGCCCGTCATCGTGGACCGGCAGCAACTGGGTGCCGGCGGTGCCTTTGCCGCCATCGAGCTTGAGCGAATACAGGCCCAGCACGTCCATGCCGAAACCCACCGTGCCCTGGGTGAAACCGGACTTGGCGTCGAGGATGAAACTCTGGGTCCATTCCTCGGCCTTGCCCTGGGCGGCGCTCGAGTTGGTGAAGTTGCGGTTGAAATAGAAATTGCGCAGGTTGAGGTTGACCTTCGCATCCTCGACAAACCCCGACTCTGCGGCCAGGACCGGCAGGGCGGAACCGGCCAGGGCAACGGCGATCAGGCTGGGGAACAAATGCTGTGTGGACTTCATGGGCGTGTCTCTGTTTTTTATGGACGAGAAGAGCCGTTGCCGCAAATCTGGGTTGCAGGCGAAACGGTGAAACCAAAGGGGTAAACAGCTGGGGGTCAGCCGGGGGAGGCGAGGCGTGCGGTCATGGCGTGGAACCTGTCGTTCTTGTTTTGTGCGAGCGATGGTGAAGGGCGGGCCGGGATCGCTTCAATTGGCGATTATCGGTTTTGGGCGATTATCGAACGGCAAAAAACACCTGAGCAGAAACCGGAAAACCTGTGGGAGCGAGCCTGCTCGCGATGGCGGAGTATCAGACAACACTGCTGTGCCTGGTCTTCCGCTATCGCGAGCAGGCTCGCTCCCACAGTGCTGGCTAATCGCGCGCTGGATATCGTCGACCCACGTTAGCCAGTCGGAACATATTGTGGCGAGGGGATTTATCCCCGCTGGGCTGCGGAGCAGCCCCAAAAGGGCCCTATGCGAAAATCTGGTAAGTCGAGGTGGCAGGAATACGGGGATTGCTGCGCAATCCAGCGGGGATAAATCCCCTCGCCACAGGCCTGTGTTTTGAACTCGGAAACTACTGATTACTGATCCTTAAAAACAAAAAGCCCACCTTTTGGTGGGCTTTTTGTTCAACGTTCAAACATCCATCAGAACAGCTTCATCTTCGGCGCTTCTTCCTTGACCGGTTCGTTCTTGCCGGTCTCGGCGTTCCAGCCTCCACCCAGTGCCTTGTACAGGTTGACCTCGCTGGTCAATTGCGCGAGGCGGTCGGTGATCAGCGATTGTTGGGCGCTGAACAACTGGCGTTGGGCGTCGAGGAAGGTCAGGTTGCTGTCGACACCGATGCGATAGCGACGCTCGGCCAGGCGGTAGTAGTCCTGGTTGGCGGCGACGAAGTCGGTCTGGGCCTGCAACTGTTCGTTGTAGGTCTGGCGCGCGGCCAGGCCGTCGGAGACTTCCTGGAACGCGGTCTGGATCGACTTCTCGTACTGCGCGACGTTGATGTCTTTCTGAACCTTGGCGTAGTCCAGGCTTGCCCGCAGGCTGCCGGCGTTGAAGATCGGCAGGTTGATCTGCGGGGCGAAGCTCCAGGTGCCCGAGCCGCCCTTGAACAGGCCGGACAGGTCCGGGCTCAGCGTTCCGGCGTTGGCCGTCAGGCTGATGCTCGGGAAGAACGCGGCCCGTGCGGCGCCGATGTTGGCGTTGGCGGCCAGCAAGTTGCGTTCGGCCTGGAGAATGTCGGGACGACGCTGCAGCAGGTCCGACGGCAACCCGGCCGGTACTTCGCTGAGCAGGTCGTCGCTCAGCGGTTGCGAGTTCAGGTTGGCCGGCAGGCCGGTGCCCAGCAGCAGGGTCAGGCTGTTTTCGTCCTGGGCCACCTGGCGGGTGTAGCGCGCCAGTTGCACGCGGGCGTTTTCCACCGCTGTGCGTGCTTGGCTCAGGTCGAGCGCCGAGGCCACGCCGACGTCGGCGCTGCGGGTGGTCAGCTTGAGGCTTTTCTCGTAGGTGCCCAGGGTTTCCTGGGTCAGCTTGAGCAGTTCCTTGTCGGCCTGCCAGGTCAGGTAGGCGTTGGCGACGCTGGCCACCAGGCTGATCTGGGTACTGCGACGGGCTTCTTCGGTGGCGAAGTAGCTTTGCAGCGCTTGCTCGCTCAGGCTGCGAACCCGACCGAACAGGTCCAGTTCATAGGCGCTGATGCCCAGGGTGGCCGAGTAGGAGCTGCTGATGGCTGCTTGCCCGGTCTGCGAGGCCCGTGCCGGTACACGCTGGCGACTGCCGGAACCGGTGGCCGAGACCGCCGGGAACAGGTCCGCCCGCTGGATGTTGTACTGCGCGGCATAGGCATCGATGTTCAGCGCCGCGACGCGCAGGTCACGGTTGTTTTCCAGGGCAACCTGGATCAACTGCTGCAACGCCGGGTCATGGAAAAACTGCTTCCAGCCCTGTTCCGCGGCGGCCTGGCCGGCCGCCTGGGCCGGTTCGTAGGCCGGGCCTTGCGGGTATTGCGCCGCGACCGGTGCTTCGGGCCGCTGATAGTCGGGGATCAGCGAGCAGCCGCTGAGCACGACGGCGGCGATGGTCAGAGAGAGTAGCGACTTGCTCATTGCCCAGCCTCTTTAAAAGTTTCAGGAGTATCGTCCTGCTTGCGACGACCGATCGACGACACGGCCACGAAGAACAGCGGCACCCAGAAGATCGCCAGGACGGTGGCGGTGATCATCCCGCCGATCACCACGGTGCCGATGGCATGTTGGCTACCCGAGCCGGCACCTGTGGAAATCGCCAGGGGTACCACGCCGAGGATAAACGCGAGCGAAGTCATGATGATCGGCCGCAGTCGCATCCGGCAAGCCTCGATGGCCGCCTCCTGCAGGCTCTTGCCTTGCTCGTGCAGTTCTTTGGCGAACTCGACGATCAGGATGGCGTTTTTCGCGACCAGGCCGATGGTGGTCAACAGACCGACCAGAAAGTACACGTCATTGGAAAGACCGCGCAAGCTGGTTGCCATCAACGCACCGATGATCCCCAACGGCACCACGAGCACGATCGCAATCGGAATCGACCAGCTCTCATACAGCGCCGCCAGGCAGAGGAACACCATCAGGATCGACAGGGCGAACAGCGCCGGTGCCTGAGAGCCTGCCAGTCGTTCTTCATACGACAGGCCGGTCCAGGAAATACCGACACCGGCCGGCAGCTTCTTGGCGATGGCTTCGACTTCGGCCATGGCTTCACCGGTGGAGTAACCCGGCGCCGGAACGCCCAGCACTTCCATCGCTTCCACGCCGTTGTAACGAGCCAGTTTCGGCGAACCGTAGATCCACTCACCCTTGGCGAACGCGGTGAACGGCACCATGGTTCCGGCGCTGTTGCGCACGTACCACTTCTGCAGGTCTTCAGGGCTCATGCGGGCACCCGGTTGACCTTGCACGTAGACCTTCTTCACCCGACCGCGGTCGATGAAGTCGTTCACATAGCTACTGCCCAGGGCGATCGACAGGGTGCTGTTGATGTCCGAGATGGTCACGCCCAGGGCGCTGGCCTTCTCGTCATCGATTTCCAACTGGTATTGCGGTTCGTCGTTCAGGCCGTTAGGACGCACCTGCGCCAGCACCTTGCTCTGGGCCGCCATGCCCAGGAACTGGTTGCGCGCCTCCATCAACTTGGTGTGGCCGATCCCGGCGCGGTCCTGCAGGAATACGTCGAAACCGGTGGCGTTACCCAATTCCATCACCGCCGGCGGGGCGAAGGCGAACACCATTGCATCACGGAAGGTGAAGAAGTGCTGCTGGGCGCGGGCCGAGATCTTGAACACGGTGTTGTCGGCGTTACGCTCTTCCCACGGCTTGAGCATGATGAACGCCATGCCCGAACTCTGGCCACGACCGGCGAAGTTGAAACCGGTCACGGTGAACACCGACGCCACGCCGTCGCCCTCGCCGCCGTCCTTGCCCGGACGCAGCAGGAACTCACGCATCTTGTCCACCACCACCTGGGTGCGCTCGGCGCTGGAGCCGGCGGGCGTCTGTACCTGGGCAAACAACACGCCCTGGTCTTCTTCCGGGAGGAACGAGGATGGAATGCGCATGAACAGCCAGATCATGCCGACGACGATGATCACGTAGACCAGCAGGTACGGTGCCTTGTTGCGCAGGATGTTGCCGACGCCGCGTTCGTAGCTTTGCACGCTGCGGTCGAAGCTGCGGTTGAACCAACCGAAGAAGCCGCGTTTCGGCGTGCCATGTTCACCCTGCGGGATGGCCTTGAGCATCGTGGCGCACAAGGCCGGGGTGAAGATCAGTGCCACCAGTACCGACAGGGCCATGGCCGAGACGATGGTGATGGAGAACTGTTTATAGATCACACCGGTGGAACCGCCGAAAAACGCCATCGGCAGCAGTACCGCCGAGAGCACCAGGGCAATACCCACCAGGGCACCCTGGATCTGGCCCATGGATTTTTTCGTCGCTTCCTTGGGCGACAGGCCTTCTTCGCTCATCACCCGTTCGACGTTTTCCACCACGACGATGGCGTCATCCACCAGCAAGCCGATGGCCAATACCATACCGAACATGGTCAGGGTGTTGATGCTGAAGCCGAACGCCGCGAGGATCCCGAACGTACCCAGCAACACCACGGGCACGGTCATCGTGGTGATGATGGTGGCGCGGAAGTTCTGCAGGAACAGGAACATCACCAGGAACACCAGCGCGACCGCTTCGACCAGGGTTTCGACCACACCCTTGATCGATTCGCTCACCACCGGCGTGGTGTCGTAGGGGAATACCACTTCCATGCCAGGCGGGAAGAATGGCTTGAGGTTATTGACGGTCTGGCGCAGGGCCTTGGCCGTGTCGAGGGCGTTGGCACCAGTGGCCAGTCGCACCGCCAGGCCCGAGGCCGGGGCGCCGTTGAACTGTGCGTTGATGGCGTAGTTTTCACCGCCCAGGCCGACATCCGCCACGTCGCCGACGCGGACTTGCGAGCCGTCCGGGTTGACCTTGAGCAGAATATTCTTGAACTGCTCGGCGGTCTGCAGGCGGGTCTTGCCGATGATGGTGGCATTCAGTTGCTGGCCGGGCAAGGCGGGCAGGCCGCCGAGCTGGCCGGACGAAACCTGGACGTTCTGCGCGGCGATGGCGGTGCTCACGTCCGACGGGGTCAGGCTGTAGTTGTTCAGCTTGGCCGGGTCAAGCCAGATCCGCATCGCGTACTGGGCACCGAAGACCTGGAAGTCACCGACGCCGGCAGTGCGCGAGATCGGGTCCTGCATGTTGGACACGATGTAGTTGGACAGGTCCTCCCGGGTCATGGTGCCGTCGCGCGACACCACGCCGATCACCATCAGGAAGTTCCTCACCGATTTGGTCACGCGGATACCCTGCTGCTGCACTTCTTGCGGCAGCAACGGGGTGGCCAGGTTCAGCTTGTTCTGGACCTGGACCTGCGCGGTATCGGAGTTGGTGCCCTGCTCGAAGGTCGCGGTGATGGTCATGCTGCCGTCGGAGTTACTTTCCGAGGACACATAACGCAGGTTGTCGATACCGTTGAGCTGCTGTTCGATCACCTGGACCACGGTGTCCTGCACGGTTTGCGCGGACGCACCCGGGTAGGTCACCTGGATCGCGATGGCTGGTGGTGCGATGCTCGGGTACTGGTTGATCGGCAGCTTGAGGATCGATAGAGCCCCGACCAGCATGATCACCAGGGCGATCACCCAGGCGAAAATCGGACGGTCGATAAAGAATTTCGACATGGTTTACTCCCCTTTGCCGCCGGCTGCTTTGTCAGCTGCCTGAGCGGGGGCCGGGTTCTTGGTGGCTGCGTTGCTGCCCGCATTGCTGCTCACGTTGGTGGCTTCGGTGGCCTTGACTTCGACTCCGGGCCTTACGTACTGCAACCCTTCGGTGATGACGCGATCGCCGGCCTTGAGCCCGTCTTCGATCAGCCATTGGCTGCCGACTGTGCGACTGGCCTTGAGCTGACGCAGTTCGACCTTGTTGTCCGGGCCGACCACCAATGCAGTCGGCATGCCCCTGAGGTCGCGGGTCACGCCCTGCTGCGGCGCGAGAATTGCCGCGCTGTTCACACCGGCCTGCAATTGCGCGTGGACGAACATGCCCGGCAGCAGGGTGTGGTCAGGGTTGGGGAACACGGCCCGCAAGGTGACGGAGCCGGTGGTCTGGTCGACCGACACTTCGGAGAATTCCAGCTTGCCTTCGTGAGGGTACGGGCTGCCGTCCTCCAGGGTCAGCTTGACCATGGCGGCGTTGTCGCCAGCCTTCTGCAACCGGCCGCTTTCCAGCTCACGGCGCAATTGCAGCAGCTCGACAGAGCTCTGTGTCACGTCGACGTAGATCGGGTCCAACTGCTGGATGGTCGCCAGGGCGTCGGCCTGACCGTTGCTGACCAGCGCACCCTCGGTCACCGAAGAACGACCGATGCGACCGGAAATCGGTGCATAGACCTTGGTGTAACGCACGTTGATCTGGGCGGTTTGCAGGTTGGCTTCCGACTCGAGGCGGTTGGCCACGGCGGTGTCGTATTCCTGGCGGCTGACGGCCTGTTCGTCGACCAACTGCTTGTAGCGATCGGCGATGGATTTGGTTGACCGCAGGTTGGCCTCGGCGCTCTTGAGGGTCGCTTCGTACACGGCCGGGTCGATCTGGTACAGCTGCTGACCGGCCTTGACGTCGGCGCCTTCCTTGAACAGGCGCTTGAGGATGATGCCGTTGACCTGTGGGCGGACCTCCGCGACGCGGAACGCGCTGGTACGGCCGGGCAACTCGGACGTCAGGGTGAACGGCTGGGTTTTGAGGGTTACGACGCCGACCTGAGGGGGTGGTGCGGCGGGGGCCGCCTCTTCCTTTTTGCATCCGCTGAGCAGTGATGCCAGGGCGATGGCGGTAACCAGAGCAGTAACAGCTGGCTTGAATTGCATGGAAATCCTCGGGTCAGGCGCGCGACGGGCGCACTCGAAAGGTGGAAGGTTAAAAAAGCAGCATTATTCGACGATTAAAAAGGCAGCATTTTTCAATTAGTAGGATGCTAAGAAATATACTTACGTACATGGTTGTTTGTAAACAGCCAAATTGCGTACCATCCGGATTTACAAAAGCCTGACAAAGGCCCTGTTGACCGGAGGCGCGCTCTATGTGCAAGCGCTCTCTATTCGCTCAGCTGACCTTACGCATTGCTGATGCATCCTGATTGAGGTGTTTACTGCCATGGTTCGTCGTACCAAAGAGGAAGCCCTGGAGACTCGCAGCCAGATACTCGAAGCGGCCGAAAAAGCCTTTTTCGAGCGAGGCGTGGCGCGCACGACGCTGGCTGACATTGCGAGCCTGGCCGGTGTGACGCGCGGGGCTATCTACTGGCATTTCAGCAACAAGGCGGACTTGCTCCAGGCCATGCTCGACACCTTGCATGAGCCGCTCGATGAACTGGCCCGCGCCAGTGAAAATGCAGAGGAGCTGGACCCGCTGGGCTGCGTCCAGAAATTGCTGGTGCGGCTGTTTCAACAGGTGGCCCTGGACCCGAAAACCCGACGCATCAACGAGATTCTTTTCCATAAGTGCGAGTTCACCGATGAGATGTGCGATTTGCGCCAGCAGCGGCGCGAAGTCAGCCTCGACTGCAATGTGCGTATCACGCTGTCGCTGCGCAATGCAATGAAGCGCGGACAGTTGCCGGGTGATCTGGACCCGGAAAGGGCGGCGGTCGCCCTTCATGCCTATATCGACGGCATCCTCTACCAGTGGCTGCTGGTCCCCGACAGCTTCGCCCTGGCCGGTGAGGCCGAGCGCTGGGTGGACATCGGGCTGGATATGCTGCGCCTGAGCCCCAGCCTGCGCAAATGAAACAAAATGCGTAATTGCGTCGATATGTGTCAATAGCTGATGGCAAATATCCCGCCGGACTTGAGCCCGGCGGGGTACTTTATGCGCCGCTGGCACATTGGCTGCGGATGAGTCGCTGTCGTATGTCTACGGTCTATTCGACAATCAGGCGGACGGTGTAGTTAAAGGGCGGTTCGAGCATCTTTTGGGAGATTTCAGTCCGGCAGGTGTATTTGCCATTGCCGGTGTAGTTCGATCGGCTTTTCCAGTCTGGCTTGTAACTCGGCTCCAGGGCGCCAATAACGATTGGGGCCTGGAATCGGGTTTGCATCTGGCATTCGAAATCGTAATTGCTAAGTGCATAAGAGAGCACGAGTTCAATAGGTTTGACCTTCTTCAGGGTGGGTTGCCAGCCAGCGGTGGGGTAAGTGTAATTTCGTTGGTGAACGAAATGGATATTGCGAATGGACTTGGGCGATATGTCATAAGCGTTCGAGGAGAAGTCCGGAGGCTGTGGTGGGTCGGTCAACAGGTTGGTCATGGTCAACGTGCCGGCAGTGTTGTTTGTGATTTCCACGGTGATACCGGTGTTGGCCATGCTGTTGGCAACCATTGCGGGGCCCAGGATCAGGGCGAGGATGAAACTTTTCAGGATGTTCATAGTTAGCGTCTCTCGTAAATGCAAGGCTCGCTGAAGCCTGCACACATTGATGGATATGTTGCTGTGTTTGATTGAATGTTGTTGTATTGCTGAGCTTTACTTGTCAGCGTGTTGAGTCATTGCGGGTAATGAATATATAAGCGTCAATCCTTTGAGTGGGTGAAGTGTCGTCCGGGTTTTATTATTAGCGTTGTTCGAATTGGGAATCCATAGCGGATAAGTTTCGTCTTGTTATCCGATGTTTCGGTTCTGAATAATTGATGCGGGTTTAAAGTTTACAGGTATAAAAAAGCCCCGGCTCTTTCGAGTCGGGGCTTTTCAGTAGGCTCTGTTTTCCGAGCTTACATCACGGGGTAATCGATATAACCCACCGGACCTTTGCCATAGAACGTTTCCGGGTGTGGCTCATTCAGCGGTGCATCGGCTTTCAAGCGTGCCGGCAAGTCCGGGTTGGCAATGAAAGGTACCCCGAAGGCCACGGCATCGGCCTTGCCTTCGGCCAGCCAGGCGTTGGCGCTGTCCTTGGTGAAGCGCTCGTTGGCAATGTACGGGCCGCCGAAGGCCTGCTTGAGTTGCGGGCCGATGCTGTCGTCGCCTGCCTTCTCGCGGGAGCAGATGAAGGCGATGCCGCGCTTGCCCAATTCGCGGGCCACGTAGCTGAAGGTTTCCAGGCGGTTGTCGTCGCCCATGTCATGGGAGTCGGCCCGTGGCGCCAGGTGCACGCCCACCCGGCCGGCGCCCCAGACTTCGATGGCGGCGTCGGTCACTTCCAGCAACAGGCGAGCGCGGTTTTCCAGGGAGCCGCCGTAGTTGTCGGTGCGCTGGTTGGTGCTGCTTTGCAGGAACTGGTCGAGCAGGTAGCCGTTGGCGCCGTGGATTTCCACGCCGTCGAAACCGGCGGCCTTGGCGTTCTCGGCGCCTACGCGGTAGGCGTCGACGATGTCGGCGATCTCAGCGGTTTCCAGGGCCCGTGGCGTCGGGTAGTCGGCCAATGGGCGCACCAGGCTCACGTGGCCTTTAGGCTGGATGGCACTGGGCGCCACCGGGGTTTCGCCATCCAGGTACGACGGGTGGGAGATCCGGCCGACGTGCCACAGTTGCAGGAAGATCTTGCCGCCGGCGCCGTGGATCGCCTTGGTCACGTTGGCCCAGCCGCGCACTTGATCGTTGGACCAGATGCCTGGGGTGTCCGGGTAGCCCACGCCCATCGGCGCGACGGAGGTGGCCTCGCTGAGGATCAGGCCGGCGGAGGCGCGTTGCACGTAGTACTCGGCCATCAACGCGTTGGGCACGCGGCCTGCGTCGGCGCGGCAGCGGGTCAGTGGCGCCATGATGATGCGGTTGTTCAGCTCGATGTCGCCGAGTTTGATCGGGTCGAAAATAGTCGTCATGAGTTACAGCCTCGAAAGTGGAAAGTGAAAGTCAACGAGTTGCCGGAGCCAGGTCGGGGTTGGCGCCCTGGCGGAAAGTAATCAGGGTGATCAACAGCGCGAGCACGGCCAGCGCACCGGCGGCCAGGGGCACGGTGGTCAGGCCCAGGCCCCGGTCGATGACGCTGCCGCCGACCCAGGCGCCCAAGGCGTTGCCGATGTTGAAGGCGCCGATGTTCAGGGTGGACACCAGGTTCGGTGCGTCTTTGCCGAAGGTCACCACATTGACTTGCAGGGCCGGCACGGCGGCGAAGCAGGCGGTGGCCCAGAGGAACAGGGTGATTTCGGTAGGGATCAGCGCCACGCTGGTCCAGCTCAGTACGGTGGAGACCACGGCCATGGTGATGAACACACCGATCAGCGTGTTCGCCAGGCTCTTGTCCGCGAGCTTGCCGCCGATGATGTTGCCCAGGGTCAGCCCCAGGCCGATCAATACCAGGGTCCAGGTCACGCCACGGGGCGACACGCCGGTGACTTCACCCAGCAATGGCGCGACATAGGTGAAGAGGGTGAACACCGAGGCGGAAAACAGTGCCGTCATGCCCAGGGACAGCCACAGGCCTGCACCCTTGAGCGCCACCAGTTCGGAGCGCATGTCGAGTTTTTCTTCATCGCGCTTGGCCGGCAGGAAGCGGATCAGGCCGATCAGCGCCACCACACCGATGAGGGTCACGGCCCAGAAGGTCGAACGCCAGCCGGCTTCCTGGCCCAATGCCGTGCCCAACGGGACGCCGAGCACATTGGCCAGGGTCAGGCCGGTGAACATCAGGGCCACCGCCGAGGCACGCTTGTTGGGCGCCACCAGGCCGGCGGCCACCACCGAACCGATCCCGAAGAACGCCCCATGGCACAGGGCTGTGACGACCCGGGCGAACATCAGCACGTTGTAGTCGCTGGCGATGGCACACAGCAGGTTGCCGATGATGAAAATCCCCATCAGCGCCACCAGGGCGGCCTTGCGCGGCAGCCGGGCGGTGGCCAGGGCCATGAAGGGCGCACCGATGGCGACGCCCAGGGCGTAGCCGGTCACCAGCCAGCCGGCGCCGGGGATCGATACACCCAGGTCAGCCGCCACATCGGGCAACAGGCCCATGATGACGAACTCGGTGGTGCCGATGGCGAAGGCGCTGAGGGCCAGGATAAGGAGTGAGAGGGGCATGGCGAATCCTTGTCAGAGCTCTTGGCTCATTTGCTTGAGGAACTGCTGGATCACTTCCTCATTGCGTTTGAAGAAGTGCCATTGACCGACCTTCTGGCTGGTGATCAGCCCCGCCCGTTGCAACACCGCCAGATGGGCCGACACCGTGGACTGCGACAGCCCGCAACGCTGGTCGATCTGGCCGGCACAAATGCCGAATTCGTGGTTATGCAACTGTTCCGGGAACTGGACCTTGGGGTCTTTGAGCCAGTTGAGGATGTCTCGCCGTACCGGGTGTGCCAGTGCTTTTATTATTTCGTCGAGGTCAAGGGTCATGAGGGCAGTTCGTAATGGGTTGAGGTGGATAAAACGCTATATCGCGATGAGGCGAACCTTAAATCGTTGCTTCGCGATATACCAATATGGATTTGATCTGAATACCGAACGAATCGCTATATCGGGTTATAACGATATGAGCGCGACGGTGCTAAGCTGCCGACCATGAACTATCTCGCACACCTGCACCTCGGCGGCTCCGACCGGGAACAACTGCTCGGCAGTCTCTATGGCGACTTCGTCAAAGGACCGCTGCAAGGCACCTATGACCCGCGGATCGAAGCGGGCATTGCCCTGCATCGGCGCATCGATCAGTACACCGACCGACACCCGCTGGTGGATACCGCGTTGTCGCGTTTTTCCACAGTGCGGCGGCGCTACGCCGGTATCGTGCTGGATGTGTTTTTCGACCATTGCCTGGCCCGGGATTGGGCGCTGTATGGCGATGGGGTGCTGGCGGATTTCACGTCCCGTGTGTACCGGGTGCTGGCCGACGAACCGCAACTGCCGGGACGCCTGGCGCACATCGCGCCCTACATGGTGGCGGATGACTGGCTGGGGTCTTATCAGGAATTCGAGGTGCTCGGGCAGGTGCTGCGGGGCATTTCCCGACGCCTGTCCCGGCCGGAGGAACTGGCTGGGGCGATGGAAGAACTGGTCCGGCTCTATGAGCCGTTGAGTGAGGATTTCCGGTTGTTTTATCCGCAGCTTCAAGCGTTTGCGACGAACCACTTGTGGGAGCGAGCCTGCTCGCGATAGCGGTGTAGCAGTCAACATCTCCACTGAATGTCAGACCGCTATCGCGAGCAGGCTCGCTCCCACAGGGGATTGCGCAAAGGTTTGACTCAAGCCGCAATGGCAGGGCGCATCGGCACCTGTTGCTTCTCGGGAATCACACCGAACAACGCCTTGTGCACCGCCTGCTGCGCCTGGAAGGCCAGGGCCGCACGTTCCTGGTCGTGACAGGCGATGGGTTGCAGCAGGTGGATGTGCACATCACCCAGGTCGTTGCTGAACAAGCGCATCAGGTGCGACAACAAGTCGTCCTCGCCAATGAACGGCGCCAGCGAATCCGGCTCGCCGTTGCGCAGGTAACGGATCGCCACGGGTTGCAACGCTACGTCGGCATCGATGGCCGCCGACAGCAGGCGTCCATGGAAAGTGCGCAACGAGCGGCCATCGGTGGTGGTGCCTTCCGGGAACATCAGCAGCGGATGGGCCTGTTCCAGATGACGACTCATCTGCTTGCGGATCAACTGGCTGTCACCCGAGCCACGGCGGATAAACAGGCTGCCCGCCTTGGCCGCCAGCCAACCGGCCACCGGCCAGGTGCGCACTTCGGCCTTGGACAGGAACGACAAGGGCGTGAGCATGCCCAGCAGCGGGATATCGGTCCAGGACACGTGATTACTGACCCACAGCATTGGCCGTTGCGGCAACTGGCCGTGGACGGTCACGGTAAAGGGCAGGGCATTGCTCAGACGTGCCATGAAAAATCGCGACCAGCGCTGACGGCGCATCATCGAGTTGGCCAGCCCCAGGCGTTCGAACAGACCAAACACGCTGGCCATCGCCAGGCCCAGCGTCACCACCATCAGCACTCGCGCGATACGCGCGTACACCCGTAGCCGGCTCATCAGACCGCTGCCTTGAAGTGGCGGGCGTAGCGTGGGCAGAGATCGTCGCGCTTGAGCAGGATAAACACGTCGGCCACCTGGAAGTCCTCGTCCCAGCACGGCTCGCCGCAGATCTTCGCACCCAGGCGCATGTAGGCCTTGAGCAGCGGCGGCATTTCGGCGATGACGTTGGACGGTACGTCGAGGGCCGGCAACGGTTTTTTCGGTACGGCCTGAAGGTGGTCGGTGCACAGGTAGCGCTCACGCAGGCGTTGCATGATTGCCTGGGCCTGGATGCCGCCGTCCTGCATCGGAATGCTCGCGCAGCCCATCAGGTAGCTGTAGCCGCCCTCGTTCAGGACTTCGGCCAGTTCACCCCAGAGCACTGCGATGGTGCCGCCGTTGCGGTAGGCCGGGTCGACGCAGGTGCGGCCGATTTCCAGGATCGGGCCCTTGAGCTGGATCAGGCCGTGGAGGTTGAATTCTTCTTCGCTGTAGAAGCGGCCCAGGCTGCTGGCGGCCTGGTGGTCGAGCAGGCGAGTGGTCGCCACGAGGCGGCCGGTGTTCAGGTCCCGCACGCCGATGTGGGCGCAGTGAACATCGTAGTCATCCATGTCCAGACCCATTTCAGCGCCCTTGAGCCTGGCGTTGAATTCGCCGCTGAAGACGTTGAAGCGCAGGGCCTGGGCTTCTTGCAAGGCCTGGGCGCCGATCAGGCGTTCGGCTTGCAGGCGGCGGTCATTGCCGGTGTCACTGATGCGGGCGATCTGAGTCATAGCGAATCTCCGTGCGGGCTGTGTACCCGTCTTGGGGTTGAGCCAATCGACTTTCTTTATGCAGCCATGTTGTGCAAAGTCAGGCTATGTAGCCCCGGTGTCATCGCCATGAAGCTTTGGTGATGCTTATATGACAGCCCTCAAGGAGCCCCCTGTGGAAGCGAGCCTGCTCGCGATAGCGGTGGATCAGTTGATCGTTCCCACGCTCCGCGTGGGAATGCAGCCCGGGACGCTCCGCGTCCCCAGAGCCGAACGCGGAGCGTCCGTTGCGTCATTCCCACGCAGGAGCGTGGGAACGATCCTGAAACCGTCATCAACCTCGGTTAAGCTCAACCGGTTCAATCCACCGAGCCCCCAAGCATGTCTAAAGGCTGGTTCCTGATCCCGTTCCTGCTGTTCAACCTGAGCGTCCATGCCGAAGACTGGCCCGGCGAGCAATGGCCGAGCGGTCCGACGCCCACCGGGTCGGCCGTCGAAGCGCTTGAGCAATACGCTTTTCCACTGCGCGACGATGCCACCCGCCAAGGCATTCGCACTGACGCGCTGCTGGTGATCCAGGACGGTCGACTGGTCTACGAGCGCTATGCCGGCCCCACCAGCGCAGACACCCCGCACCTGACCTGGTCCATCAGCAAAAGCCTGATGGCGACGGTGTTTGGCGTGGCCTACGGTGAAAAGCGCTTTGCCCTGCAGGACCCGGTTGCCCGGTATTACCCCGCGTTGAGCAACTCGCCGAACCTGACCCTGGCCGATCTTTTCCACTGGGCTTCGGGCCTGGACTGGCAGGAAGACTATGAATACGCGCCGCTCAATTCCTCGGTGGTGGCGATGCTCTACACCCGGGGACGCCGCGACATGGCGGCGTTCACCGCGCACCATGAGCGCTACAGCCCGCCGGGGGAGTCGTTCCGTTATTCCAGCGGCGACAGCAACCTGTTGGCGGCGGCGTTGAAAAATATCGTCGGCCCGGCGCGATATCCCGACTATCCCTGGACGGCGTTGTTCGAACCGCTGGGCATCCGCCATGCTGTTTGGGAAACCGATGCCAGCGGCACCTTTGTCGGTTCGTCCTACGCCTACCTCACGGCCCGCGACCTGGCCCGTGTCGGCTTGCTGATGCAACGCGATGGCCGCTGGGGCGAGCGGCAACTGGTTCCCAAGGATTGGGTGGCGTTCAATCGCGAACCTTTCGCCCGGTTCCAGGCCGGCCAGGACGAGGCCGTGCCCGGCGGGCACTGGTGGCTCAACCGTGGTGCCGACCCCACGCTTCGCCCCTGGCCCGATGCGCCGCCGGACACCTACGCCGCGCTGGGGCATTGGGGGCAGGCGCTGTATGTCATCCCCAGCGCCCGGCTGGTCATCGTGCGCTACGGTGACGACCGCGACGGTAGCTATCACCACAATGAGTTGCTCAAACGAGTCATGGCGGCGTTCGCCGGGGCGGTGCAGCCATGAGACGCAGACCGTTACTGACGTTGATGCTGGTGTTGCTCATTGCGCTGTTCAGTTGGATCTGGATCGAGCGTGTGGCGCTGCGGGCATTCCCCGACATCATTAGCGCCTATACCGCCAAGGAGTATTGTTCGTGCCGTTACGTGATGCAGCAACCGGCCGACTACTGCCATGGCTACGTGAAACAGTCGGTGCCCATCAGCGCTTTTCTCGAAAGCCCCGAAGCGAAGCGCGTGACGGTTGCCGGATTGGGGCGCAGCAACAGCGCGCGCTGGATGGGAGAGCGGCAGGGCTGTCAGTTGGAGCCGTGAGCCTGGATCGACGCGAACCTTGTGGCGAGGGGATTTATCCCCGCTGGGTTGCGAAGCGACCCCCTGCGTCCTGTCTGTTTTATCGCGGTGGCTGATAGTTTTTTGGGGGCGCTTCGCACCCCAGCGGGGATAAATCCCCTCGCCCCAGGATCTGTGTGTTTGCGGACGATGGGTTAACAGACAGTTTGCAAGCGCCCTCGGCCCGGTTAAGGTTCGCCACAGGTTTATCTGCCCTCCGAGTGTGTATGTTCAAGCGGTTTCTTTCCCTCGCTGTCACGACCTTGCTGTTGGCCGGCGCTGTGCTGCCTGCCCGGGCCGACTGGTATCTGGACGGTGAGTCGTCACGGTTGTCGTTTATCAGCAGCAAGAACGGCAATGTGTCCGAAGTCCAGCGCTTCCTGGTGTTGCATGGCCAGGTCCAGCCCAAGGGGCTGGCGCGGCTGGAAGTGGAGCTGGAGTCGATCAACAGCGGCATTCCCCTGCGGGACGAGCGCATGCGCGCCGAACTGTTCGACATCAAGCAGTTCGGCGAAGCCACCATCACTGCGCAGATCGACCTGTTGCCGATCCAGGATCTGGCCAACGGCGCACAGCTGGAGCTGCGCCTGCCGCTGACCGTGGATTTGCATGGCAAGCAGCACGAGTACAACGTCGAACTGCTGGCGACGCGGCTGGATGAACGCCGCTTCCAGGTGGTGACCCTGGAGCCGGTGGTGCTCAACGCAGCGGACTTCGACCTGGCGCCGGGCCTGGAGACGTTGCGCAAAATGGCCGGGTTGTCGGCCATCAGTCTGTCGGTACCGGTGAATGCGGTGCTGATCTTCACGGCGCGCTGACATGAGCGGTCCGGTCTTTCCATGGCGTGACGGCAATCGGTTCGAGCTGTTGATCGACGGCCCGCAGTTCTTTCCGCGCATGCTCGTGGAGATTGCCCGCGCCCAGGAGCAGGTCGAACTGGAGTTGTACCTGGTGGAGGCGGGCGCCTGTGCCGAAGCGATGGTCCAGGCTCTGGTCCAGGCGGCCGAGCGTGGTGTCCGGGTGCGTTGCCTGTTCGATGACTACGGCAGCCTGGCGTTTACCTTGAGCCTGCGTAACCGCCTGATCGAGGCCGGTGTGGAGTTGCGCTTCTACAATCGCCTGAGCTGGCGCCGCTGGGTGCGCAACTTCTACCGCGACCACCGCAAACTGTTGTTGGTGGACCAGCGTCTGGCGGTGGTCGGCGGTACCGGGGTGACCGATGAATTCTGGAACCCCCTCGACGATCGCAGTGATTGGCACGAGGTGATGGTGGAAATCGTCGGCCCGCTGGTGCTCGACTGGCAGTTGCTGTTCGATCGCCAGTGGCTCGCCAACCGCCATCGCCGGGCCTGGAAGCCAGCCTCCAACTTTGGCTTGCCGCGCCTGCCTCGCGTACCGCCGGCGGGCGAGGGCATGGGCCGGGTGGCGTATGCCGACGCCCGCCAGCACCGCGACATCCTGCAATCGTTATCGCGAGCCTTGAACAGCGGCCAGAAACGCATCTGGATGGCAACGCCGTACTTCCTGCCGACCTGGAACGTCCGTCGTTCCTTGCGCAAAGCCGCAGCCCGGGGCATCGACGTGCGCCTGCTACTCACCGGCCCGCGCACCGATCACCCGTCCGTACGCTACGCCGGGCACCGCTACTACCCGCGCCTGCTCAAGGCCGGCGTGAAGATCTTCGAGTACCAGCCGTGTTTCCTGCACCTGAAGATGGTGCTGGTGGACGATTGGGTCAGCATCGGCTCCTGCAATTTCGATCACTGGAACCTGCGTTTCAATCTGGAAGCGAACCTCGAAGCCCTGGATTCCCGGCTCAGCCGTGCAGTGGCGGCGAGCTTCGAGCAGGACTTCAGCCAAAGCCTGCAAGTCAGCCTCGACGCCTGGCAGCGCCGGCCGTTGTGGAAGCGTTTCAAGCAGCGGGTGTGGGGGTTGGTGGATCGGTTGGTGGTGAATCTGCTGGATCGGCGGGGCTGATCCAGACACCCTAAAACAACTGTGGGAGCGAGCCTGCTCGCGATAGCGGTGAATCAGTCAACCATTCAGTCGGCTGACACACCGCTATCGCGAGCAGGCTCGCTCCCACAGGGGAGTCATGTCGCTCTGAAGGTCAGAGTAACTCAAAACTCTGCTGCTTCACATCCTGGGAATCCAGGCCGATCTGCACGTTGAACTTGCCTGGCTCAGCCGCGTACTTGAGCTGGGCGTTGTAGAACTTCAGGTCGTCTTCGCTGATGGTGAAGTGGATGACCTTCTTCTCGCCGGCCTTGAGCATCACCTTCTGGAAGTTCTTCAGTTCCTTCAGCGGGCGGATGATCGAACCGGTCACGTCCTGGATGTACAGCTGCACCACGGTTTCGCCGTCACGCTTGCCGGTGTTCTCCACGGTCACGCTGGCGTCGAGCTTGCCGGTCTTGTTCAGCGTGGTGGACGACAGGGCCATGTCCGACAGGCTGAACTCGGTGTAGCTCAGGCCGTAGCCGAACGGGTACAGCGGGCCGGTGGTGTCATCGAAGTACTGCGAGGTGTAGTTGCCTGGCTTGCCCGGGGTGAACGGACGGCCAATGCTCAGGTGGTTGTAGTAGGTCGGAATCTGACCCACCGAGCGTGGGAAAGTGATCGGCAGTTTGCCCGACGGGTTGTAGTCACCAAACAGTACGTCGGCGATGGCGTTGCCGCCTTCGGTGCCGCTGAACCAGGTTTCCAGGATCGCATCGGCCTGCTGTTGTTCTTCCAGCAACGACAGTGGACGGCCGTTCATCAGTACCAGCACCAGCGGTTTGCCGGTGGCCTTCAAGGCCTTGATCAGCTCGCGCTGGCTGGCGGGGATGTGCAGGTCGGTGCGACTCGAAGACTCGTGGGACATGCCACGGGACTCACCCACGGCGGCCACCACCACATCGGCGTCCTTGGCGGCTTTCACCGCTTCGTCGATCAGCACCTGGGCCGGGCGCGGATCGTCCACCACTTCCGGGGCGTCGAAGTTGAGGAAGTTCAGGTAATCGAGCACCTTCTTGTCGCTGGTGATGTTGGCGCCACGGGCATAGATGAACTTGGCGTCACCGCCGAGGGCGCGGCTCATGCCGTCGAACAGAGTGACCGACTGCGCAGGACGACCGGCGGCGGCCCAACTGCCCATCATGTCGATCGGTGCCTTGGCCAGCGGGCCGACCAGGGCGATCTTCGCGTTCTTTTTCAGCGGCAGGGTCTGGTTGCGGTTTTCCAGCAACACCAGGCTGCGGCGTGCCACGTCACGGGCATCGCTGCGGTGCAGACGGTTTTCGGCGTAGGTGTCGGCTGGGTCATCCTCGGCCTTGCCGATGCGCAGGTACGGGTCCTTGAACAGGCCCATGTCGTACTTGGCGGCAAGCACTTCACGCACGGCATTGTCGATGTCGCTCTGCTCGATCTCACCGGACTTGAGCAGCCCCGGCAATTCCTTGCCATACAGCGAGTCGTTCATGCTCATGTCGATGCCGGCCTTGATCGCCAGCTTCGCCGCTTCGCGACCGTCCCGGGCAACACCGTGCTTGATCAGTTCGAAGATGGCGCCATGGTCACTGACGGCCAGGCCCTTGAAGCCCCATTCCTTGCGCAGCAGGTCGTTCATCAGCCAGGTGTTGGCCGTGGCCGGCACGCCGTTGATGGAGTTCAACGCCACCATCACCCCGCCGGCACCGGCATCGATAGCGGCGCGGTAGGGTGGCAGGTAGTCCTGGTACATTTTCAGCGGGCTCATGTCCACGGTGTTGTAGTCCCGGCCGCCTTCAACGGCGCCGTACAGGGCGAAGTGCTTGACGCTGGCCATGATGCTGTCGGCCGCATTGGCGCCGCTGCCCTGGAACGCCTTGACCATCACCCCGGCGATGCGCGACACCAGGTAGGTGTCTTCGCCAAAGCCTTCGGAAGTCCGGCCCCAGCGTGGGTCGCGGGAAATGTCGACCATCGGCGCGAAGGTGATGTCGAGGCTGTCGGCCGCGGCTTCCTGGGCGGCGATGCGGCCGGAGTGGTGGATGGCGTCCATGTCCCAGCTCGAAGCCAGGGCCAGGGGAATCGGGAAAATGGTGCGGTGGCCGTGGATCACGTCATAGGCGAAGAACATCGGGATCTTCAGCCGGCTGCGCATGGCCGCATCCTGCATTGGACGGTTTTCGGCACGGGTGATGGAGTTGAACGTGCCGCCGATGTTGCCGGCGGCGATTTCCTTGCGAATCATTTCCCGGGGCATTTCCGGGCCGATGCTGATCAGGCGCAACTGGCCGATCTTTTCCTCGAGGGTCATCTGCTTCATCAGGTTGCCGATGAAAGCGTCCTTGTTCTCCATGGGGGCTGGCAGGTTGTCGGCTAATACGGATTGACTGGCCAGACTGACAAACAGGCCCAGCAAACACAGCTTCTTCATGAATAGTTTTCTCGCAGGCCCAAAGGCGTTGATCAGGACACGCCGTCAGCCGAAATGTGAGGAGTGGCTATTGTTGTTCGGTCAAATGCAGCACACTTTCGAACCCATGGGGCTGAATTTAGTTTCGCACTGCAGTTTCGCACCGCGCATCTTTTAGCCCATCGATCCGTTTCAATCCAGTGCGGCGGCAGATTATGCCCCAGACACCGGTGGTATAGGTGGCCGTGTTATCCAATATAAAGGCAAGGGAGAGCTTCATCCAATGAACCTACGACTGAACCACCGCAGCGGCCTGCAACTGCTGGCCCTGATGCTGTTCACCTCGCTGCTGGCCGGTTGCGGCATCAACACCATCCCGACCCTCGACGAGCAGGCCAAGGCTGCCTGGGGCCAGGTGCAGAACCAGTACCAGCGTCGCGCCGACCTGATTCCCAACCTGGTGGAAACCGTCAAGGGCTATGCCCAGCACGAACAGGAAACCCTGACCGCGGTCATCGAGGCGCGGGCCAAGGCCACTTCGATCCAGGTCGATGCCAACACCCTGGACAACCCGGAGAAGCTCAAGCAGTTCCAGCAGGCCCAGGACCAGTTGACCGGTGCACTCAGCCGCTTGATGGTGGTCTCCGAGCGCTATCCGGACCTCAAGGCCAACCAGAACTTCCTGGCGCTGCAATCGCAACTCGAAGGCACCGAGAACCGTATCGCCGTGGCCCGTCGCGACTTCATCCTGGCGGTGCAGAAGTACAACACCGAGATCCGGACCTTCCCGGGGCGGTTGTGGCACAGCGTGATGTACAGCGACCTGCCGATCCGCGAAACCTTCGAGGCCACCAGCCCCAACGCCGAAAAAGCGCCTGAGGTGAAGTTCTGATCAATACCTGGCAGCCAGAGGTTCCAATGCGCATGTTGAAGTTTGGCCTGGTGCTGTTGCTCTGGGTGTTTGCAGTCACGGCCCAGGCCGAGTTGAAGTTCCCTGCGCTGACCGGCCGGGTGGTGGACACTGCCCAATTGCTTCAACCATCGGTGCGCGAGCAACTGGATGCGCAGCTCAAGACCCACGAGCAGGCCACTGGCGAACAGGTGGTCGTGGTCACGCTGCCTGACCTGCAAGGCACCAGCATCGAAGACTTCGGCTATCAGTTGGGGCGCCATTGGGGCATCGGGCAAAAGGACAAGAACAACGGCGCGCTGCTGATCGTGGCCCGGGACGACCGGAAACTGCGGATCGAAGTGGGTTACGGCCTGGAAGATCGCCTGACCGACGCCCAGAGTTCGGTGATCATCAACCAGGTCATCACCCCGGCGTTCAAGACCGGCAATTTCAACAAAGGCATCAGCGACGGCGTGGCGGCGATGCTGGTGGTGCTGGGGGGCAGCCCTCTGGATGAACCGGCCACCGCATACAATGCAGGCGAGCAGGAGGAGGGTGACTTTGTCTCGCGCCATCCGTGGACATTCGTGATGCTGGTGATGTTGTTTATCGTCACGATCATGGTCTGCCAGGTGCTGGGCATCCTGCCGGCCGGACGGGGCGGCTCCAGCGGCTCAAGCGGGGGAGGCTTTGGCGGCGGCGGGTTCGGTGGTGGCGGGGGTGGTGGTTTCAGCGGCGGCGGTGGCAGTTTCGGTGGCGGCGGGTCGTCGGGCGGCTGGTGACAATAATAATGAGCAGGCACTTTTAACCATGGCATTACTGACTGAACACGAACAACGCAAGGTGGCCGAGGCCATCGCCCGGGTCGAACGGGACACCGACGCCGAATTGGTCACGGTGCTCGCGGCACGCGCCGACGATTACGCCTACATCCCGCTGCTGTGGGCCAGCCTGCTGGCCCTGGTGGTCCCCGGCGTGCTGCATTACCTGTCGGGCTGGCTGACCATGCACAGCCTGCTGCTGGTGCAGTGGATCAGTTTCATCGTGCTGTGCCTGGTGTTTCGCATTCCCAGGATCACCACCCACCTGATCCCCCGGTCGGTGCGCCACTGGCGGGCATCCAACCTGGCTCGCCGACAGTTTCTCGAACAGAACCTGCACCACACCGTGGGCAGCACCGGCATGCTGATCTTTGTCTGCGAGGCCGAGCGCTACGTGGAGATCCTGGTGGACGAAGGCATTTCCAAGCGACTCGATAACCGGAATTGGGGTGCCATTGTTGCGGCCTTCACCGAGCAGGTCCGCCAGGGGCAGACGTTGCAGGGCTTCGTGACCTGCATCGAAGCCTGTGGAGAATTGCTCAAGACGCATGTTCCGGTGACCCATGAGCGCAATGAGTTGCCGAACCGCTTGGTGGTACTGGGCTAAGATTTTTCTGCCAAACACTGTTGTGGCGAGGGGATTTATCCCCGCTGGGCTGCGCAGCATCCCCAGATCCTGACACCTAGATGTACCAGACAGATTGAGTCGACAGTTTTGGGGCTGCTTCGCAGCCCAACGGGGATAAATCCCCTCGCCACAACAATTCCTCGTGCCCAGACACTTCATTCCTCCTAAAATACCCACCACTCCCGATCCGCCCGCCCCGAGGCCGTTTTTCCATGTCTGTCACCGCAACTCCCGCCCGTCCCGCGCCGGATCATCACGCCGAGTTCATCGAGCTGCTGCAGGCCAGCCTCGAACAGAACGCTTTCATCAAGCTGGTATTGGCCAAGTACGTCGGTGACGAAGCGGACCTCCAACGGCTGATCATCAAACAACTGACGGTCAAGGAGCAGCCTTGCCTGTCCTTCGTTTACCGCTACAAGACCCGCGACATCACCAAGAACTTCCCGCTGGCCGAAGGCGTGGCGACCATCGCGGCGTTGTTGCCGGCATCGTTCAAGAACGCCCATTTGCTGGCGGTCACCGACGAGGCGCAGCTGGAATACAGCAAGAAGGGCAAGCCGTCACTGTTCAAAAGCAAGCCCCAGCAGTTGCGCGAAGTGCCCTCGGTGGAACACAACCGCGAGAAAAACCGCTTCCTCGACCTGAGTCGACCGTTCCTGGCCGACCTGGGCGTGACCAACCACAAGCACGAGCTGATTCCGGCCATGTCGCGCAAGTGGAAGCAGATCAACAAGTTCATCGAAGTCTTCAGCCATGCGCTGACGTCCTCGCCGCTGGCCCTGGACAAACCGGTACGGGTGTCGGACTTCGGTTCGGGCAAGGGCTACCTGACCTTCGCCATCCACGACTACCTGCGCAACACCTTGCAGGCCGAAGGCGTGGTGACGGGCGTCGAGCTGCGCGAGGACATGGTCCGGCTGTGCAACGAGGCCGCAGCGCGCCTGGAACACCCGGGCCTGAGCTTCCAGCACGGCGACGTGCGCAGCGTGGCGCCGAGCGCTGTGGACGTGATGATCGCCTTGCATGCCTGCGACATCGCCACCGACTACGCGATCCACATGGGCATTCGCTCGGGCGCTTCGATCATCATGTGCTCGCCGTGCTGCCACAAGCAGATCCGCTTGCAGATCCAGAGCCCGGAATTGCTCAAGCCAATGTTGCAATATGGCCTGCACCTGGGCCAGCAGGCGGAAATGGTCACCGACAGCCTGCGGGCACTGTTCCTGGAAGCCTGTGGCTACGAAACCAAGGTGTTCGAGTTCATCTCCCTGGAACACACCAACAAGAACAAGATGATCCTGGCGGTCAAGCGCGCCGAGCCGATCGACCCGGCCGAACTGCTGGCGAAGATCGAGGAACTGAAGGCGTTCTATCACATCACCGAACACTGCCTCGAAACCCTGCTGCGGGCCGACGGTTACCTCGCCTGATCGCCAGTTACACCGATTCCCTGTGGGAGCGAGC
Source organism: Pseudomonas sp. B21-056 (assembly GCF_026016325.1). Classification (NCBI taxonomy): domain Bacteria; kingdom Pseudomonadati; phylum Pseudomonadota; class Gammaproteobacteria; order Pseudomonadales; family Pseudomonadaceae; genus Pseudomonas; species Pseudomonas sp. B21-056. The sequence continues at coordinate 1,512,985 of NZ_CP087203.1, forward strand.
CTGCTCGCGATAGCGGTGTATCAGTTGACTGGATTGCTGACTGACACACCGCCATCGCGAGCAGGCTCGCTCCCACAAAGGGCTCCAGCGTCGTGCAACCCGTCAGATGACAAGTGAAGCCTTCCCCACCGGACTACCTTTAATGCGTTCCCCCCTCACGCATTCCCAAAGGAGCCCAAACCATGGCCGCAAAGAAAATCCTGATGCTGGTCGGCGATTACGTCGAAGACTATGAAGTGATGGTGCCGTTCCAGGCCTTGCAGATGGTCGGTCATACCGTGCACGCGGTATGCCCTGACAAGACCGCCGGGCAGACCGTGCGCACGGCGATCCACGACTTCGAAGGCGACCAGACCTACAGCGAGAAACCGGGTCACCTGTTCGCCCTTAACCATGATTTTGCCAGTGTCACAGCGGCCGCCTACGACGCCCTGCTGATTCCCGGCGGGCGGGCGCCGGAGTACCTGCGGCTGAATGAAAAGGTCCTGCAACTGGTGCGCGATTTCGACGTGGCGGGCAAGCCGATTGCTGCCGTATGTCACGGCGCGCAACTGCTGGCGGCGGCGGGGATCCTGGAAGGGCGTGAATGCAGCGCTTATCCGGCCTGTGCCCCGGAGGTGCGCCTGGCGGGCGGGACCTTTATCGACATTCCGGTGACCGAAGGTCATGTCCAGGGCAACCTGGCAACCGCACCGGCCTGGCCGGCTCATCCGAACTGGCTGGCGGGGTTCCTGACGCTGCTGGGCACGGCCATCACCCTGTAGCAGGGCGGACTGGCAGAGCGGGCGTGGCAGGTCTTTACTTGCGAGGCGATCTCTTGACCTTTCAGGAAAATGATCATGTCCGGATGGTACGAAGTCAGCAAAAACAGCAGTGGCCAGTTTCGGTTCGTGCTCAAGGCAGCCAACGCCGAGACGATCCTGACCAGCGAGTTGTACACCACCCACAGCGGTGCCGACGGTGGCATCGCCGCGGTGCAGAAGAACAGCCCATTGGCCGAGCGCTACGAGCTTAAGAACACCAGGGACGGACATCCCTACTTCAATCTCAAGGCCGCCAACCATGAAGTGATCGGCAGCAGCGAAACCTATTCATCGGACGCCGCCCGGGACAAAGGCATTGCCAGCGTCAAGGCGAACGGGCCGACCACGATGATCAAGGACAAGACTCTGCTGGCGCTGTAGGGGCTGTCGCGGGCTGCGACCTTCACTTGAGATTCAATTGATAGGGGAAAGATCGCAGCCTCGTTGCACTCGACAGCTCCTACAGCTCCACTGGCACCGACAGCTTTGGATTGCCCAGCGGATGGCTCTTGGCGTCGAAGAACCGCAACTCCATCTTCAGCCCCTGGAACAGTTTGGTGTAGTGGCGCTTCTGGTGCTGGATGAACGCCTGGCTGCGGGGGTAGATCGAGATTGCCATGACGCGGGGTGTCGCCTGGCGCAGGGCGCGGACGATGTGCTGGTCCTGCTCGCCCAGGGCGTGGCCGAACAGGCACAGGTTGTCGCCGTGGTGCAGCAGTTGGTCGTAGCAGAACGACAGGTAGTCGGAACTGCGGATGGTCTTGAGCTTGTCCGCGTTGGGGCCTTCATTGACGAACAGCGGTACGTCGTCGAGGGTCTTGAGGGTGTTGTTGATGGCGAAATTGCCCAGCAACGTACCTTCGGTGGACGTGAGCTTGCGCGCCGTGCCGTCCTGGTTGCGCACCAGGTGCAGGCCGCCGTGCAGGTACAACAGACGTGGTTTCTCCGTGGCCACCTGGCTCAGATCGAAACTGTGGTCGGCGCCGGTGAACAGGTCGGTAACGGCTTGTGGCGCATGCTGGATCGCCCAGTAGTTGAGCAGGTCGTAGTTGGTGGTGAACACCGTAGGGTAACGGCTCAACTCCTGGTTCAACGTCGCCAGGGTCGACGGCTGCACCAGCCGCCAGGGGATATGCACCGCATGCACGGTGTTGATCAGTGCTTCCTTGATCGCGTAGTAGCGATTGCGCGGGGCGGCAGAACTGACGGCGAGGGCCTTGTTGACCCGGCTGGTGGTTTTCAGCGCACCGAGCACTTGTTCGAAGCTGCGGGTCTGCAGCGCGTCGAACACGCTCAGTTCCGACGGGCTCAAGGGCTTTTCCTCGACCGTGCGGGCGTTTTCGAACAGCGAGTCGTAGCCGAAATCATCCCATACGGCGCGGCTGGCACCATTGCCCACCAGCAGCCCGCTGAAGGCGGTATGGGCGCGCAGGGTCTCCCAATCTTCAAGTCGGGCGTCGTATTCCTGGAAGTCGGTCATTGGAAAGTCATCTCAAAACGTGGCAAGGGCAGGGCGCGACTTTAACGCGTTCTAAGTGGCACGAGGAGGCATGCCCCTCACACAAAGCATGGCCGACACCGCCAGCAACGTGCACAACGTAGCCAACGGCCAGGCCTGTTGACTCGATAACAGGCTGGCCATGGCACCGATTACCGCAGCCAGCAGTTGGTGCAGGAACCCGCTCAGCGCCATGGCGTAAGCGCCCGACACCGGCGAACCTTCGTTGGCCAGGGACAGGCTGATGGGGTAGTTCAACGATTGGCCGAACACTGCCAGGCAGTACGGCAACCAGAAGAGCAAGGCGATGCTACCCGGGGTAAGGCTGCCCGCCAGCATGGCCGCGCTGCCGCCCAGCACCAGCACGATGCCCCAGCTCATCAGCCGCCGTTGGCCGGTACGCAGCACAAAGGCGTTCACCACCAGTGCGCCGAGCAGATACGCGGCACTGATCGGCCAGCCCAGCAGGCCGTACTCAATTGCCGACCACTGAAAGCCTTCTTGCAGAATGAGCGGCCCTGCGGTGTTGAAAGCGATGATCACGCCGTACCCCAGCCCTCCCGCAAGGGCAGGCCGCAAAAAAGCGTGAAAGGTGAGCAACTGCCCATACACCCGCCACGCAGGCTTTCCGCTGCTGACCTCTGTCAGTATGGGGAACCTGGCCCGCAAAACCGCTGCTGCCATGATCAGGCTGGCAGCGCCCAGGCCCTGAAAGATTGCTTCCCAACCAAAAGCCGCCTGGATCAGCGAACCCAGGTATTGGCCGATGCCGAGGGCGATCACGAAGGCTATCGAAATCCATGGCAGGGCTTTTGCCAGCAGGTCGCCGCTGAAGCTGTCACGGATCAATACCCGCGCCATTACCGAGATACCACTGGCACCGATGCCCTGGATCAACCTGAACGCCAGGAATCCCTCCACCGAGGTACCCAGCGGCAACGCCAGGTTGCCCAGCCCGTACAACCCCAATGCCGCCAGCAGAACCGGCTTGCGTCCCAGGCGTTGGCTCAGGCTGCCCCACGCCAGCATGGGCAGCGCCATCCCGATCAGGTACACCGACAGGCCCCAGGAAACCCGGGATGCATCGGCCCCAAGATCCCGGGCAATATCCGGCAGTGCGGGTAGGTAGATGCTCATGCCCAGTTGTGCCAGGAAAACGGTGGTGCAAGTGACAATCAGAGTTGTACGTTTTTTCATCGAGGGCTCGTGTCAGGGGCGGATATCGCGCCCATGGGCCAGCAGCAGGGTGATGATCTGTTCGCAGAAGGATCGGATCACGCTCGTCTCCATGTCAGCGCGCAGGGTAATGCGTATTGCCGCCTTGTCTTGTGGCACCACGGGGAAAAACACCGCCGAAGTGAAATACCCCAACTCGGCCAGCTCAACCGCCAGGCGGTTGGCCAGGGCCGCTTCGCCGCAGGGCACCAGACGGATCGCCATCGGGTTGCCGTGCTGTTCGGTGCGGATAAGGCTGTCGAAGAAGCGGATATTAGCCTGCAAACGCTCCTGCAAGGAGCCCAGCTCCCGACTGCGGTGCAGGCGGATCGAGGCCATGCCGGCACCAATGGCCGCTGCGTTCAGGCTCTGGGACCAGTTGCTCGGCCCACCATAACGCTGCACCAGCGCCTTATGCCGCTCACTGCCGAACATGGCCAGCCCGCCGCTGGCACCGAACGATTTGGCCAGCGAAGCGACAATCAGGGTGCGCTCGTCCACGGCGGGAAGACGCGAACGGACCAGCCCCGTGCCGCCTTTGCCGACGGTGGATAACGCGTGGGAGTCGTCCAGGTACAGGAACAGGCCATACCGCTGTTTGAGATAGAGCAGGCTGTCCAGGTCCGCCACGCCGCCCATGCTGTAGGCGCCATCAGTCACATAGGCGACATTGCGCTCCCGTTTGCACAGGTCTTCGATGAAATCCATGTCGTTGTGCGGGCACGTGATGACCTGGGTTTCATCGGCGCAGGCGGTCTTGAAGTGGTTCATCGAATGGTGGGCATGTTTGTCGAACACCATGACGGGGGGCCGATTGTCCGTGAGTGCACCGCTGGCCAGCAGTGGCAGGATTCCGGCACTGGCCGCGCTGCAGGACAAGGCACTCAGGCAGCTGGCGCCGAACAGTTCCGACAGCTGGGTCTCGTATTGGGCCAGGATCGCCAGCTTGCAGCGATTCTTCGAATTGGCGACCCGCAGGGTCCCGGTTTCCCATAGCGCGGTCATGGCGCCATCCAGCAGGGCGGGGTGATAGTCCAGGCCCAGGTAGGACGTTGTACAGAAGTGGTGAAGGGTGCGGCCGTACTGGTCGACCAGGACGTTGGGTGTCTTGACCTCGACGTTGAGCCCCGAGATTTTTCCGGCCTCGGCGCACTGCCAGTCCGGGTCCGCCAGGGAGATGACCTTGCGGTAGTTGGTGAAGCGATGGGTGGGTTGCGCGATCGGGTTCATGGTGCGATTACATTCCTTGGTTGAGTGGTGCAGTCCGTGGGTTGTTTCAATATCTGTGTGTTTCCGGACTTTACAGACCACCGCACAGGGCTTTGAATCGGCTGTTTCCGGCGTGTTTGAGGGCTGCCGGAGTCTTCCGTGTAGGACCTTGCCTATGAACGTGGACGGGGAATCCCATCGGCGAGTGGGAGTTCGGTGGGGCTACGCGGATGTCTCCGGATCCGCTGCGTTTGCCTGGCCTGAACCGCTGTCAAGGCATCGGTAAACGGGCGTAACATTCATTTCTTTTTGCGGAGGTCGCCTGTCGATGCTTTCAGGCCTCAATCACCTGGGCCGCCCGGGCCTACCGGCTAGCAGATAGATGGCTTATTGCAATCAATTTATCGGGCGGCCTGATTGCCTGCGCTATCCTCTTCGTATCATGGGTGCATGTCCGATCACCCTATTCGCCCACCGCTGCATTCTCCGGATGGCTTCCAGCTCAATGGGTATTCGAGATTCCGCGCCGCTGGCCAGTTATATCGACCTTCTGCTGGACGCCGTGTGTGCCGTCGACGGCCAGGGGCGTTTCGTGTTTGTCAGTGCCGCCTGCGAACGCATTTTCGGCTACACCCCCCAGGAGTTGATCGGCCGACCGATGATCGACCTGGTTCACCCCGGCGACCGCCAGCGTACCCTCGAGGCGGCGCGGGAGATCATGGGCGGCGAGCCCAAGCTCAACTTCGAGAACCGCTACCTGCGCAAGGACGGCCGGGTGGTGCATATCCTGTGGTCGGCGCGCTGGTCGGAAGTGGACCAGTTGCGGATCGCCGTGGCCCGCGACATCACCGAGCGCAAACTGGCCGAGTCCCGGCAGGCGGCGCTGTACGCCATCTCCGAAGCAGCCCATGCCGCGGCAGATCTGCTGGCGTTGTTCAAGCGTATCCACCTGATCATCGGCGAGTGGCTGCCGGCGCTGAATTTCTCGGTGGCGCTGTACGATGAACAATGCGCTCAGTTGAATTTTGCCTATCACGTCGACGACCAGGAGCGGCAACCCGAATTGCCGGGCACGATGACCGGGCGTTTGTGCACCGAGGTGATCCGAAGCGGCCAGCCGATCCTGCTGACACCTGGTTGCAACCCATTGCCGGCGGGCTTTTTCGACCTCATGGCGCAGCCGGGCGCGCCGTGCTGGCTGGGTGTGCCGTTGAACTCGCAGAACGGCACGATTGGCGCGTTGATCCTCAAGAGCGCTCAGGACAATGAGCGCTACACCGAGCAGGACATGGAATTGCTGCAGTACGTCTGTGCGCAGATCACCCTCGCCGTCGAGCGCCAGCAACTGCACGCCCGATTGCAGCGCATGGCGCAATACGACCAACTGACCCAGGTGCCCAATCGCGAACTGCTGCGTGAACGCTTCAAGGCCGCACTGGCGAGCGCCCGCGCAGTGTCAGGGCGCATGGCGCTGCTGTATATCGACCTGGACCGCTTCAAACAGGTCAACGACACCTACGGTCACGGCATCGGCGACATGCTGCTGCAAGCGGTGGCCAGTCGGCTCCAGGGTTGTATACGTGATTCCGACACGGTTGCGCGTATTGGCGGCGATGAGTTTGTGGTGTTGCTCCATAGCATCCAGGCTCTGGAGGATGCCCACGGCGTGCAGGAAAAAATCCGCCATGCGTTGACCCAGCCGCTGCGACTGGACGGGCACTGCCTGAGCATCGAACCGAGCATCGGCGTGGCCTGCTTTCCCGACCATGGCGTCGAAGACGTGGCGCTGTTCCGCCATGCCGACGAAGCGATGTACGCCGCCAAACGTCAGAATCACAGAACCTTCGGCATCTGAGGACTCGTCACCGTTCGTCGTGGCGCCGCTCGTTTATTCAAACCTTTTGGTCCCTCGTCCTTTCGAATATCAGGCGGGCCCTGCTCGCCGCATCCATGCATCTGGAGGGCCAGACCATGCCTGGTTCACGAAGCAATTACCCTGGAAACAGTGCCCACGATCGAACCAAGGTGTCTGAAGCGGGTCGCAAAAGTGGGAGAACCACCATCATGACCGTCGATAAGCGCCCGTCGAAAGCCGAAACCGGTCGTAAGCCGGGTCAGACATGTCGCTGAAGGGGCATCGGTGGTTCTGATTCAGAAGCGGGGAGACCCGCCGCAACTTTTATTACGAGGAGGGCGCGACCATGAGCCGGATGGCCACCTTTTTTCGCACCACCAGTCTCGTCGTGCTGATGGGCCTGGGTGCCAATAGTGCCTGGGCCCAATCGCCAGCCGAATTCATCAACGATGCCTCCGCCAAAGGCATGGCCGACATCGAGGCCAGTCGCATGGCCCACGGTAAAGCCGAATCCCGGGAGGTGAAGGATTACACCATCATGGTGATCAACGACCGCACCACCGCCAATCAGCATCTTGCCAAGATCGCGAAAAAGCTCGATCTGCCCGTGGCACCGCGGGAGGAAGTCGCTCACAAGGCTAAGGCGTTGATCCCGCCAATACAGGAAGGCGAATCGTTCGAAGCGGCTTATGCCGCCAGCCAGGTCAAGGCCACCGAGGAGGCCATCGCGCAGATCGAGCAGGAAGCCCAGACCACGGAAGTACCGGAAATCAAAGCGTTTGCCGATGAAACCCTGCCTAAATTGCAGACCCATCTGGAGATGGCCAGGGCGCTGCAGGCCAGCCGCTGATCGCGGCACGTTTTACATTCAGGGCCGGGGCGTTCGCGCTCCCGGCTTGTCTTGCCGCTGAAAGGAGAACCTCGATGTCCACACGCCGAGAGCCCAATCAATACGCGATGCAGAACCCGCTGACCCAATACCCCCGTCCACCCTTTCCCGACCAGCCGCAATCGCCCCCCGGCATCGACCAGGAGATGGTGCCCAAGCCGGATCATGGTGAAAAAAGCTATCGAGGCTTTGGCCGCCTGGAAGGTCGCAAGGCCTTGGTGACCGGCGGCGACTCGGGTATCGGCCGCGCGGCCGCCATTGCCTATGCCCGGGAGGGGGCTGACGTCGCGATCAATTACCTGCCCAGCGAAGAGCGTGATGCACGGCAGGTCATCGAACTGATCGAAGCCGAAGGCCGCAAGGCCATTGCGATTCCCGGTGATCTCAAGGACGAAGCCTTTTGCGTCCAGATGGTGCGAAGCGCCCATGAGCAACTGGGTGGCCTGGATATCCTGGTGAACGTTGCCGGTAAGCAGGAGGCGCAAAAAGACATCGCCGACATCACCACCGCGCAATTCGATGACACCATGAAAACCAACATCTACGCGATGTTCTGGATCTGCAAGGCCGCAGTGCCGTTGATGCCGGCAGGGGCGACGGTCATCAACACCGCCTCCATCCAGTCTTACGATCCGTCCGCGACGTTGCTGGATTACGCCACCACCAAAGCCGCCATCGTCGCCTTCACCAAGGCATTGGCGGGGCAGGTGATCAGCAAGGGCATCCGTGTCAACGCCGTGGCCCCCGGGCCGATCTGGACGGTGCTGCAACCCAGCGGCGGACAACCCCAGGAGAAAATTCCTACCTTTGGCTCTCAGGTACCGATGAAGCGTCCCGGGCAACCGGCCGAATGTGCGCCACTGTATGTACTGTTGGCCTCTCAGGAATCGAGCTACATCACCGGCGAAGTCTTCGGGGTGACGGGGGGTAATCCGCTGCCTTGAGGCTCGCTCAGGATACGCGAGTGGCGCTGCGCCATTCGCGCATCTCTATCAGCATTGATTCAGATCGATCTTGTTCTTCTTTTGCAGTCCTTCGAGGCTTTTAGCTTCACCTTGTCCCATGGCCTGGTAATGCTTTCTCAGCGCCTCCAACTGCTTGAGGTCCAGCGCCTCGAGCCCGAGCATTGCGTTTTGCGCTTCGTTGGTCGCGCGCAATAGCTCGTCGATCTTCAGGTGCAGGATATCGGTGTCGCGGTTCTGCGTGTTCTGGATCAGGAACACCATCAGGAAGGTAATGATCGTCGTCGACGTATTGATGATCAGTTGCCACGTATCGTTGAACTTGAACAGTGGCCCGCTGAAGGCCCAAAGCACGAGCAGAACGATAGCCGCCAGAAATGTCTTGGGACTCCCCGCCCACAGGGCCAGTTTTTGAGCGATTTTTGCGAAGGTCATTGCTGTGTTCCTTATGGGATTGCACCTGTCTGGTGTGACAGCAACGCAGCGGTGAAAATTCTACTTACATTTAGGCGCTCCCTCGGGCGAACGTTCATCGCACTGGCTCAAGACAGGCGCAACCATTTGCCGCCTTCATCGGTCACTCCTTAAAGCCCTTAGCCGGAGTACACCATGAACGTCACGCGCACCTTCTGCCTCGCCTGTAGCCTGCTCGTCCTGCAAGGCTGCTTCGACAACTCGGACAATGAAACCAAGGACAACACCGACGGGACCAAGTCTTCGGTGCAGATGAAAGAGTCCGAGTCCCAGAATAAATAGGTGGGGTGCAAAACCTTGTGGGAGCGAGCCTGCTCGCGATGGCGTAGTGCCAAGCAACGCCAATGTTGCTGAGCCACCGCCATCGCGAGCAGGCTCGCTCCCACAGGGTTTGTTTCCAGCTGTTTACCGTCCCTGTTGCAACACCTTGAGCGCCGCCGAAGCCAGGAAACCGGAACGGCTCTTTTCTTCCGGATGATGCAGCACATATTCATCGATACGGTTCAGCAGGTAGCCCGGCAAGGTGATATTGAGTTTCTGCGCCTTGCCCAGGTACTTGGTCACATCGATATCCACCAGTGCCCAGGTGCAACCGGCATAGTGCGGATTGGCCGCGTGGACAGTGACTTTGCTGGCCGACGGAATCGGCGAGCCGTCTTCGGCCAGAATCTCGAAGTGACCTTCAATGGCCTCGCGGGCCATGGCCATGGCGTCGTCCAGATCATCACCGGCGGAAAAGCATCCGGGAATATCCGGCACTTCAACACCCCAGGCGTGTTGTTCATCACCCATGGAAATCGCAATCGGGTACAGCATGTTCATCGTCCTCCGGGAACGCAGGGCAACGGGCGGTCTGGAGCAGGGCCTGTTGCAGGATACTGATGGCCGTTTTCTTGAGCAGGTCCTTCTTAGGATGCGGAACGGTGACCAGTCCAGGCTTGGTCGGGTGCTTGAAATGGTGATGGCTGCCTCGAACCCGCACCAGGTACCAACCGTCCGCGACGATCTGGCTTATCAAAAATCGGCTATTCACATCACCTCCGTGTGGTGTGCTTGGTGGGTACTATACCTACTATGAGTTTATGATCAACACTATAACCACCGCCAATGCTTGGGCCGGTAGGCGCGCTTATCGCAACGAAGTCTAGAAGCCGCGCCAGATAAGGCCGGTGGCGAGGCGGGCGGGATTATTGCCGGATGTGAAGAGCGTACAAACCGTGGCGAGGGGAGCTTGCTCCCGTTGGGCTGCGGAGCAGCCCCTCCCCAACGGCGCGGCCGCCGCGTCGTTGGGGAAGCACCTGGGATCAGCGGCTATAAGGGCCTTGCACGTTGACCTGAGTGCCAGCGAACCAGCCAAACCAAGCGGTAATGCCGAGCCAGGGCTCGGTCCGCGCCAGGACATCCATCAGGTTGACGTTCAGTGTGTCGGTGAGGTCCGTCATCATCGCCGACGTCGGATAGCTTTTGATGACGCCACTGTTGCTCCAGACGATCGCAAACTCGTAATACGGCCCCTCGACATAGGTGCCCTCGGGTGCTTCTGGAATGGTGAGTGTCGTATAAGCACTATATCCCGGGCCGACGTACGGATCGGGGGCGGCCCAGGCGATTGCCCAGTAGAGCGGCATCAGGTTCTGGTAGGCCTGCAACATCAGCCCATTGGCCATTGCGGTTGCAGTGGAGCTGTCGTGGTCCGTTGTCGAGGAGCCGCCGTTATTGCCAGTGGGGATAGGCAGGTTGCCGTTATCGGCGTACCTGTAGAAGTTCATCAGGCGTCCGTGGTCGCTGGCGATGGTCGTGTAGAAGTTACTGAGGCTCGTGTTGCTCGCTTCGAAGGAGTCGGCGACCTGGTCCCAGTATTGGCCGATGGTGATCGAACTGGACGTTCCGCCGAGGGCGTTGGTGATCACGCGAATGACGTCGGTCACGGCAACCGCCGCCAGGTTGGCCCAGGCAGCAGTGGTTCCGGAGAAGAACCATACCAGCGAATAACCGAGATCCTTGAGCAACTGGCCGAAGTCCAGCAGCGTACTGTCGTCGGTCTTGGCTTGCATGTTGGCGATAGCGCCGTTTATCAGGGTATTTGCTGTGCCTTGGGCGGTGTTCAGGGTTCCCTGGGTGTAGGTATAGAGCGATTGGAGTTGTCCGACAGCGCTCATTTCCTGCCAGACGGTATAGATGATCTGGAGCCAGTCGTCAGCGGCCACACCCGTCGGCGCAACGGGGGCGGTGGGAGATAGGCTGTAGTTGCCGTTCGTGTCGAATTGCAACCAGTTGTCGAGTTGGGTGGCGACGGTGTTCGGAGACCAATCGGAGGACGCCGCCAGCTCACGTGGATCGAGTGGGTCATTGGAGTTCGGGCCATTGATGATGTTACCGAGGGCGATGCACAGCGCCGAGTAGGCGCCGTTGAAATCAGGCCAGGCCACGGCGGGCTGATCGACGATGGATTGCAGCAAATCCATGGTCGGCTGCTGTGGCGCGAAGCAGATGACGATGTCGTGCGTGAAGATGCTGTACCACTCGTCCCCCTCGGGGTATTTGGCGGAGCAATAGCCAAAGGTACCAGCGCCACACACTCCACTGTAACGCATGGCCCAACGGTTGGCGGCCACGGCGAGGACACTCATGTTCGTGTCCATCAGGTTCGGACTGTTCAAGGGGTCGAGAATGCCCGCGAGGATCTGATCCATAAGGGCGGCGCGACCAGCCTCGAGCACCTGGATACCAGGAGTGTTGCTGAAAGCGAAAACGCCGCGGATGGTCTGGTCGCCCTCGACCGCCATTTCCCAGCTCGGGATGCCGGCCACGTAGGCGTTACCGTTGGCGTCGTTTTGCGTCAGGGCATAGGCATGGGCAGCAGCGGCCCAGCGGCGCTCGTCAGGGTCGCCGGTCTGGTTCGAGGTCAATGTGAGGGGCGGTTGGTTGCCATAGGCACTCGCCAACGCGGCGTTGAGTTCGTTGTCGCTGGGCTGGAGCACGGTGACCTGGGTCCCCACAGGGAACAGAAACGCCCCGACGACGGGATTGCCATCGTCATCGAAGCCCGTTTCCCACGACGGGATGGCGAAAGCATAAAGCGGGTTGCCATCGTCGTCCTGCTGGCTCAGTGCCCAACGAAGAATGCCGTTTGCCCAGTAACGGTAATCGATGAAGGAGCCACTCGGAGGGGGATTGATTTCCGAGAGCATCTGAAGCACATCACTTTGCAGAATGTTTTGCCAGACAACCGCCACGGCGGTGCTTTCGATGCTGCCACTGACGGGCGGCTCTGTAGCAAATGCGGGGATGGTGGTGCTTTTCGTATATCCAGAGGCGTTGAGGCTGAACATGAGAGATCTCCCTATCCGCGGATAAAAGCAGCTTTTGAGTGATGCGCTTCATGCCTGCTGAAGCGACCGCGTGGAAAGTCTAGTCCGGTATCCGTACCTTGCTAGTGGCCTGGGTTCTCGCCCAACGAAAACAGGATCAACAAGCTGGGAGCCCGCCCAAAATAGGCATTTGACGTACCCCTTACGCAACTCTCGGAGTTTGCCTACAACCCCTCATGAGAACCGTACGATATTTTAGGTAAAGCTGTTCAATGGAGCATTCGTGCAGACACAAGAAAGCTGCAATCAAGACCGGATAACGGTGCCATCGGATTGAGATGCGAGTGCGTACTCTTTTGATTAGATCTTGCTGAAAAAATACACCATGAGGTTAATTTTCGTGCAGAGTTTCTGTCCTGCCGGATTTGTTGATTGGAATTTGTGCTACTTTTCAATCATGGATATAAATTCCCGACATCAGATAATCAAGCGTCTTCAAGCGGAATTACCTCGCGGCGCACCCTTCGATCTCGCTACTCTTGAGCAGTTCGGGGTCTCGGCGCAGCTCGCCGCACGCTATGCGCAAGGAGGTTGGCTCGTGCGTCTGGCACAAGGGGTCTATGCCTTCCCGAATGATGACTTCGGCGTTCACAAGGCAATCCTGTTCCTCCAGAAGCGTGTGCCTGGTCTGCACATCGGCGGCAAGAGTGCATTGGCTGTGCAGGGTGTGCGCCATAACCTGAGCACTCGAGATACGCTGGTCTTGTGGGGCGATACCCGCTTTGTATTGCCAACATGGTTCACCTCGCGTTTTCCTGCTCGTTATGTGCACGCCCAACTGTTCGAGTGGCCGGACACTGTTTTGCCCGTCAAGACGCTAACTACCCCGCCGGGTCTACCAGAGGGAATGCAAGTATCCGTTCCCGAGCGTGCGCTCATGGAGTTGCTGTATGAGACAGGTGTGAAACAAGGTCTCGAAGAGGCACGCAATCTGTTCGACGGTTTACGTTCTCCCCGCAAGGAGCTCCTTGGGCATCTGTTGTCCTGCTGCACCAGCGTGAAGGCTGTACGTCTGTTCCTCTCCTGGGCTCGCGAGACGAATGTCGTAGATGTCGATGCTTTGCTGGCGCAACACGAGGTCCGTACCGGCAGCAACAAGCGCTGGATGAGCCGCCTTGATGACGGCACGCTGTTGAGCCTGAAACCTCATGGATAAAAGCTATGCGGACACCGTCCGCCTTTTGCTCGCCGTTGCCCCCGATGTATTCGCCAACGATATCTTTGCCATGAAGGGCGGCACCGCCATCAATCTTTTTATGCAAGATATGCCGCGTCTGTCGGTCGACATCGATGTCGTATACCTGCCATGGCAGACCCCTCGTGAGGACGCGCTACGTGCGATCAATCAGGAGTTGGCAGCTATTTCAGAACGTGTTGAGAGTCTTGGCGTGCATACCCGCCTTGTTCGCAGCGGGGAGTTGGGCGATACCAAGCTGATCGTTGAAAACGAGACCAGCCAAGTCAAGATCGAAGTCAATGTCGTGTTTCGAGGGACGGTTCTGCCTGTGGAGCGGCGACAACTTTGTGCCAGGACGGGTGATCTTTTCGGTGTCGAGTTTGACGTACCCACTCTTGCCCCAGACGAGCTCTATGCCGGGAAACTAACCGCCGCGCTTGACCGGCAACACCCTCGCGATCTTTTTGATGTGTGGCAGCTATACGAAACAGGGGGAATCACCGACGGTATGGTGGAGTGCTTTGTGGTCTATCTGGCCGGGCACAATAGACCGATTCATGAAGTGTTATTCGGCAATGACAAGAATATCGCTGCCGAGTACGACCGTGCCTTCATGGGCATGACCGAAGTCGCGTGCCCCTTGTCCACGTTGCTTGATGCTCGGGCGCAGCTTCGTCGTGAATTACCAGCAAGATTGAGTGTGGCCCATAAGCAATTCCTGGAAGGGCTCGCGTGGGCACGACCCGACTGGTCTTTGTTGCAATGTCAGCACGTTGCGCAGCTACCTGCACTGCAATGGAAACTCAGAAATCTGGAAACCTTCCGCAAACGCCGACCCGAAGACTTTGCGTCTCAGGCGGGTGAACTCGAAAGGCTTCTGAGCCAAGTCTAGGGGTCTACCTAGCATGTGCATGATGCATTTCAGCACGGCCCGCGACTCTGGAGGAGAAAGGAATATGTCCACCTCGTAGTAATCAAGCCAACATTGAGCAACTCCATCTTGAGGTAGCGGCTTTCGCTGAGGAGATGAGACGCACGACCCCGACCAGAATCCGCGCTACCTTGTTGCCACTCAGCGTTGGTGCCGTGTTCGCTCTGATCCTGTTTGTCGTTTTTGCTTTTGCTGCAAAATACGTTTGGTCTCTGTAACTCAGATACTTCAACCAGAATATGAATTCACGCAGACTCAGCTCCCACAACGTCTCGCAATCGCCTTCAACATGCGACGACGAATGAGACCGCTGGCAGGTCGAATCAGGTACCAGTACGACGTAAAACTACGTAGCGCATCAGCGTCAAGGCACTGTATTCGCGTCTCCGTGGTGACTCTCGTCAAACCTGGCCGCAATGACTGGCATGTGAAATCTATAACCAGCTTCACGTTACCCGGCTCATTGAATGCCTGAAAAGCTTCGGCATCCGCGATAAGGGCTTGGCCATAGTCAGCTTTCCAGAGTTTGCCAGCCAGCCCGTAAGCGACCTCTGTGTCGTCATTACGCTGGAGCAATGTGAAGTTATCCAGGCCGAAGGAAGCGGGTCGCTCAAACCCCTCGCGTCGATACTTACCCAGCAGGCGCATAGGCAGCTCGCGGAGCTTGATTGCATATCGAAAAAAACAGTCGTCTTCCGGACGATGAGCAAGCGCTTGCGCCATCGCCCGGGAGGGAGACACTGGTACGTCTATTGAATGCACTTCACTGAATTGATAGGTAGGAAGGTATGAATCAATGACGCGCATGCCTGCTCTCCTTTATTTACTCTGCGTGCCGGTGGATAGCGGGAAATACCATGGGGCGCCATCCAACCTTGCTCCCAAGGGCGTTAGCAAATATCCGTTCGATCGCCACGGTTCACATGCGAGCGACTGCTGATCGTAGCCAGTCGTGCCTCAACTAACGCGGCTTGTTCGCGCAATGCGTCTTCAAACAGGATAACCAGTGGGGAGGCCGGTCGGTACAGGGGTTTAACGAGGCTGACGGTGAACGGTATCGATGCTGTGAACGGCCGGATTTCCAAACCTTGCCCAACGAAGTCCAGTGCAGTCAGTGGATTGACGATGGCAAGGCCAACCCCCTCCCGAACCAATGCGCAGACTGATGCGGCGCTATGGGTGTCCAAGACCATTTGCCGTTCCACTTGGGCTTGACGGAAAATTTCGTCGATCTGCTGTCTGTAGCTATCAAGGTTGGACAAGCTGATAAAAGGCTTTGAAGAGAAGTCCTCAGGTGCCAACGTATGTTTCTTCAATAGCGGGTGGCCCATTGGCAGAACACAGACTTCATCAACAACCATCAAGGGCAGAAGCTCTGTCCCTGGGGGGGGCTATGGCCACTTCTGTCATTCCAAGATCGTAGCGCTGGGCCGACAGCCACTCCTCTAATAAGGGGGACTCTTGCGGCGTAATGCTCATGCTGGCTTTTGGGAACTGCGCAAAGAAACGCTGGCATGCCTTGGGCAGCAAGGATTGCGAGAACACTGGTAGACAGGCAATCGATAGCTGACCGTGCTCGAACTCCCTTAATGACGCGGCCGTGTTCAGAATCCGCCCTAAGCCAAAGTAGGCCCGTTGCACCTCCTCGAAAAGAGAAAGGGCTTGAGCCGTAGGTCGCAAACGGCCACGCACTCGATCAAACAGTTTGAGTTGGGTCAATTGCTCAAAGCGTGCCAACTCGCGGCTCACAGTTGGCTGGGAGGTATGCAGCATTGCTGCGGCTTCCGTAACGCTGCCTGAGGTCATGACTGCTCGAAACACTTCTACGTGGCGCAGCGTGGCTGACATGAACAGGAACTCATCGTTTTCGATAGAGCCATATCATAAATGAATAAAGTTACTGAATATTGATATTTTATGAGTGGCTGGTCTTTCCTCATGATGCCGCCCACTGCGCGATAGCACCGTTGATGCACACGCGCTAATCAAGGTAGGGAAGACCGATGGACAATCAAGTATTTGATGCCGTGGGAGTAGGTGCGGGTCCGTTCAACCTGAGCGTTGCGGCGCTTCTTCACCCGATAAAGACTGTTCGGAACTGCTTCCTCGAAAAGCAGAACCATTTTAGTTGGCATGCCGGGATGCTTTTACAGAATACGACTGTCCAGAACAGTTTCCTCAAAGACCTCGTCAGTTTTGCTGACCCAACCAGCCCTTTCTCCTTTCTAGCGTTTCTTCATGAACACAAGCGCCTCTACCAGTATGTGAACGCTGGCTTTCAAAGAACCACACGGCGAGAGTTCAACCAATATCTGCAGTGGGTGGCTCAATGCCTCCCGGCAGTGCGATGGGGAGAGGATGTGAAAATGATAAAGCCCCATTCCCTGGGCTTTGAGGTTTTTACCGAAAACAGTACGTATTTCGGGGTCATATTCGCGGTCGCTCTTCTATATGAACCTTTGGGCATGACAACCCTGGCGGGCATCGGCCTGGTTGTACTTCCGGTGCTTATCATTTCTATCCTGCCCGCGCTTCAGGCGCGCCGCTTACCTGAGACTTGCTGACATGAGTTCCTTCCCTGAGAGTCTTGTATCGAAACTTGCGGTTCACTATGGCACCCCTTTGTGGGTGTACGACGGCCAGATGATCCAACAGCGTATCAAGCAGCTGGCTGCTTTCGATACCGTTCGCTTTGCCCAGAAGGCCTGTTCCAATCTCCATATCCTGCGGTTGATGCGCGATGCCGGGGCGGTGGTAGATGCCGTGTCATTGGGTGAGATAGAACGCGCGCTACGTGCAGGATTTGTCAGCAGGGCGTCGTCGGGAGCTGCGCAAGTCGTATTCACTGCCGACGTGTTTGATCAAGCCACATTGCAGCGAGTGGTAGAGGCGCAAGTCGAAGTCAATGTTGGTTCAATCGATATGCTGCGTCAGTTGGGACCGCTTTCACCTGGTCATCGCATATGGCTACGGATCAATCCAGGCTTTGGTCATGGGCACAGTCGTAAGACCAATACCGGCGGCGAAAACAGCAAGCATGGAATATGGCATACGCAGTTAGAGGACGCCCTGACGCTGGTCCGTAAATACGATTTTCATCTTGTCGGTCTGCACATGCACATTGGTTCTGGAGTGGATTACCAGCATTTAAAGCAAGTCTGCAGCACCATGGCAGAACTGATAGCAGGCATGGACCATGATATCGAGGCCATTTCAGCTGGAGGCGGTTTGTCCGTTCCATACCGGGCTGGCGAAAAGCCCGTCGATGCCGACCATTATTTTGCGCAGTGGGATGCCGCCAGGAAGCAAATTGAACGCCATCTAGGTCATCCGGTACGCCTGGAAATCGAGCCAGGGCGCTTTTTGGTTGCTGATGCTGGAGTACTCGTGTCAGAGGTGCGTGCAATCAAGCAGATGGGCAGCAACCACTTCACACTGGTTGATGCGGGTTTCAATGACCTGATGCGTCCATCGCTGTATGGCAGTTATCACGAGATTTCCTTGATTACTTCGCGCGATGAGCCATTACCAATGCGGGCTACCGTGGTGGCGGGTCCGCTTTGCGAGTCCGGTGATGTCTTTACCCAGTCCGATGGCGGGATTGTCGAGTCTCGACTTCTACCCGCTGCCGAGGTAGGAGATTATCTTGTGTTCCATGACACAGGGGCTTATGGCGCTTCCATGTCTTCTAACTACAACAGTCGCACACATGCTGCGGAGGTATTAATGGATGGTGGTGAAGATCGGCTGATCAGGAAGCGTCAGACGTTGAGTACCTTATTGGAGCTCGAAGAGGTCAGCTGAGGGAGCACATCCCGGTTCCCCCGTATGTTTGCTCGATGCTCGCGGGTGGCGGGTGGTCTGTGTGGCTATTCGTGCACTCGATTAACTGTACAGGCCACTAGTAGGGGAACTGGGACATTCCATTCAACCGCGTCCGTACGCGCCGGCAACACATAAATTCCAGACCAAAAAAAACCGGCCACCCAGTGCCGGTTTTTATATCCCCCGTCAAAACCACCACGACGCGAGACCAGAATTCGATTGGAGCGGGTGAAGGGAATCGAACCCTCGTTATCAGCTTGGGAAGCTGGAGTAATGCCATTATACGACACCCGCTCAGAGCGGCTGACTTTGTACCAGATGTGGGCGCGGATTTGAAGTTTTTCTTTACCGACGCTGAGGTTGCCCGTCGACGCAAGCCTCAAACCAGAGCGGTCGTTCGCGAGCAAGCCCCGTTGTCGAGGGGGCGGGGCTTGCTCGCGAGGACGCGGTTTCAGATTGCCAGTGCATGGTAGCCCTGCACCTGGCTGTAGCGTGGTCGGCTTTCGTGGTGGCCCGGTTTGAGGAAGCCCAGCAAGGCGTTGCGGCTGTCCCGGAAGGCGGCCTTGTGCTCCATGTCCAGGAAGTGCCCGGTGGCTTGCAGCGTGCTGAACGTGCTGTGCTGCACATGGGTGGCGAAAAGCCTGGCGTCGGCGGCCGAGGTGTACTCGTCCCATTCACCGTTCAGGAACAGCACCGGCACGTTGATTTTTTTCGCAGCAGTGGCGTAGCAGCCGAGGTCGCTCTGGAGCACCTCGCTGATGTGGAAATGCATCTGCCCGTATTCATGCTCGGCCAGGCTGCTGACGTGGCGATGGTTGAAGCGCTTGAACAGCGGCGGCAGGTGCTTGCCGATGGTGCTGTTGACCAGATGCCCCACACGGTCGCCGTCCAGGTTGCCCAGGTAATCGACACCACGCTCGAGGTAGTCGCGCATCGGCGCATTGAGGATGGGTGAGAACGAGCTGATCACGGCTTTTTCGATACGTCGCGGGCGCTGGGACAACGCGGTCAATGTGGCGGCGCCGCCCCATGAGAACGACAGCACGTGTTCGGCGGCGAAATGGTCGATCAGCTCCAGCAGGATCTGGCCTTCGACTTCCTTCGTCAGCATCTTCTCGTGCCGGTTGTGGGGCTTGGACTTGCCCGCGTAGGGCTGGTCGTACAGCACGACGTTGAATTGCGGATGAAGGTTCTTGACGGTCTGTGCAAACGACGCGGTAGTGGCCAGCGAGCCGTTGACCAGGATGATGGTCTTTTGTGCGGCGTCTGCGCGATAGAACTCCGTGTAAACCCGATACTGACCCTGTATATCCAGCACAGCGATTTCTGGCCTCATGTCATAGACTCCTGGCAAGCGGGTATGCGCGCAATGAGATTGCACGGGCAATGTGACAGGTAGGCATTCGCCTGGAAGATAAGGCCCAAGTCGATCCCAAAAAGACCGGTCGACGGGTGTTGTTATTAAGCGGGCAGTTTGTCGGCGGGCAAGGCGGAACCAGAGGTTCTGGCCGACAAAAAGTTTCTTAGAGGTATGGGGTGACTCATCGGTCACATTTCGGCCGACGGTCTGATTCAAGCAGGGGGATGGCCGTTGCGCAAGTGTCTTTTTGAAAATTGTTCGACACTTCTGCCCGGCGGTCCGTAGCTCAGATCAGGCTGACTTCTTCGGGGGTCAAGGCGCGGTATTGGCCCGGCTCGAGATCGGCGTCCAGCGAAAGCGGCCCCATGCCTTCGCGGTGCAGGCGCAACACTTTGTTATCGAAGTGGCCGAACATGCGTTTGACCTGATGATAGCGCCCCTCAACGATGCTCAGCCGCGCCGAGTTCGGCCCCAGCAGCGTCAACTCCGCGGGCAAGGTGGTGAGGTCTTCGAAAGCGAAGTACAGGCCTCGGGCGAAGGTGACGGCGTATTCGGCAGTAATGATCTGCTCGGTTTCGACGTAGTAGACCTTTGGCAGTTTGGTCTGTGGCTGGGTCAGGCGTCGCGACCAACTGCCGTCATTGGTGATCAGCATCAGCCCGGTGGTGTTGAAGTCCAGGCGTCCGGCGATGTGCAGGTCGTCCTTGTCCGGCTCGTCCAGCCAATCGAGCACGGTGGGATGCTGCGGATCGCGGGTGGCGCTGACGCAGCCGGTGGGTTTGTGCAGCATGAAATACCGCGCCGGTCGGCCTGCCTGCAGCAATTCGTCGTCGACCTCGACGCGACTGAACTCACGGACCTGAGCGTGCGGGTCGCTGACCACCAGACCATCGATTCGCACCCGACGCGCCACCAGCAACAACCGGACCTGTTGGCGATTGAAGCGCGGTAGATTGCTGAGGAAACGGTCGACGCGCATGGGCAATTCAGGCAAGGGAGCGGAGGGCGGGAATCTTACGCGATCGGCTGCTGTCTGGCGCGCAATTGGCTTTCGACTCGGGCGCAGCGTGGGCACAGGCAGGATTGATTGCGCAGTTCGGCTGGCAATGCCTCGAGCACTACCGGGTCGATACTCACACCGTAACACCAGCAGGCTCGGTCGGCTGTGTTCGGGTTGGCCAGGGTGCAGTCATTGGCGCTGCCGCAGGCGGGGCACAAGTCGGGTTTATTCATAACTGGAGTGGGGCATCTCAACGCAGGTTCGGTTGCTTCCGGTTTGTCGGGCACGTTGCAGCGCATGATCGGTCCGCGACAGCAAGCTGTGCAAGGTGTCGTTGTCCTGCAAGGTGGTGAGGCCGATGCTGATAGTCGCCAGCAGTTGCTTCCCACTGCAGAAATAGCGTTGCCTCTC
The DNA here is from genome assembly GCF_026016325.1 of Pseudomonas sp. B21-056. Lineage (NCBI taxonomy): Bacteria > Pseudomonadati > Pseudomonadota > Gammaproteobacteria > Pseudomonadales > Pseudomonadaceae > Pseudomonas > Pseudomonas sp. B21-056. Next base: position 1,533,965 of record NZ_CP087203.1, read on the forward strand.
GATGTGCTGACGAATTTTCTCGGCGATTTTCAGACCTGTCTGTCCGTCGGTGTCCTTGAGCAGGACGACAAAGGCGTCGGTACTCCAGCGACACACGATGTCCGAATGTCGCAGGCTATCGGTCAGGTCGCGGGCAAACCCGGTCAACAGTTGATCGCTGGCGATGTGACCATGGGCGGTGTCCAGTCGCTTGAAGTCGTCCAGTTCCAGCAACAATGCGGTCAAGGGTCTGGGCTCGCGCTGAGCCTCATGGAGAGCTTGCACGGCGAGCAGGTCGAAGCCCCGGCGGTTGGGCAGTTCGGTCAGGCTGTCGAGCGTTGCCTGGGCATCGATGCGGCGTTGATAGCTGCTGATGATCCGACACAGCACTAATAGCACCGCCAGCGTGATCAGCAGGCCAATCACAAGATTCAGGTACAGGACCTTGAGCAGGTTGTCCCGTATCGAGGTGTGGGCGACGTAATAGCCCAATAGCGAAATCACCAGAAAGCCCGTACCCAGCAGCACCGCCAGTGCCAGGAGCGGTTTGCGTTGGGAATACAACGGCGAACGAGGCGACATGGCGATTCCCTGAGCGGCGATCGGATGGACTCAGTTTAGTGGCTTGTAGGAAATGGCGACGGGATTTGTGGAGGGGACTCTGTGGCGAGTCCGGGAAACAGGCAAAAGGCTAGATGTTTCAACTTATTGCCAAATCGCACCAGATTCCGTTTTTGTTGTCAGATTAATCGTCAGTCACCGAAAGATGACTGCCGCCCATCAGCGTCGCTGATGCGGCCCATTCGCGGTCCAGGAGGCCGCCATGTATCGACGATTGCTGCTCCTTGCGTTTCTCGGTTTGACTCTTTCGGCCTGCGTGCCTTACTACGACGGAGACTCGAGCTATTACCGTTCCGAGGTCTACACCTCACCGGCGCCGGTCTATTACGGCGGTGGGAGTTATTACTCGGCGCCGCGCTACTATTCGGCACCAAGGTATTACCAAGCGGCGCCGCGCTACTACCAACCCGCTCCCCGCTATTATTCGCCACCGCGGGCAGTCTATCGGTCTTATCCGAGTCGGGGCGGCTGGGACGGCCATGACCGGGGTGGTTGGGGTGGCCGTGACTGGGGCGGCCATGACCGTCGGGGACGGGGCGATCATGATGGACGGGGCAGTCACCGCTGATCTCCAGGTAACTGAAAGCGGCGCATCGAGCGCCGCTTTTTTTCGCCTGCAACAAAATCTGTGGGAGCGAGCAGGCTCGCTCCCACATGGTTTCATCCGGGATTTCTATTCATTGGCCAGATCCGCCAGCGGATGCCGTCCTTCCCAGGCCTTGTGGAAGTGCGCCTCCACTGCCGCTTCAGGCACATGGTTGATGTCCGGCCAGTGCCAGTGAGGTTTCTGGTCCTTGTCGATCAGTCGGGCCCGCACGCCTTCACTGAATTCAGGATGCCGGCA